>NZ_JBSHGZ010000048.1:9097-73664 GCF_053618075.1 Embleya sp. NPDC055664
GCCCCCCCGCGGTGGGGGGGCCCCGCGCTGGCTTGCTCTCGGCGGGGGGGGGGGGGGGGGGGGGGGGGGGGGGCCCGGCCGGGGGGGGGGGGGGGGGGGGGGGGGGGGGGGGCCCCGGGCGGGGGGGGGGGGCGGGCCCCCCCGCTTCCGCATATACGCTCTACCGACGTGGCTCGCATTGTGATCGTCGGCGCAGGTATCGGTGGATTGGCGGTGGCCGCTCGGCTGGCCACGCTTCGGCACGAGGTGACGATCTGCGAACGATCGTCCTCGACCGGCGGCGCCTCCGGGTCGATCGTCCGCGACGGCTTCACCTTCACCACCGGCCCCGGGCTGCTCACGCTGCCGGCCGTCTACCGCGACCTGTTCCTCAAGACCGGCGCGGCGATCGAGGACGTGGTGGACCTGGTCCCGCTCGCCTCCCCCACCCGCGAGTCGTTCGCCGCCGCGACCGGGGCGCGTACCGTCGTCGACCTCCCCAACGCCTCCCGGTCCGGGACCCACGACGCGTTCGAGGCGGGCTTCGGGGCGGGCGCGGGCGACGACTGGCAGCGGCTGCTGCACCGGGCCGGCGAGATGTGGGGGGTCACCCGGAAGAGCTTCATCGAAGCACCGCTGCTGGCCGACCCGGCCCGGCGGGCCGAACGGCTGCGCAGTGCCGGGAGCGGGCGGGCCGACCTGCGCGTGACCGCCCCGTGGCGCTCGTTGCGCTCGCTCGGCCGGGCCACGCTGAGCGATCCCCGGCTGCGCGCCCACCTGGAGCGCTTCGCCGCCGAGGCGGGCTGCCATCCGGGCAAGGCGTCCGCGATGCTGGCCACGCTGCCCTACCTGGAGGAGACCTTCGGGGTGTGGTGGGTGCGCGGCGGCCTGCACCGGATGACCGAGGCTCTGCACGCGCGCTGCCTGCAGCGGAAGGTGAAGGTGCGCACCGACACCGAGGTCGTCGCGATCGAACGCGAGGGCGACCGGGTCGGCGGGGTGCGCCTGGCCGACGGCGGGCACCTGGCCGCCGACATCGTGATCACCGACCTGCCCACCGACCCGCACGCGGCCGGGCTGCTGTCCGGCCCCGGGGCCGCCGGGGCGCGGCGGGTGCCGGCCGCCTCCGCGACGCTCGAACTGCATCTCGCGCTGCGCGGGCACACCCCCGGGACGCCGCACCGCACCTATCTGTTCGCGGACGATCCGGGCCGGGAGCCCGACGCGCTGTTCGCCCGACGCCCCGCGCCGCCGAGCGATCCGACGGTGTGCGTCCTCGCCCCCGACGACCCGACGCTGGCCCCCGAGGGGCACAGCGCGTGGACGGTACAGCTGCGCGTGCCGCCACACGGCGTCGTGGACTGGGCCTCGGCCGCCGTCCGGGACGCCTACCCCGCGACCCTGCTCGACCTGATGGCCCGGCGCGGCCTCGACGTGCGCGACCGGGTCCTGTGGTCCGAGTTGCGCACCCCGGCCGACGTGGCGGCGGCCACCGGTGCCCCGGGCGGCGCGGTACCGGGCGCGGGCGCCGACGGGCCGCGCAGCGCGCCGCGCCGGGTGCCGAACCGGTCGGCCGTACCGGGTCTGTTCTCGGTCGGCGCGAGTGCCCATCCGGGTGGCGGGCTGCCCCGGGTCGGCATGTCGGCGGCGCTGGTGGCGGAGCTGATCGGGCGCGCGTAGGGCGTGGCTCGCGGTGTCCGGCCGGGTTCAGCGGGCCTTGGCCCGGCGGCCCTTCGGGCGGCGACCGCTGACCGTCCAGCCGTGGTGGTACGCCTTGCGCACATAGCGGGTGGTCAGGAACTGGCCGACCGCGAAGCAGAACGCGCCGATGCCGACCACCACCGGGTTCTTGATGCCGACGCCGGCGGCCACGCCGACGAAGCCGACGAAGGCCAGCACGCGGTAGCGGAACGGGGCACCGTGTTGCCACAACACCTCGGTCAGCAGCCACAGTCCGATCGGCACGAACAGGATGTAGAGCACCACCAGGCCGAACTGCACGGTCGATCCCTCCGTCACCGGTGCGTGGCCTCACCCTAGCGCGTGTCTTCGAACCCCCCCGAGCTCCACGACGCCCGGCACCGCACCTCGCCGCCCCGGAGAAACAGGCGAATGGAACCACTGTGCACCTACTTCTCCGGCACGCCGATGCACGGCATCCGCCCTTCGGGCTCCTCGCCGCGCTCACGCCGCGCAGCCCGACGGGAGATTGAAGACACGCGCTGGAGGGTGAACCGGCCGTCGGGACGAAAGCGGGTCAGCCGACTTCGGTCGAGCCGGCTCCCCGCGCCGCGCCCGCTCCCTCGTCCAGCCCGAGGTTCTGGTAGATCTCGGTGGTCGCGGTCGACCGGTTCAAGGTGATGAAGTGCAGGCCCGGCGCGCCCTCGGCGAGCAGCCGCTCGGACATCCGGGTGGCGTATTCCACCCCGATCGTGCGCACCGCCGCCCGGTCGTCGCCGGCCGCCTCGACCGCCGCCGACAGGTCGGCCGGCACCGAGCAGCCGCTCAGCTCGCCGGCCCGCACCAGCGTGGTCGGGCTGGTCACCGGCATCACCTCGGGGATGATCGGGATGTCGCACCCGGCCGCCGCGACCCGGTCGCGCAGGCGCAGGTAGTCCTCGACGTCGAAGAACATCTGGGTGATCGCGTAGTCGGCGCCCGCGCGGCACTTGGCCACGAAGTGCCGGATGTCCTCGTCCCAGTTGTTCGAACGCGGGTGCATCTCCGGGAACGCGGCGATGCCCACGCAGAAGTCGCCGGACGCGCGCAGCAGCTCGACCAGCTCGACGGCGTAGGTGAAGCCGTCGGGGTGGGCGATCCACTCGCCCTTCGGGTCGCCCGGCGGGTCGCCGCGCAGCGCAAGCACGTTGCGCACGCCCGCGTTGGCGTACTGCCCGATGATGTTGCGCAGCTCGGCGCGCGAGTGGCCGACCGCGGTGAGGTGCCCCACGGGGGTGAGCGTGGTCTCGGTGGCGATGCGCTCGGTCGTGTCGACGGTCAGGCCCCGGCTGGAGCCGCCCGCGCCGTAGGTGACCGAGACGAAGGTCGGCGCCAGTGCCTCGACGCGGCGGATGGCCTCCCACAGGGTGCGGGTGCCCGCCTCCGTGCGTGGGGGCATGAACTCGAAGGAGAAGGACCGGGTGCCGTCCGCGAGGAGATCGCGAATGGCCGGAGTTCGACTGATTCGGGTGGCTGCCGCACCGAGAGACATGCAGGCAGGTTATCGGGCGTTCCGCGCGGCGAGGTAGACCTTCCACTCCGCGAGACGACCGGGCGAGTCGGGCTCGGTGGCGGGCGACCAGGGAACTCGCACCCGGCGCAAGTTAGGCTGCCCCGTATTTCCTGTTCGTTTCCCCGCCTTCGACGGAAGACTCCATGGCTGCCGAATCCTTCCCCGTACACCCCCTGGACCGGGGCGGCCTCCGGCAGCGGATCAATGCCGCGCTGGGCGAGTTCATGGACCGACAGGCGCGGGTGCTCGCCGACGTGGGCGAGGGCATGGTCCCGGTCACCGCGGCGCTGAACGACTTCGTGCTCGACGGCGGCAAGCGGCTGCGCCCGGGCTTTTGCTACTGGGGGTGGCGCGGGATCGCCGGTCCGGGACAGGCGGACGAGGCCATCGTGCGAGCGGCCACCGCGCTGGAGCTGCTCCAGGCCAGCGCGCTGATCCACGACGACCTGATGGACAGCAGCGACACCCGGCGCGGCAAGCCGGCCGTGCACCGCCGGTTCGAGGGGCTGCACGGGGAGAGCGGCTGGACGGGCTCGGGCGAGTCGTTCGGCTCGGCGGCGGCGATCCTGCTCGGCGACCTGTGCCTGTCCTGGTGCGACGAGATGTTCGGCGCCAGCGGGGTGGACGACCGGGCGCTGCGCGCGGCCAAGCCGCTGTTCGACGTGATGCGCACCGAGGTGATGGCGGGCCAGTATCTCGACGTGCTGGAGCAGGCGATGGGCGGCGGCTCGGTCGAGCGGTCACGACGGGTGATGCGGTTCAAGTCCGCCAAGTACACGATCGAGCGCCCCCTGCACGTGGGGGCCGCCCTGGCCGGCGCCGACCCGGCCGCCCTCGCCGCCTACTCCGCCTACGGGCTGCCCCTCGGTGAGGCCTTCCAGCTGCGCGACGACGTGCTCGGTGTCTTCGGCGACCCCGAGCGGACCGGCAAGCCCGCCGGGGACGACCTGCGCGAGGGCAAGCGGACCGTGCTGCTCGCGCTGGCCGGCGAGCGGGCCGACGCCGCCCAGGGCGAGGTGCTCACCGCGCTGGTCGGCGATCCGGCGCTGAGCGACACCGGGGTCAAGGAACTGCGCGCGGTGATCGAGGACACCGGCGCGCTCGCCGACGTCGAGACGATGATCACCGATCTGACCGCGCGGGCCCTGACCGCCCTGGCCGGCGCGCCGATCGCCGAGGACGCGCGCGAAGTGCTGCGCGAGCTGGTCGACGCCGCCACGGTGCGCAGCGTCTAGCGCGTGTCTTCAAGCCCCCGTCGGGCTCCGCGCGTCCGGTGCCGTGCATCGGCGTGCCGGAGAAGCAGGTGCATAGTGGTTCTATTCGCCTGTTTCTCCGGGGCGGCGAGGTGCGGTGCCGGGCGTCGTGGTGCTCGGCGGGGGCTTGAAGACACGCGCTGGGAGCGGGCGGGCGTGGGTGTCCGGGCCGAGCGCGAACGGTGTGCCGAGGGTCGCGGGTCGGTGGTGTTCGGGCTCGGCGATGCGTCCCCGGTGCAGGTGTGCGGGGTGCTCGTCCCCGTCCTCGGACAGCGCCTGCGGCGGATTGCGGCCGACCAGGTAGATCCCGCCGATCACGGCGGCGAGGACGAGCAGCGGGAACAGCAGCGCGCCCCCGTTGTCCGGTGTCGCGCTCGGGCGCGGCGCCGGCGTCCCGGGGGCGCCGACCGCGAGCCGAGGGCTCGGGATCCGGGTTCGGCCGGGCATCGTCGTGGGTGTCGCGGGGTGCGGCAGGTCGTGGGCGCGGGCATCCTCTGCGGACCCCGGACGGAAGGAGACGTCGGGTGTGTCCATCTCGGCAGTCTGGACGCCGGATCGATCCGACTCGGCCGGAATGCGCCATCCGCGAGCCCAACCACCCGATCGGCGCACACCGCGTCGCGGGTCAGGGCAGGACGGCCGCGAAGCTCGCGTAGTGGTCGTCGCTGTAGAAGCGCTCGGTGTTCTTGCCGGTGACGATCCGCCGTGCGCCGCGATCGGCGGACCCGGGGGTGCGGACCGTGTACTCGCGGTAGTAGCCGTCGGGTCTGCCGGGGAGCAGCTTCTCCCGGTTGCCGAAGACGATGCCGTCGCGGGAGTACGGGAACGGGCCGCCGGCCGCGATCAGGGCCAGCGTCTCGCGGGCCTCGGCGGGCAGGTCGCCGGCGGCGACGGTACGCATCCGGGCGGGCACCCAGGTGGGGCGCGCGGACGCGGTGTCGCCGCGGCGCGACACCGACGCGGTGCCGACGGACGTGCCGGCCGCGGTGGACGCCGCCGGCGTCCGGGTCGCCCCGCCGGAACGCGACCCGTCGCCGCCGTCGTCGCCGTCGCCGCGCGTGAGCGCGACGACCAACGCGAGTGCCGCGACGAGCGCGAGCACCGTGACGACGATCAGATTGCGCCGCTGGGCACCGGACATGTCCCGCATCGTGCCGGCCCACCCATCGCACCGAGCCGATCGCGCGGCCGTACGCGCCGAACGACACCCGAACCGCGTACACCGCTGCTCGGGTGCGGTCGGTCGGCCCGGGGTCAGCCCGAGGTCAGCCGTTCGACGAACCGGGCCGTCGCCTCGGCCGGGTCCGCTGCCTCGGTGATCGCCCGGACCACCACCACCCGGGTCGCCCCGGCGGCCAGCACCTGGTCGAGGTTGGTCAGGTCGATGCCGCCGATCGCGAACCACGGCCGGGTCGGGCGCAGCGCGGCGGTGTACCGCACCAGGTCCAGACCCGGCGCGGGGCGGCCCGGCTTGGTCGGGGTCGGCCACACCGGTCCGGTGCAGAAGTAGTCCACCCCCGGCTCCACGAGCGCCGCGTCCACCTCGGCCTCGGCGTGCGTGGAGCGCCCGATCAGCACGTCGCCGCCGATGATCGCCCGGGCCGCGGGGACCGGCAGGTCGTCCTGTCCCAGGTGCAGCACGTCGGGGGCGATCGTATGCGCGACGTCGGCCCGGTCGTTGACCGCGAGCAGCTTCCCGTGTCGGTGGCAGGCGTCCCGGAACACCTCCAGGTATTCCAGCTCCGGTCGGGCCTCCAGGCCCTTCTGCCGCAACTGCACGATGTCCACGCCCGCGCCGAGCACCGCGTCCAGGAACGCGGGCAGGTCGCCTTGCCGCTCCCGCGCGTCGGTGCACAGGTACAGGCGCGCGTCGGCCAACCGTTCCTGACGGCTCGTCATCGGCCCGGCCTCAGATCGCCAGCGCCTGGGCGCGTCGCCGCACCTCGGTCATCCGGTTCTCCTGCAGCGCCTGTACCGGCGTGCCCGGCAGCGTGTCGTCGGCGGTGAACAGCCACTCCAGCGCCTCCTCGTCGGAGAAGTTCGAGTCGGCGAGCAGAGTCAGCGTGCCGACGAGGCCCTTGACGATGTTGCCGTCCTGGAAGAAGTCGGCGGGCACCTGCAGCGCCCGGTGCTCGCCGCGGCGCACCGCAAGGAACTTGCGCTCCTTGAGCTGCTGCCGGACCTTGAGGATGTCCACACCGAGGATCTCGGCGATCTCGGGGAGGGTCACCCAGGCGGGGACGAGGGCTTCGATTTTCGGGTCGATCTCGCTCATCCGGCCAAGTCTAGGTTCCGTGGCCGGTCCCGCTTGCCGGCGCCGGTCACCGGACCGTCGACTTGAGCGGGTTCTCCGGGTCGGCGAAGCGTTCCCGGTCCACCGGGGTGGCCAGCTGCACGAGTTTGCGGCCCTGGGCGAGGTCGCGCGGGCGGGCCACCGCGAGCAGCGCCACGAGCCGGTCGCCGGCGAACCAGCCCGCGGACCACTTGCCGTCCTCGCCGGCGTCGCGGAACACCAGTTCGTCGCCTTCGCCGTGCCGGCCGACGTACTGCACCATGCGGCCGAACTGGTCGGACCAGAAGTACGGGACCGGGTCGTAGGCCTGTTCGCCGCCGAGCAGGTTGGTCACGAGCACGCGCGGCGCCTGGAGTGCGTTGTCCCAGTGCTCGACATGCATCCGGGTGCCGTAGCGGGCGGACGGGAACTCGACGCAGTCGCCGACCGCGTGGACCCCGGGCATCGAGGTGGCCAGGTACTCGTCCACCTCGACGAAGCCCCGCGCGGTGCGGGCGACGGCGGATCCCGCCAGCCAGTCGGTGGCCGGGCGCACACCGATGCCGACCACGATCGCGTCGGCGCGCAGCCGGCGGCCGTCGGTCAGGTGTACCGCGCCCGGCTCCAGGCGATCCACCCGCGCGCCGAGCAGCAGTTCCACGCCGGCCTCGGCGTACCAGGGCACGAAGCGCTCGCCGATCGCGTCGGGGAAGGGCCCGGCGAGCGGGGCGTGCAGCGCCTCGACCACGGTGGTCGGGCAGCCGGCGGCTGCCGCGGCGGTGGCCACCTCGGCACCGATCCAGCCCGCGCCGACGATCACCACGTGCGCGCCGGGCACAAGCGCGGCGCGCAGCGCGCGGGCGTCGTCGATGGTGCGCAGCACATGCACGCCGGGCACCTCGGCGGCGCCGGGCAGGTGCAGCACGCGCGATCCGGTGGCGATCACCAGGCGCTCGTAGGCGATCGGTCCCGCGTCGGTGTCCACCGCGCCCTCGCGCAGCCCCGTGGCGGTGCGGCCGAACAGCACCTCGGTGTCGAGCGCGGCCCAGTCCGCCTCGAAGGAGGTGTCGTCGGTCTTGCCGGCCAGGACCTCCTTCGACAGCGGCGGGCGGTCGTACGGCGCGTGCGCCTCGGCGCCGAGCAGGGTGACGCGCCCGGCGTACCCCTGTTCCCGCAGCGCCACCACGGTTTGCAGGCCGGCCATGCCGGCACCCACGACGAGCACGTTGTCCATGCGGGGCAGCCTATGACGCGCGCCCGGGTCGCCGACGAGCAGGGTCTTGACTCAGTCAAGGAGATCGGTGGGCGCCGCTCGGGCGCCCCGGATGGCGCCCGGGACGTGTCGTAGTGTGGAGAGGTCACGGGAGCCCGGTGAGACCGGGCTGAGAGGGGGGCTGCGAGCCCCCGACCGTCCGAACCTGATCCGGGTCATACCGGCGAAGGGAGTTCTGCTCATCATGTCCAACACCGGCACGGCCGGCCCCCCGGGCGTCGACGTCGTGGTCGTCGGCGCGGGCGTCGTCGGACTGTCGATCGCCTGGCGCGCCCGCACCCGGCACGGCCTCGCGGTCACCGTGGTCGACCCCGCCCCCGGCACCGGCGCCTCGCACGCCGCGGCGGGCATGCTCACGCCCGTCTCCGAACTCCAGTACGGCGAGGAGAGCCTGCTCCGGCTGAGCATCGAATCCGCCCGGCGCTACCCGGAGTTCGCCGCCGAGCTGGCCGACGCCGCGGGACTGCCCTCGGGTTACCGCGCGTGCGGCACGATCGCGGTCGCGCTGGACGCGGACGATCGGGCGGTGCTCAAGGACCTGCACGCCTACCAGGAACGCCTCGGCCTGCGCTCGGATTGGCTGACCAGCCGCGAGTGCCGCCGCCTCGAACCCATGTTGTCCCCGGCGATCACCGGCGGCCTGCACGTCGAGGACGACCACCAGATCGACAACCGCGCCCTGGTCGCGGCGCTGCTCGCGGCCTGCGCGCGGGCGGGCGTGACGATCGTGCGCGAGGGCGTCGAGCGGGTCCTGGTCGCCGACGAGCGCGCGTACGGTGTGCGGCTGCGCGACGGGCGGGCGCTGACCGCCGATCAGGTGCTGCTCGCCGCCGGGTGCCGCTCGGCGCGGATCCCGGGCCTGCCGCCCGAGGTGGTGCCCCCGGTGCGTCCGGTCAAGGGCGAGATCCTGCGGCTGGCCGTGCCGCCGGCGCTGCGCCCGCTGCTGTCCCGCAACATCCGGGGCGTGGTCAAGGGCGGCAGCATGTACCTGGTCCCGCGCGTGGACGGCGAACTGGTGATCGGCGCCACCGAACACGACCTCGGGTTCGACACCGAGGTCACCGCGGGCGGGGTCTACGAACTGCTCCGCGACGCGCACGAACTCGTCCCCGGCGTGACCGAGTTGCCGCTGGTCGAGACGCTCGCGGGGCTGCGTCCGGGCAGCCCGGACAACGCGCCGATCCTGGGCCGCTCCGCGCTGGCCGGTCTGGTGGTGGCCACCGGCCACTACCGACACGGCATCCTGCTCACCCCGATCACCGCCGACACCGTGGCCGACGTGCTCGCGCACGGCACCACACCCGACCTCATCGCGCCCTTCGGGCCCGACCGTTTCACGACGAGCGCCGCCCGGAAGGTGATGGCATGACCGACATCGACGACATCGGGAACATCGAGGTCTCCGTCAACGGCGACCGGCGCGATGTGGCGACCGGCACCACCGTGGCCGACCTGGTGGCCACGCTGACCACCGCCGCCAAGGGTGTGGCGGTCGCGGTCGACGAGGCCGTGGTGCCGCGCGGCGCGTGGGCCGAGACCGTGCTCGACGCGGGCAGCCGCGTCGAGGTACTGACCGCCGTGCAGGGAGGGTGACCACGATGGCCGACGACACGCTGGTGATCGGTGGGGAGTCCTTCACGTCGCGATTGATCACCGGAACGGGTGGTGCGCCGAGCCTGGAGGTGCTGGAGCAGGCACTGATCGCGTCCGGCACCGAGATCACCACGGTGGCGATGCGCCGGGTGGACCCGGGGACGGCGGGCTCGGTGCTCGACGTGCTGCGCCGCCTCGGCATCCGGGTGTTGCCGAACACCGCCGGGTGCTTCACCTCGGGCGAGGCGGTGCTCACCGCGCGGCTGGCCCGGGAGGCGCTGGAGACCGACTGGGTCAAGCTCGAAGTCGTGGCCGACGAGCGCACGTTGTTGCCGGACGGGGTCGAGCTGGTGGACGCCGCCGAGCGGCTGGTCGACGACGGCTTCCGGGTGCTCGCGTACACCAACGACGACCCGGTGCTCGCACGCCGGCTCGAACAGGTGGGCTGTGTCGCGGTGATGCCGCTGGGTTCGCCGATCGGCTCGGGTCTGGGCATCCGCAATCCGCACAACATCCGACTGATCACCGAGCAGGCCGGCGTCCCGGTGGTGCTCGACGCGGGTCTGGGCACCGCCTCCGACGCGGCGCTCGCGATGGAGCTGGGCTGCGACGCGGTGATGCTGGCGACCGCGGTCACCCGGGCGCAGTCGCCGCTGCTGATGGCCGAGGCGATGCGGCACGCGGTGGAGGCGGGCCGACTCGCGTACCGCGCCGGGCGCATCCCGATGCGTCACCACGCGCACGCGTCGTCACCCATGGCCGGCATGCTGGACGCGAGCCCCGAACATCCCGCCTTCTGAGCCGTACCGGCCCCGTGCGCCGCGTCGGCCCGGCGACGGGGGAACCATGGGGAAGACCGTCGGCGTCCACGAGGCAGTGGACCCTACACTCCTGAACATGGACACGACCTTGAATGATCCGCTCGTCGGGCGGCTGCTCGACGGTCGATACCGGGTCGATGCCCGAGTTGCCGCAGGTGGCATGGCCACGGTGTACCGGGCGCTCGACACTCGGCTCGATCGCGTCGTCGCCCTCAAGGTGATGCACGCCGGGCTCGCCCAGGACCCCGAGTCCACCCGCCGCTTCATCCTGGAGGCGAAGGCCGCCGCCCGGCTGTCGCACCCCAACGTGGTCAACGTCTTCGACCAGGGCACCGACGGCACCGTCGCCTACCTCGCGATGGAATACGTCGAGGGCCGCACGCTGCGCGAACTGCTGCAGGACCTGGGCAACATGACCCCGCGCGAGGCGTTCGGGGTGCTGGAGCCGATGCTCGCCGCGCTCTCCGCCGCACACCGGGCGGGCTTCGTGCACCGCGACGTCAAGCCGGAGAACGTACTGATCTCCGACGACGGCGGGATCAAGCTCGGCGACTTCGGGCTGGCCCGCGCGACCACCACGACCGCGACCGCGGCGACCGGCAAGGTCCTGGTCGGCACGGTCGCCTACCTCGCGCCCGAGCAGGTCGAACGCGGCGAGTCCACCCCGCGCTCCGACGTGTATGCGGCGGGCGTGGTGCTCTACGAGATGCTGACCGGCCGTCAGCCGCACCACGGCGCGACCGCGGTCGAGGTCATCTACAAGCACGTGCACGCCGACGTGCCGCCGCCCTCGCACGCGGTGCCGGGCCTGTCCACCACGCTGGACACGCTGGTGCGCACGGCCACCGTGCGCGACCCGGAGCAGCGGCCGAGCGACGCCGAGGAGCTGCTCGGTCTGGTCCGCCGGACCCGGCACGCGATGCCCGACGCGGAGTTGGACTTCGGCGCGGCGCTGCGCCTGCCGCCGCCGCCCGAGCCGATCAACGACAACGCCACCAGCGTGTTCCGGGCGGGCGAGGTGATGCTGCCGCCGCATCTGGCGCCGCTCGGGTTGAGCGTCGACTCGATGGACGACGAGCAGGCGCGCTACGGCGGGGGCTACGAGGAGCCCTACTCCGAGGAGCAGCAGGTCTACGCGCCGGCCGCCCCGGGGGTGCCGGCCCAGGCCGCCGGCGGCGGGTATCCCCACCAGCCGGCGCTGCCCGGCCGACGGCGCCGGCGCGGGCCGTCGCGGGGCATGCTCGTGCTGGCGGTCGTGCTGCTCGTGGCGGCCGCGATCGGCGGCGGCGCGTGGTGGTACGGCTCGGGCCGCTACGCCGACGTGCCCGGGGTGTTGAACATGACCCAGGCCGACGCGGAGAAGCGCATCAAGAACGCCGGCCTCAAGGTGCAGTACGTCGGCGACGGGGAGTTCAACGAGATCGTCGCCAAGGGCTCGGTGATCTCCACCGACCCGGCCCCCGGCAAGAACGTGACGAGCGGATCGACCGTCAAGGTCACGCTGTCCAAGGGCCCGGAGCGGCACGTGGTGCCGGCGCTGGCGAACCTGAAGCTGGAGGACGCGAAGAAGGCACTCGCCGACGCCGCGCTCAAGTCGGGCACCGAGACCAAGGTGGCCAGTCCCAAGCCGCCGGGCACGGTGGTGGGCAGCACGCCGGCCGCCGGCGAGCAGTTGCAGCGGGACAGCGTGGTCGCCCTGACCGTCAGCCGGGGCCCGGACACCTTGGTGCCGGACCTGACCGGACTGAGCCTGGACGAGGCCAAGGCCCGGTTCCAGCCCACGACCGGGGTCACCGTCGAGGCGGACCCGACTCCGCAGTTCTCGGACACCGTGCCGCAGGGCCGGATCATGTCGTTCGTGCCGGGCGTCAACACCAACGTGCAGTACGGGACGAAGATCGTGGTGGTGTTGTCCAAGGGTCCGGACCTGGTCCAGGTGCCGCCGGTGACGGGGATGAACCCGGACGACGCGGGCCGCGCGCTCCAGGCCGCGGGGTTGCGGGTCAACAACCGGATGATCCCGCTGATCCCCGCCAACGTGGGCAAGCAGGACCCGGCGGCCGGCTCGATGGTCAAGCGCAACAGCGAGGTCTTCATCTCGAACTTCTAGGCGCGCTCCGCTCCGCCGGCCCTTCGGGCCCGGCGGGGCGACCCGTACGAAGGCCCCGCTCCGACTCGCGTCGGGCGGGGCCTTCGTACGTGCTCGGGGGTCCGGGCGGGTGGGCTCAGGTCAGCGCGGGGCCCTGGCCGGTCTCCTCCTGGTAGGAGTAGCGCTGCTCCTGCCACGGGTCACCGATGTTGTGGTAGCCCCGCTCCTCCCAGAAGCCGCGCTTGTCGGCGACCATGTACTCGATCCCGCGCACCCACTTGGGACCCTTCCAGGCGTACAGGTGCGGCACGATCAGCCGGACCGGGAAGCCGTGCTCGGCGGTCAGCGGCTCGCCGTTGTGGTGGGTGGCCAGGATCGTCTGGTCGCTCGCGAAGTCGAACATGCGCAGGTTCGAGCTGAACCCGTACTCCGCCCACACCATCGCGTGGGTGACCTCCGGCGCGGGCGGGGCGATCTCCATCAGCTTGGCTATGGTCAGCCCGGTCCACTCGTTGCCCAGCATGCTGAACTTGGTCACACAGTGGAAGTCGGCGACCACGGTCTCGTGCGGCAGCGCGGAGAACTCGTCGTGGTTCCAGCAGTGCTTCTCCCCCGAGGCGGTCGCGCCGAAGACGCGGAAGTCCCAGATCTCGGGCTTGAACCGCGGGACGGGTCCGTAGTGCAGAACGGGCCAGCCGCGCTGGATCCGCTGGCCCGGCGGAAGTCGCGGATCGCGATCCGGAGCCTCGGTCCCACCTTGTGCCGCTTCCGTATGCCCCATACCTCACATGGTCCCAGACGCCCCGACCGACTCTCGACCGCCCCTGCCGGCGCGGAAGCCGCGGACCGACCCGTTTTCCGGCGCCGCCCGGGACGGGCGGGCAGGCGGCGCGCGGCGGGACATGTTCGACATTGGAAGGCAAGGCTGCCCTTCGTGGCGGAAGTGCTACCAAAAGTGACAGGATTCGGAGGAACTCCTGCCCCACGTGTGCCCGGGGTTCCCCCACGTCTCCCATGTTCACAGCCCGTCCCACACCGGAAGGTGCGTCGCGATGCACAGTGACCCGCAGATCATCGAGCTCCTGAACGAACAGCTCACGGCGGAACTCACCGCGATCAACCAGTACTTCCTGCACGCGAAGATGCAGGAGCACCGGGGCTACATCAAGCTCGCGGCCTGGACCCGCCACGAGTCGATCGACGAGATGAAGCACGCCGAACGACTCACCGATCGCATCCTGATGCTGGAGGGCCTGCCGAACTACCAGCGCCTGAACGCGCTGCGGATCGGCCAGAACCTGGAGGAGATGTTCCGCGCCGACCTGGCGGTGGAGATGGAGGCCGTGGAGCGGCTGCGGCGCGGGATCCCGCTGATGCGCGAGAAGGGCGACGTGACGTCGGCCAACATCTTCGAGGAGATCCTGGCCGACGAGGAAGAGCACGTCGACTACCTGGAGACGCAGCTCGGCCTGCTCTCCGAGGTGGGCGAGCAGCTCTACATCGCGGGCCTGCTCAAGCAGCCGAACGAGAGCTGACCGGGAGCCGCCGAGCGCCGAGCGCGAGCCGACCGGGCCCCGGTCGCAAGCGCACGACCGATCGGGGCTTGTGTCACCGATCACCCGGTATTCCCCCCGGCGAGCCCTGAGGTTACCCTTACCTAAGTAACCTCGCCGCTGGGGGGAAATCTCCGTGTACGTCTGCATGTGCTTCGGTGTCACCGACCGTCAGGTCAACGACCGGATAGCCGACGGCGCCCGCACCATGCGCGAAATCGCCCAGTCCTGCGGCGGCGCGGGCACCGACTGCGGCCGGTGCGTCAAGAGCATCACCGCGATGTTGCCCCGCGACGAGTCCCGACGCCGGCGGCGCGAGCTGTGCGGCGAGGCGGACACCTGCGCGACCGCGTGCGAGAGCACCACCCCGACCGTCGAGCCCGTCGCGCTGCCGATGCCGACCGTCGTCGCCGCCGCCGCCGCGACCCTGCCCGACAACGTGGTCCCGCTGCGCCGGCACTCCGCCGCCTGATCAGCCCTTCGCCGCCTGCGCGATCGCCGTCGCGGCGCGCGCACAACCGGCCGCGTCCACGTCCATGTGCGTGACCAGGCGCACCAGCCTCGGCCCGAACGCCGACACCAGCACCCCCTCCGCCCGGCAGCGCTCGGCGATCGTGGCCGCGTCCGGCTGCCGCTCCCCCAGCTCGACCAGCACGATGTTGGTCTCCGGGTCGGCCACCGCGAAGCCCGCGTCGCGCAGCAGCACGGCCAGCTCCCGCGCATGCTCGTGGTCCTCGGCCAGCCGCTCGACGTGGTGCTCCAGGGCATACCGGCCGCCCGCCGCGAGGATGCCCGCCTGGCGCATGCCGCCGCCCATCCGGTGCCGCATCCGCCGCGCGTCTGCCTCGTACTCCGCGGGCATCATCAGCACCGACCCCGCCGGCGCCCCGAGCCCCTTGGACAGACACACGCTGAGCGAGTCGAACAGCGCCCCGTAGGCGCGCAGCGGGGTGCCGCTGGCCACGTGTGCGTTCCAGATCCGCGCGCCGTCGCAGTGCAGCGGCAGGTCGAATCCGCTCACCAGCTCGCGAATCGCGGTCAGCTGCTCCAGCGGGTACACCGAGCCGCCGCCCCGGTTGTGCGTCTGCTCGACCGCGACCAGGTCGGTGCCGACCGTGTACGGGTTGCCGACCCGGATCAACCGGGCCAGGTCGGCCGGATCGAGCAGGCCGCGCGGGCTGAGCGTGGTCCGGGTCTGGACGCCGCCCTGCGCCGACGCCGCGCCGTCCTCGTGCGCGACGATGTGCGCGTCGGCGTCCAGGACCAGCTCGCCGCCCGCCGGGACGGCCAGCCGCACGGCCAGCTGGTTGGCCATCACGCCGGTCGGCGTGAACAGCGCGAACGGCTGCCCGAACAGGTCGGCGACGTACTCCTCCAAGGCCCGGACGGTCGGGTCCTCGGCATAGACGTCGTCGCCCACCTCGGCGGCGGCCATCGCCGCGCGCATCGCGGGGCCGGGCTTGGTGACGGTATCGCTGCGCAGGTCGGTGAAGGTCATGGCGGCAGCATTACAGACGCCGTCGAGGGCGGATCCTCCGGTCGGAGGGTCCGCCCTCGGGGCGCGTGGGTCGGGCCGGATCAGCTCTTGCGGTACATCTCCGCGACCAGGAAGGCCAGGTCGAGCGACTGGCTGCGGTTCAGCCGCGGGTCGCACGCGGTCTCGTAGCGCTGGTGCAGGTCGTCGACGAAGATCTCGTCGCCGCCGCCCACGCACTCCGTGACGTCGTCACCGGTCAGCTCGACGTGGATGCCGCCCGGGTGTGTGCCGAGCGCGCGGTGCACCTCGAAGAAGCCCTTGACCTCGTCGAGGACGTCGTCGAAGCGACGGGTCTTGTGCCCGCTGGACGCCTCGAACGTGTTGCCGTGCATCGGGTCGGACACCCACACCGGCTGCGCGCCGGCCGCGGCCACCTTCTCCACCAGGGCCGGGAGGTTGTCCCGGACCTTGCCCGCGCCCATGCGGACGATGAAGGTCAGCCGGCCCGGGTCGCGGTTCGGGTCGAGCTTGTCGATCAGCGCGAGCGCGTCCTCGGGAGAGGTGGTCGGGCCGAGCTTGACGCCGATCGGGTTGCGGATCCGGGAGGCGAACTCGATGTGCGCGCCGTCGAGCTGCCGGGTGCGCTCGCCGATCCACACCATGTGGCCGGACACGTCGTACAGGTCGCCGGTGCGCGAGTCGACCCGGGTGAGCGCGTCCTCGTAGTCCAGGATCAGCGCCTCGTGGCTGGCGTAGAACTCCACGGTGCGGAATTCCTCGGGGTCGGTCCCGCACGCGTGCATGAAGCGCATCGCGCCGTCGATCTCGGCCGCGAGCCGCTCGTAGCGCTCGCCGGAGGGCGAGAGCGCGACGAAGTCCTGGTTCCAGGCGTGCACCTGGCGCAGGTCGGCGTAGCCGCCCGTGGTGAACGCGCGCACCAGGTTCAGCGTCGCCGAGGACGAGTGGTACATGCGCTTGAGCCGCTCGGGATCCGGCATGCGCGCGGCCTCGGTGAAGGCCAGCTCGTTGACCGCGTCGCCCCGGTAGGACGGCAGGGTCACCCCGTCGCGGGTCTCGGTGCCACTGGAGCGCGGCTTGGAGTACTGCCCGGCCATCCGGCCGACCTTGACCACCGGCACCGAGGCCGCGTAGGTCAGCACGACGGCCATCTGCAGCAGCGTCTTGAGCTTGTTCTTGATCGCGTCGGCGGTGTTGCCGACGAAGGTCTCGGCGCAGTCGCCGCCCTGGAGCAGGAACGCTTCGCCCTTGGCCACCGACGCGAGCCGACCACGAAGCTGGTCGCACTCGCCGGCGAAGACGAGCGGCGGATAGGAACGGAGGTCCGCGAGGGCGGAGCCCAGGGCCTCGTTGTCCGGCCACTCGGGCTGTTGCGCCGCCGGGAGGGTTCGCCAGGATTCGATGTCGTTCAGGGTCACCGCTCAAGACTAAGCGGAGTGGCAACCCGATTGAGGCCGGCGCCCGGAGAGCGAGACGCGGAACATCGGGCGCGGGTGCGCCGGGCGCCCGGCGCACCCCCCGGGAAACGGCGAAGGCCGCCGAAAGCGGTGACCCCGCGCGCACGCGCTAGGATCCGTGGCGTGATCGCGATCAGCTTCCATCGACACTCCTGGTGGCCCGTCCCTGCGGCGGCCCACTGACTTCGCGATCACCCCACGATCCGACGGCCGCCCGGCAGGGCGGCCCTTTGTTTGTCCCGGACCCGGCGGCGCACCCGCCCGGACCGGACGGACAACCGGCGGATCGCCCGGTCGGGAGGGCGTCTCTCTCGACCGAGGAGCACCCATGCGCACCGCCGACGCCCTGTCCCCGCTGTTCTCCGCCGCCCCGCCGCCGTTCGCGCTGATCCGGCGCGAGAACTCGTCCGTGGTCGAACTCCTGACCGGCGAGATCATCGACGCGCCCGGCCTCGACGCGCTGCCGCTGCCGGCCGCCGGCGACGGGCCCGGGCACGAACTGCTCGCCCTGGTGCCGTATGGGCAGATCCGCGAGCGCGGGTTCGAGTACCGCGAGGACGGCACACCGCTGCGCTGCCTGCGGGTCACCGAGCAGCACGAGCTGCCCCTGGCCGAGGTGCTGGCCGCGCTGCCGCGGGTGCCGGTCGCGCTGCGCGGCGGCGGCTTCGACGTGGACGACGAGAGCTACGCCGTGATCGTCAAGCGGGTGATCGAGGAGGAGATCGGCCGGGGCGAGGGCGCCAACTTCGTCATCCGGCGCGACTACCGCGACCACATCGAGGACTACACGCCGGCCTCGGCCGGCACCCTGCTGCACCGGCTGCTGACCCGGGAGAGCGGCGCGTACTGGACCTACCTGATCCACACCGGCGAGCTGACCCTGGTCGGCGCCAGTCCCGAGCGGCACGTCAGCTCGATCGGCGGCGAGGTGGTGATGAATCCGATCAGCGGAACCTATCGGCATCCCGCCGAGGGGCCCTCGCGCGAGGGGCTGCTGGCCTTCCTGCGCGATCCGAAGGAGATCGACGAGCTGTTCATGGTCGTCGACGAGGAACTGAAGATGATGAGCGAGGTGTGCGACCTCGGCGGCGCGGTGGAGGGCCCCTTCCTCAAGCCGATGGGCCACCTCACGCACACCGAATACCTGCTGCGCGGGGTGACCTCGCACGACGTGGGCACCGTGCTGCGCGGCACCATGTTCGCGCCGACGGTGACCGGCAGCCCGCTGGAGAACGCGTGCCGGGTGATCCGTCGGCACGAGCCGACCGGGCGCGGCTACTACTCGGGCGTACTCGCGCTGATCGGGCGCGACGGGGAGGGGCGACGCACGCTGGACGCGCCGATCCTGATCCGGACCGCGTACATCACCCCCGACGGCGGCCTGCGGGTGCCCGCGGGCGCAACCCTGGTCCGGCACTCCACCCCCGAGAACGAGGTGGCCGAGACGCACGCGAAGGCGGCGGGGGTGCTGGCTGCGCTCGGCGTGGTGCCGGCCGCCGGGGTCGCCGGGAACACGGCGCTCGCGGCCGATCCCGAGGTGCACGCGGTCCTGGCGGAGCGCAATGCCGCGCTCTCCCCGTTCTGGCTGCGGCCGCGGGACGGGCACGCGCTGCGCGCGCCGGAGCTGGCGGGGCGGCACGTCCTGGTGGTGGACGGCGAGGACACGTTCACCGCGATGCTCGCGCACGTGTTGCGCACGCTGGGCCTGCAGGTCGAGGTCAGGTCGCACGACGACGTCACCTCACGGCGGGTGCGCAGCGCCGACCTGGTGGTGCTCGGCCCCGGACCGGGCGACCCCCGGGACACCGCGCACCGCAAGATCCGACTGATGGGCGCGCTGTTGCGGACCCGGCTCGACGCGAGCGCCCCGCTGCTCGCGGTCTGCCTGGGACACCAGTTGCTCGCCCACGAGTTGGGCCTGGAACTGATCCGCGAGCAGCGGCCGTACCAGGGCAAGCAGGAGACCATCGACCTGTTCGGCCGGCCGGAACGGGTCGGCTTCTACAACGCGTTCACCGCGCTGCGGCCGACCGCCGGGGTGCCCAACGTGGAGTTCGCCGCGGACCCGTTCAGTGGCCGGGTGCACGCGCTGCGGTCGAGCCGGATGCGGCTGGCGGGAGTGCAGTTCCATCCCGAGTCGGTACTCACCCACAACGGCCTGGCCATCGTGCGGGAGCTGCTCGCCGGGTTGTGAGCGGCGCGGGGGCACCGCGGGTGGGCGCCGCGGGTGGGCGCCGGCGGCGGGCGCGGGCCGGGTGGGCACCCGGTCCGCGCCGGGTGGCGCGCGGTCGGGCGCCGGGTCGCCTGCGGGGAGCGCGGATCCGGCCGGGGAGCCTGCGGTGTCGCACCGGCGTGCGACGATAATCGCGTTGCTCGCCGCGATACGACGGAGGATGCTCGACCCCGTTCGTTGACCGATTCCCAGTGGAGGGGGTTCCCGTGGGCTCCGATTGTCCGCCGCACGACCCCGTCGACTGGAGCGGTCGCAAGCGTTGTCGCAAGTGTGGAGTCACCTTCGGCGGACCGCGCCCGCTGCCCCCCTCGCCACCGGACGCAGATGGCTGATTCGCCGCCCCCGCCGCCGAACTTCCATACGGCGCCGCGCACTCCGTGGGACGCACTGCCCACCGACGCGCGCGCCGCGGTCGAACGGTGTGCGGGGCGCGTGCTGGGGGTCGCCACGGTGTGGGCCGGATTCAACTGCGAGTTCGCCGCCACGGTGACCACCGAACGATCACGCTTCTTCGTCAAGGGGGTTCCGCGCAATCATCCGGCCGCCTTGCAGCAGCGGGTCGAGGTCCGGGTCGCACCGCACGTGCACACCGTCGCGCCCCGGCTGCGCTGGGAGGTGCGGTTGGACGACTGGGTGTTGCTCGGCTTCGACCACATCACCGGCCGGCACGCCGACTTCGCGCCGGGCACCGCCGATCTGCCGCTGGTCGCCGACGCGCTGCGCCGGCTCGGCCGGGTCGCCGTACGGAACCTGCCACTGCCGCGGATCGAGGAGCGCTGGCGTTCGCTGTTGACCCACCGTCAACTCGAACTGCTGCGTGGGGAAAGCCTGTTGCACACCGATCTGCATCCGCACAACGTGCTGATCGGTGACCGGGGGCCGCGCGCGTACCTGGTCGACTGGGCGCAACCGGCCCGCGGCCCGGCCTGGATCGAGGTCACCATGGTCGCCGGCCGGCTGATGGACGAGGGGCACACCGCCGAACAGGCGGCCTCCTGGGCGGACCGCTTCGCGTGCTGGCGCACCGTCTCGCGGGAGGCGATGGAGACCTTCGTGTTCGCCGCCACCAACCAGTGCTCGCGCGGTATCGGCGCCGCCGACGCCGCCCCCTGGAACGCCCGCCTGACCGCCCTGGCCGAGGCCCGCGCCGCCCGGACCCACCGCCGCGCCTGCCCCGCCCGCCCCGTCGGTTCGCGCCGCCGCTCGACACTGGACTGATCCCCGCCCCGCCGGCGCACCGCCCATCGGCGAGGCCGCCCGCCGGGCTGCCCGAATATCCCCTGGGGCCCACGGTGTACCGCCCGGTAGGCTCCGGCCGTTCGCACATTCGGTCGAACAGGCTCCTTCCTACGACGGGTACCCCGCATGCGTCTGCGTCGCTGTCTCGCCTCGACGGCGTTCCTCGTGCTGCTCGGGTCGCCGCCGGCCGTCGCCGCGCCGGTACCCACCGCTCCGGCGGCGGAGGTGCCGGCGGCCGACGGGCAGGTCGAGTTGACCGGGGTGCCGGACCGGATCCGGCCGGCCGTTCCCGTCGAGGTCACCGCGAGGATGCGCAACGCCGGTCCGACCCCGCTGCTCCTGGAGCCCGAGGTGTCGATCGGCGGGGACCGGGGGATCGCCCCGGAGCAGGTGCGCCTGGAAGTCCTCGACCCGGTCGGCGGCACCTGGGTGCTCAGGCCCCTGGGCACGCTCGGCTCGGCGTCGCTGCCGTTCCCCGGCGCGGGCGCGGGCACCGAGACCTCGGGTCGGCTCGCGCCCGGCGCGAGCGTCGAGTTCCGACTGCGATTCACGATCGCGGCGAACGTTCCGACGCAGTTCGTCCAGGTCTCCATGAGTGGACGAAGCCACTCCCCGAGCGCCGGCGACGAGCCGCGCTTCACCGGAGGCTTCGCGTTCGACGCCGCGCTGCTCGGGCCGGACGGCAGTGCGCCCACGCGCCCACCGTCCCCGGACGAGACCCGCTCGCCGTCCGTGCCGAACGCGGGCCCGGATCGGTCCGGTGGTATCGCGAAGACGTTCCCCACGGCGCGGCGCGGGGACGGGCCGACGTTCAACCTCGTCGGTGTGCCCGGTCGGCTCCAGGCCGGCGGCGGCGCGGCCGAGTTCAACGTCACCTTCACCAACGACACCGGCCGGATCATCCCCGGCGTGCGTCCGGAAGTGGTTTTCACCACCGGCCAGTCCCCGATCACCCCGCGGCAGTTGGTGGTCGAGGTGTACGACTCCTACGACCGGGGCTGGAGTCCGGTGTCGCTCCAGGTGCTCACCGACCCCGCCAACGGCCGCGACGCGCACCTCGCCGGGGCGCTGACGCCCAAGCCGTGGGACGGTCAACGGCAGTTGCCGCCGGGCGAGTTCGCGACCATCTCGCTCCGCGTGTCGATCCCGGCCGGCTCGCCGGTGGCGGGCGGCGACCTCGCCGTACTGGCCGGCGGCGCGGCCCCCAACGGGGTGGGCCCCGACCTCTCCTCGCGCAGCGACTACCAGGTGCTCCACGTGCCCAACCCCGGCGGGCCCACGCGCGCGCCCACGCTGCGGCCCGAACTGCCGCCGACCGCCCCGGACTCGGCTGCCGGGCAGCGCCGGGAGGACCACGACGACACGTTCACCTTCGCCACCGTCGCGATCTGGGTCGCCCTCGCGGTCCTCGGCGCCACCATCGTGTACTTCGCCCGCAAGAACCGCCGGCAGGGCGCCGGGACCCCGCTCGGACCCGACGCCTGACGCCCGACTCCGGCGCGCCGGCACGGCCTCAGCCGAACAGCACCTTCGCCTCTTCGTACAGCGCCGGCGGCACGGTCTTCAACTCGCGCGTGGCCGCCTCCAACGGCACGGTCACCACGTCGGTCCCGCGCAGCGCGACCATCCTGCCCCATTCGCCCGCGTTGACCGCGTCGATCGCGTGGAACCCGAACCGGGTGGCCAGCCAGCGGTCGAACGCGGTGGGTGTGCCGCCGCGTTGCACGTGGCCCAGCACGGTGGTGCGCGCCTCGTGACCGGTGCGCTTCTCGATCTCCGAGGCCAGCCAGTCGCCGATCCCGGACAGCTTGACGTGGCCGAACGCGTCCAGCGTCTGGTCCTTGGTCACCATCTGACCGGCCAGCGGGATGGCGCCCTCGGCGACCACGATGATCGGCGCGTAGTTGGTCCGGAACCGGCTGTCCACCCAGGCGCAGACCTCCTCGACGTCGAAGTTCTGCTCGGGGATCAGAATCACGTTGGCGCCGCCGGCCATGCCGGAGTGGATCGCGATCCAGCCCGCGTGCCGGCCCATCACCTCGACGATCAGCACCCGGCGGTGCGATTCGGCGGTGGTGTGCAGGCGGTCGATCGCCTCGGTGGCGATGTTGACCGCGGTGTCGAAGCCGAACGTGTAGTCGGTCGCGTTCAGGTCGTTGTCGATGGTCTTGGGCACACCGACGACCTTGACGTCGTGCTCGTGCAGCCGAGTCGCCACGCCGAGGGTGTCCTCGCCGCCGATCGCCACGAGCGCGTCCACCTCGAACTTGCCCAGGTTCTCCCGGATCCGCTCGATGCCGCGATCGACCTTGATCGGGTTGGTCCGGGACGAGCCGAGGATGGTTCCGCCGCGCGGCAGGATCCCGCGTACCGCCTTGATGTCGAGCGGCATCGTGTCGCCTTCGAGCGGACCGCGCCAGCCGTCCCGAAAGCCGATGAATTCGTACCCGTAGTCCTGGACACCCTTGCGGACGACCGCCCGGATCACCGCGTTGAGACCCGGGCAGTCGCCGCCGCCGGTCAGTACTCCGACACGCATCGAAATCTCCGATTTCTTCCGTCCGGCACGATTCGCGGCCCACGCTACCGGTGCGAGAAGCCACCTCGACTCTTCCCACCACCCGTTCGAGGTACCCGATTTGATCGTGTCGGCTTGATCGCGCCGAACAAGGCGCTAGTCGTCCAGGCCCTTCTCGATGGCGTAGCGGACCAGTTCGACCCGGTTGTGCAGTTGCAGCTTGTTCAAGGTGTTCTGGACGTGGTTCTGCACCGTGCGGTGGGACAGGAACAGGCGCTCCGCGATCTGCTTGTACGACAGCCCCTTGGCGACCATGCGCAACACCTCGGTCTCCCGGTCGGTCAGCCGCGGCGCGGTCGGGCCGCCCGCCGCGTCCCGGCGCGGCGGATCGGTGGCCATCCGGCGGAACTCGCCGAGCACCAGGCCGGCCAACCCGGGGGTGAACACCGGGTCGCCGACGGCGGTCCGGCGCACCGCGTCGACCAGTTCCTCGCGGCTCGCGGACTTGACCAGGTATCCGGTCGCGCCGGCCTTGACCGCCTCCAGGACATCCTCCTGCTCACCGCTGGCGGACAACACCAGGATGCGCACCGCGCGGTCGTGGCGGACCAGTTCGCGGGCCACCTCGACCCCCGGCAGCTTGGGCAGGTTCAGGTCCAGGATCACCACGTTCGGCGAGGTGGCCCGGGCCCGGCGGACCGCCTCGGGGCCGTCCCCGGCGGTGGCGACCACGTCGTAGCCCGCCGCCGCGAGGTCGCGCGCCACCGCCTCGCGCCACATCGGGTGGTCGTCCACGACCAGGACGCGCAGTGCGGCGGCCGGCGCCTCGTCGGTCGGTGTGTCCGTGTTCGTGTCGTTCATCCGCTCCCCTGCCTCGGCACCCGGAACTCCAGTTCGGTGCCTTCTCCCGTCACCGACGACCACACCACGGTGCCGCCGAGATCGCGCACCCGGCCCTCGATCGACTGGGCCACGCCCAATCGCCCCTGGGCCCGGGCCGCCTCGAGTCGCCCCGGTTCGATGCCCGGGCCGTCGTCCCGGACGCTGACCACGATCTCGTCCGGCTCGTCCTCCAGCAGGATCCACGCCTGCGCCCGCTCACCCGCGTGCCGGCGCACGTTGTCCAGGGCCGCGGCGACCGCCGCGGCCACCTCGCGCGCCGCGGGCGTGGGCAGCAGCACGGGCGTGCCGGGCGAGGACACGGTCACCCGCGCCCCGGCGAAGCCGCCGAGCAGCACCCGCAGGTCCTGCCGGGCCGGGTCGCCGTCGGCGCCGGAGCCGGGCAGGTCGGCCGATTCGACCCGGGCGGGTGTCGCCGAGATCAACTGCCGCAGCGCCACCTCCTGCTCGCCGGCCAACCGGCCGAGCCCCGCCGCCTCGCCGCCGAGCTCGGCGCCCCGGCGCTGTACCAGGGCGAGCACCTGGAGCACGCTGTCGTGGATGTCCCGCGCCAATCGTTCGCGTTCGCGGGTGGCGGCCTCCAGTTGCAGCGCGCGGGTCAGCGCCTTCTCGCTCACCCGGGCGATCTCGACGACGTAGCCGACCGCGCCGCCCGCGAGCAGCAACAGCACGATGTTGTGCTGGTTGTCGGCGGTGAGCGCGCCGCGTTCGAGGGTGTCGGCGGCGCCTATCGTCAGCGCCGCCACCGAGCCCGTCTTCCAGCCGCCCTTGATCGCGCACGCCAGCACCGGCGCCGAGGCCCACACCGTGGGCAGCGTCATGGTGCCCTGGGCGACCCGCTCGGGATCGTCCAGCCAGCGGGTGGAGAGCAGGCATCCGGCCGCGACGCAGAGGTCGACGATCAACCAGGGCGGCTCGCGGAACCTGGGGTCGCGGAAGCCGTACGCGGTCACCGCCGTCCACACCACGAGCAGGGCCATGACGGCCCACCCGCCGACCGGGTGTTCGTACTCGTCCGCGACCTGGGCGTAGCGCGCGATCGCGTAGACGAGGGCGAGCGTGCGATAGACCGTCAGAGCCCGCCACAACGACTGTTCGACCCCCATCCGAACCCCCCAGAGGTGCCGGGCGGACCCGGTCAGCCGGCGGGTCGGCCAAAGCCGCCCGAGTCGTCGTTCGCCCCGGACGTGGCGCCGGGGTCGGCGGCCCGGTCCGTGCCCTTCCCGGTGTCCTGCCCCGAAGCCTGCTCGACGCCTTGCCCGGCGCCTTGTTCCGCGCCTTGTTCCGCGGCCTTCTCGGCGGCCTTGGCCGCCGCCGCCTGCTTGCGCGCCTCGTCGATGCGCTTCTTGGCGTCGGCCGCGTACATGTCGACGTACTCCTGGCCGGACAACTCCATCAGCGCGTAGATGATCTCGTCGGTGATCGCGCGCAGGATGAAGCGGTCGTCCTCCATGCCCTCGTAGCGAGAGAAGTCCAGCGGCTCGCCGATCCGGATGCCCACCCGCATGATCTTCGGCACGATCTTGCCGGGCGGCTGGATCTTCTCGGTGTCGATCATCGCGACCGGGATCACCGGCGCGCCCGACTCCAGCGCCAGCCGGGCGATCCCGGTCTTGCCCCGGTACAGCCGGCCGTCCGGCGAGCGGGTGCCCTCCGGGTAGATGCCGAACAGGTGGTCCTCGCGCAGCACCTTGAGCCCGGCGTTCAGCGCGGCCTCGCTCGCCCGGCCGCCGCTGCGGTCCACGGGCAGCTGGCCCACTCCCTTGAAGAACGCGGCGGTGAGCCGGCCCTTGACCCCTCGGCCGGTGAAGTAGTCCGACTTGGCCAGGAAGGTGATCCGGCGCGGGACGACCACCGGTAGGAAGAACGAGTCCGAGAACGAGAGGTGGTTGCTCGCCAAAATGGCCGGGCCCCGGTCCGGGATGTGCTCCTGACCCTCCACCCAGGGGCGGAAGAAGAGCCTCAATACGGGGCCGACGATCATTTTCATCAGCCGGTAGAACAACCCTGACCTCCTCCTGGGAACAGGACGAACCCTAGAGCATCGCTCCCCGCCGGGACCGGGGTACGGGAGTTGTCGCCGTGGCCCGAGCCCGGGCCGCGGCGAGCCGTCCGGGCCGGCGCCAAGCCGCTGTACGCATCGCGCACGCCCGTGGGACGATTCGAGAGCGCCCAGGTGTTGGGGGTAAGGGGCGGAACCACTCGCCTCCCGACCCCGTTATGGAACCTGTACCGCCGTCGGCCGGCGGTCGCCACCCCACGTGGCGCCCATCCGGTCGGCTCGCCCAGCCCGTCGCCCGAAGGAGCCCGTTGGTGTCGATCCTGCCCGGTGCCGAGCCCGACCACCACGACGGCGGTCCGGTGGGCGTCCTGCTGTGTCACGGGTTCACCGGCACGCCGCAGTCGTTGCGGCCGTGGGCCCGACACCTCGCCGCGGCGGGGCTGACCGTGTCGCTGCCGCTGCTGCCCGGTCACGGCACCCGGTGGCAGGACATGAACCTGACCACGTGGCACGACTGGTACGCCGCCGTGGACCGCGCGTTCGACCGGCTGCGCGAGCGCTGCGACACGGTGTTCGTGATGGGTCTGTCGATGGGCGGCGGACTGGCCCTGCGGCTCGCCGAGCAGCACGGCGACAAGGTGGCGGGGCTGGTCCTGGTGAACCCGTCCGTACAGGCCGACGATCCGAAGGTGCGCCTGCTGCCGGTAATGCGGCACGTCATACCGTCGGTGGCCGGCATCGCCTCCGACATCCGCAAGGAGGGGTCGGTCGAGCTCGCCTACGCGCGGACGCCGGTGAAGGCCGCCTACTCGCTGTCCCGGTTCTGGCGGGTGGTCGGTGCCGACCTGCCGCAGGTGACCCAGCCGGTGCTGCTCCTGCACAGCCCGCACGATCACGTGGTCTCGCCGGCCAACTCCGAGACGGTGTTGGCCAGGATCTCCTCCACGGACGTCACCGACGTCCTGCTCAACGACAGCTATCACGTGGCGACGCTCGACCACGACGCGGAACGGATCTTCGCATCCAGCCTGGAGTTCGTACGCCGGCTCGCGCCGGACGCGCGGGCCACGGAGACGGCCGAGAGGGACTGAACGAACGGTGCGCGGACGTGGCAACGGACTCGACGCGGAGTCCTTCAAGCCCCTGACCGACCTCGATCCCGAGGCGGCGGACGTGATGCTGGTCGCCCTGCGGGACGCGGGGGTGGCGGCGTACGTCTCGACGCTGGAGCCCCGGGATCCGGACGAGGAGCCCGAGCAGATCGAGCGCCTGTGGGTGGACGCGGCGGCGACGTCGCGGGCGCGGGCCATCCTGCGTTCGCTGACCGAGCCGTCCGCGCCGCGTGCGCGGGCCAAGGAGCCGACGGCCGGACCCGCCGACATCCCGTCGGTGGAGCCGCCCCGGGCGCAGCCGGCCGAACCGGCGAACAACGATGCCGAGGCGCCCGCCGAGCGGCCGGGCGACGACGAGGTGTGGGCGCAGATCGTCGCGTCCTTCGACAGCGAGGTCGCCGACCCGGTGCCGCGCTGGCCGGTGGCCGAGGACCTGGGCGGCGAGCGGCGGGGACCCGAGGGGCCGGCCGAGGGCTCGTTCAAGGTCGGCCTGCCCGCCGCGCCGGGGCCGCGCGACTACTCGCTCGCGCCGCCGGGGCCGCCGGTGATCAACGAGTTGGACGAGGACCCCGACGAGCACTTCGTGCCGCCTCCGCCACCTCCGCTGCCCAAGACCGACGCGGCCACCAAGATCGCCTGGATCGCGCTGGTCGGCGGGCCGCTCTACCTCCTCGTGTCGGTGCTGCTCGGCCGCGCGGTCGGGCCGTGGACCTCGTTCGCCGCGTTCGCCGCGTTCACCGGCGGTTTCGTCGCGCTGGTGGCGCGAATGCGGCGGGATCGGGACGAGGACGACCCCGACGACGGCGCGGTGGTCTGACCCGGCCAGGGCGCGGTGATCCGAGTCGGCGACGGGAGCGCCGCGTCGGACGACGTCGGATGACCCGTTTCGGCGTGATTCGGCTTGATCCCGACCGGTTCTGACGGGGCGTCATGCCACATTGGAAGTCCCCGGCCGGGTACCTTCCTTGCGTGGACGCGGACAACGAGGGACGCCTGGTCGGCGGGCGCTATCTGCTCGCCGAGCGACTGGGGCGCGGGGGCATGGGTGCGGTCTGGCGAGCTCGGGACCAGGTCCTGGGACGCGAGGTCGCGGTGAAGGAGATGTTGCCGCAACCGGGCGCCGACGACACCGAACGGGCCCGGCTGCGCGAGCGCGCCGCCCGTGAGGCGCGCGCCGCCGCGCGGCTGAGTCATCCCTCGGTGGTGCGCGTCTACGACGTGGTCGAGGAGGACGATCGGCCGTGGATCGTCATGGAGTTGGTGCCCTCGCGCTCGCTCGCCGAGGTGATTCGGGGCGATGGGCCGATGGCCGCCGAGGCGGTGGCGGAGATCGGCCTGGCGATGATCGACGCGCTGCGCACGGCGCACGCGGCCGGGATCCTGCACCGTGACGTCAAACCGGGCAATGTGCTGATCACCCCCGACGGCCGGGCCGTGCTCAGCGACTTCGGCATCGCGGTGGTCGAGGGCGACTCGTCGGTGACCCAGTCGGGCGTGGTGCTGGGCGCCCCCGCGTACATCCCGCCGGAGCGGGCTCGGGGTCTGAGTCCCACCGCGGCCTCGGATCTGTGGTCGCTCGGCGCGACGCTGTACGCGGCCGTCGAGGGCAAGGCCCCCTTCGAACGCTCCACGCCGCTGGCCACGTTGACCGCGATCGTCAGCGAGGAGCCGGTGCCGGCCAAGCACGCGGGCCCGCTCGACCCGGTGCTGCAGGCGCTGTTGGCGCGCGATCCGGCCGGGCGGCCGGACGCGGCCGAGACCGAGGCGATGTTGCGCGACGCGCTGCGCGAGATCCGGGAGGAGCAGGCGGCCACCCGGGCGTTGCCGCCCGCGCTGCTGCCCGCGGCGAAGCCGATACCCGCGGCCGTACCCACGCCGCGGACCGTCGAGCCCGAGCCCGACGCGATATCCGGGGGCGAGGCGGAGATCGTGTCCCCGCTCGTCGCCCCACCCGCGAAGCCCCCGAAGCCGGTTCGGGAGGATCGCCCCGCCCGGACCTTCCCGTGGCTGCCGCTGCCGGCCGCGATCGCCGCCCTGGTGGTCTTCGGCGTCGTGGTCGGGCTGATCCTGTTCCTGATCGCCCCCGGCAATGACAAGAACGATCGGGCGAAGGGCGCCGCCGGCTCCGACTCGCCCTCGCCGCAGTCGGGTTCGACACCTCCGTCGAGCCCGGGGCCGGCCGCCGAGACCGCCCCGGTCGGCGGACAGCTCACCCAGCCGCCGAACACCGCGCCCCCGCCCAGCGATTCGGCGCCGCCGCCCGCACAGACCACACCCCCGACCCAGGGTTCGCCGCAGCCGCCGACCGGCACCGACGGCCTGCCGGCGGGCTGGACGCCGTACACCGGCGCCACCACCGGCTACAAAATCGGCCTGCCGCCCGGGTGGCGGAAGGTCAAGACCGAGGACAGCCAGGAGTTCTTCGCCAACGCCGAGGGCACGCTCAAGCTCAACGTGGACACCGTCGCCAGTTCACCGACCGACCCGGTCGAGGACTGGAAGCAGGCCGAGCCCGACGTCCGCCGTCGCTTCACCAACTATCAGAAGGTGAGCATCGAGAAGGCCGACTACCGGGATTACCCCGCCGCCGCCTGGCACTTCACCTACGGCAGCGGCACCCGGCACCACGTGCTCAACCTCGGCTTCACGGTGCCGTCCGGGCGCGGCTACTCGCTCTACATGGACACCCCGGAGGCGGTCTGGAACGACCCGGCCACGCAGCAGTTGCTGGCCGGCTTCATGGCGAGCTTCCGGCCCTGAGTCCGGGTGATGCCCGGGCAAGCCCGGGTGAGCCCGGGTGGTCCGGGACGATCCGGGTCAGCCGACGGGTATCCGCAGCGTGGCCAGCACCGGACGGTGGTCGGAGGCGGCGGCGTAGTCGGCGTCGGTGACGTCGTCGGGGACGCCGCAGCCGAGCACCTCGACGTGCTCGGACACGAACACGCCGTCCAGGCGGCGGCCGGGGTCGCGGCGCGGCGCGGTGAACTCCGAGCCGCTGGGCGCCGCCGGGTATCCGTCGCGGAGTTCCGCGGCCAGGCGGTCCCAGCCGGGACGGCCCGCCGACTCGTTGAAGTCCCCGGCCAACACCCGGTGTTCGGTGTCGAGCCCGGCCAGCCGGCGCAACAACTCGTCGGCCTGTGCCGGTCGTTCGGCGGCGGCCGGTCCGAACTGCGCGCTGGCCACCGCGAATTCGGCGCCGCCGACCGCCACCACCGCGCCGGCCGGCCCGAGCGCACGCCGTCCGGTCGCGGCCGGCGGCAGCTCGTCGTACGCCCGCCGCACGCTCACCCGCAGCCCGCCGAGCACGAGCAGCCCCGACGTGGCGCCGCCGCCGGCGATCACCACCAGGCCGCAGTCGCGCGCGAGGCGGGCCACCGCCTGCCGACGGCGCACGAAGCGGGGGCCCTCCTGGATGCAGAGCAGGTCGGGCGCGGCGTGCCGGACGATCCGCACCAGGGCGTCCCGATCGTCGCGCAGCGAACGCACGTTGTACGACATGACCCGGATCTCTCCGTTGCCGACGGCCACTGATGCCCCCTTGCCCGGTTCCAGGCTCCCGGCCCGAACCACGATCGACCAGCTGTGTACGCCCGCCCGGTCCCCGGGAGGCGGTGTGTTCCGCGCGTGTGGCGGCGGTGTCGTCAGTGGCGGGCCAGGTCCGCCGCGCCGACCAGTCCCGCGTCGCTGCCCAGGGTGGCGACCACGACCTCGGCGCCGAGCCGGTGGCCGCGGCGCAGCACGCTGCGGTAGGTCTCCAGGGCGGGGACGAGCAGGAGGTCGCCCGCGTCCGAGACGCCGCCGCCGATCACGAACGCGGCCGGGTCGAGCACGGCGGACAGGTCGGCCAGGCCCTGCCCGAGCCAGGTGCCCAGCTCGCGGAAGGCGGCCAGCGAGACGGGGTCGCCGAGCAGCGCGGCCTGGGTGACGTGCGGGCCCTGGATGCCCGCGGGGGTGCCGTCGCCGAGAGCGAGCAGCTTCTCCGCCGCCTCGGGCAGGCCGGCCGCCCGGTCGCGGGCGTAGCGGGTCAGCGCACTGCCGCTGGCGTACCGCTCCCAGCAGCCGTAGTTGCCGCACGGACAGGCGAGGCCGTCGGGGACCACCCGCATGTGGCCGGGCTCACCCGCTATCCCGCCGCCGCCCCGGTACAGCTCGCCGCCGAACACGATCGCGCCGCCGATGCCGGTACCGACGGTCACGCACATCACGTTGGTGTGCCCGGCGGCCGCGCCGAAGCGCACCTCGCCCCAGGCCGCGGCGTTGGCGTCGTTCTCGACCACGACCGGGAGGCCGATCAGCGCCTCCATACGATCCCGGAGCGGCTCGCCGACCCAGGCGCCGACGTTGGCCGAGAACAGCACGGTCGAACGGTCCGCGCCGATGAATCCGGCCGCGCCGAGCCCGACCGCCTCCACGACGTGGTTGCGCCGCAGGGTGTTGACCGCCTCGGCAATCACCTGCGCGGTGCCATCGGCGTCCTTGGGGGTGGCGACCTTGAGCCGATCGAGGATCACCCCGTCGGCGTCGACCACACCCGCGAGGATTTTGGTGCCACCGATGTCGACACCGATCGTGAGTCCCATGTCGTCCCAAGCTCGTTCGCGTGCATTGCCCGCAACGGATCGTACTGGTCCCTTCCCCGCCCCCACCCCACGCGTACGCCCGCCGGACACCACCCGACCGCCCACGACGCGGGCCGCGGGCGGCGGGGGCACCCGGCTACTCGTCGTCGTCGAGCCGGATCCGCTCGCTCTCGGCCGGCTTCGCGGCCCACCGGCGCTCGCGGTCGCCGACGAAGGCCCGGTACGCGGACGCCAGCTCGGTCCCGGCGGCGGCCAGGTGCGCGGCCACCTCGGGGTGCCTGCGCGCCATCTGCTCGCGCACCGCCCCGGCCTGCTCCACCAGCGTCTCGGCCAGCCGCCGCGCCTCCTCCGCCAACCGCGCGGCCGGCGCCTGATCCCCCTTGTCGGCGCCGGTCAACGACTCCCCGAGCCGCCGAGCCTCCTCCCCGAGCCGCGCCCAGGGGTCGACTCGCTCCCGCGCACCGTCCCCCTCGGCCTTCGCGTCCGCGGCCGGCGGCACCTCGTCCGTGCTGCCCGCCCACGCATCCGCCGCGTCCTCGCCCGTCACCCGCTCATCAGGATCCATCCGACGCATTCTCCGCGCTCCCACCGCCCGACGCGAACCCTGCGCCCCGATCCCCGCCGACGAAGGGCGGTTCCGCGCCGCGGATCAAAGTCCTCCGACCGGGCCGCCACCGAGAAGCCCAACGCCAGGCCACCGCGCACGTGAGCGGCCCGAGCATGCCCAAGCAGTGCGCCGGGCCCCCACCGCTACTGCGGCGCGCGCATCCACACGGCCGGGTCCGGGACGAAGCGCACGCGCAGGACGCCGTCGCGCAGGCCCGCGCCCTCGATGAGGCAGCGGCGCAGCGCCGAGGGCAGCCGGATCAGCCGGCGGTGCGGGCCGATCGTGATCACCAGTTCGTCGCCGCGGCGCAGCAGGTCCAGCTCGTCGCGATCCGTGCCCGGCAGCGGCAGCAGCAACAGCAGCCGCTCGCCGTCGCGTTCGATCGTGTGCCCGTCGTCGTCGGCCGCGCCGCCCGGACCCACCGGGCCGAAGTGCGCAGCCACGTCGGCGAGTTCGCTCGCGCCCAGCGGCTCGGCGGGCAGCACGGGGATCTGCGCCAACGGCACGCGCGGGAACAGCGCGCACAGCGCGTCCACGGTCTCGCGCGCCACCTCGGCCCGCACCCGCACCGCCGGATCGGGCGAGTCGGCCGCGCCGACCCCGTTGACGATCACGTCCTCGATGCGATGCCCGTACAGCGCCAGCGCCGAGGCGGCCCGCCGCGCCGCGGCCAGCGCGACCGTGCCGGGCCGCACCACCAGCCGCACGGTCGTGGTCGGCGCCGCCACCAGCGCGCGCAGCACCTCCAGCTCGGCGGCCACCCGCCGGGCCGTGTCGTACACCCAGTCGTCGGGCATCGGCACCCCGGCGACCGCCGCGAGCACCGGCCGCAACGCGCGCGCCGCCTGCCGCTCCACCGGCAGCAGCCGGTCCACATAGCGGGCCAGCCCCTGCGGCACCGCGAGCGCCGGCACCGCCCGCTCGGCGGCGGGCAGGTCGACCACGATCAACTCGTAGCGCCGCGAGTCCACCGCCCGCGCCAGCACCCGCAGCGCCAGCACATCCCCCGCGCCCGGCGGCACGGTGATCTCCTCGGGATCCAGCGGCTCCACCCCGACCACCCCGAGCGCGGCGCCCAACTGTGCCTGCACCAGCAGGAACTCGCGCTCGAATTCGGCCCGGACCGCGACCCGCTGCACGGTCAGCCCGGGCAGCACGTCGAAGGGGTCGGCGCCGACCGGCACGTCGAGCACCGTGTCCACGTCGCGCGTGCCGTCGGCGGCGAGGAGCAGCGTGCGCCGCCCGGCCCGCGCCGCGGCCACCGCGGTCGCCGCCGCGACGGTCGTGCGCCCGGCGCCCGGGAGACCGGTGACAAGCAGGACCCGCGTCACCGCCGGGTCAGCTCTCGACGCGCTTCTTGAGCCCGGTCAGGGCCCGATCGATGATGACCTTCTCCGCCTTGCGCTTGAGCATGCCCAGCATCGGGATCTTGACGTCGACGGTGAGTTCGTAGGTGACCTCGGTGCCGCCGGCGATCGGGCTCAGCGCGTAGCGACCGTCGAGCGACTTGAGCATCTGGCTGGTCACCAGGGTCCACCGCACCTCGCGGTCGTCCTCCCAGGTGTAGCCGAGCACGTGCTCGTCGCTGATCACGCCCGCGTCGAGCTTGAACCGCACCCGCACCGCGCGCCCGGTCGACTCGTCGACCTCCAGGACCTCGGTCTCCTTGACCTCGCCGGTCCACTCGGGATAGCCCTCGAACCCCGCGATGACGGCCATGACCTCGGCCGGCGTGGCGTCGATCGTGATGGTCGAGCTGGTCCGTTCAGCCATCGTGAGGAGTCCTCCGGAAGCTCGCGTAGCCGTTGTTGGCCGTCTCGACAACACCTCAAGATGGTCGAGTACGGCCGATCCGCTCGAAGGTTATCGTGCCCGACCTGCGGGGACGCGGCACCGGCTCACCAGGTGAGGACGTACGGTTTCCCGGTGGCCTGGAAATGCCCCACGTTGACACATTCGGTGCGGCCGATCCGCATCCGCGCGCGCAGCGGCTGATGCACGTGTCCGAACAGCACCAGGTCGGGCCCGGTCTCGTGGATCGCCCGCAACACCGCCTCGCTGCCGCGCTCGAACCGCCGGGCGACCACGTCGTAGGTCAGGTCCGGCACGGCGGGCGGGATGTGGCAGCACAACACGTCGACGCGACCGACCGCGGCGACCTTGGCCGCGTACTCCTCGTCGGAGATCTCGTACGGCGTGTGCATCGGGGTGCGCAGCCCGCCACCGACGAAGCCGAAGGTGCGACCGCCGATCTCCACCACCTGGCCGTCGAGCACGGTCACCCCCTCGCGCGCGTAGTCGGGCCACAGCTCAGGCACGTCGACGTTGCCGTAGGTGACGTAGGTGGGGGTGGGGAAGGCCGCGAACAGGGCGGCGTACTGGCGGCGCACCGCCGCCTCGATCGCCTGCCGGGCGCCGCCCGGCACACCCGCCCACAACGAGCCGGAGAAGGCCCGGGCCTCGGCGAAGCGGCGGGCGTTGCGCAGCGCGAGCAGTTCGCGGGTGTTCTCCACGCCGAACAGGTCGGTGAAGATGCCGCGGTCCAGGTCGTGGTAGTCGAGGAAGAGCACCAGATCGCCCAGACACACCAGGGCGTCGGCGCCGTCGCCCGCGCGGGCGAGCGCCTCGGCGGCACCGTGGACGTCGCTCACCACGTGGACCCGCATGTCGGTCACTGTACTGACGGCTTCGAACCGAAACCGACGACACCGGGGGGTTGCCTCCGTCACACCCGCCCCGCGCGCCGAATCGATACTCTCGACATGCCCGGTCGAATCGGGACGGATGCTCGTCGGCCCCGCCACGAATTCCGAGTCGATACGGATGTGGGCTTGTCCGCAGCGTGAGACCGGGCACAGGATCCTCACGACCCCTGTCCCCCAGACCTACTTGCCAGTAACGTCTGCCCCCGTCAACGAGTCGGCAAGATGGACAGCCACCGAGACGGCCGGCAACACCGACACCGGCACCGGCAGCGCCGACCTCCGGCGCCGAGACCGCAACGAGGAGCATCAGTGCGCGAGTGCAGCGTCCCGGCCCTGGCCGAGGTTCCCGCCGAGGGCAACCTGACCGACCTCATCAAGCGCAATGCCGCAGAGGCACCGGATGCCCCGGCGCTGGCCCGCAAGGTGGGCGGACGCTGGACGGACGTGACCTCGACCCGGTTCCTGGCCGAGGTGTACGAGGTGGCCAAGGGCCTGATCGCGGCGGGCATCGAGCCCGGCGACCGGATCGGCCTGATGTCGCGCACCCGCTACGAGTGGACGCTGCTCGACTTCGCCATCTGGTGCGCCGGCGCGATCTCGGTACCGGTGTACGAGACCTCCTCGGCCGAGCAGATCGAGTGGATCCTGTCCGACTCGGGGGCGCGGGCGGTGGTCGTGGAGAACGCGGCGCACCAGGGCGCGGTCGAGCGAGCGCGCGAGCGGCTGCCGGAGCTGGCCCACGTGTGGCGGATCGACGAGGGCGACGGCGAGGCGGCGGTGCCCGCGCTCACCGCCGCCGGGCGCGAGGTGGCCGACGCGGTGGTCGACGAGCGCCGTGCGGGCCTGCGCGCCGACTCGGTCGCCACCATCATCTACACGTCGGGCACCACCGGGCGGCCCAAGGGTTGCGTCCTGACACACGGCAACTTCCAGGCCGAACTGGGCAACGTGGTCGCGCTGCTGAACCGGCTGTTCGTCCCGGAGAAGTCGAGCTGTCTGCTGTTCCTGCCGCTCGCCCACGTGCTGGGCCGGATCCTGGAGATCGGCTGCATCATGGCCCGGGTCCGGATCGGGCACTGTCCGGACGTCAAGCAGCTCACCGGCGAACTCCAGACCTTCCAGCCGACCTTCGTGCTCGCCGTGCCGCGCGTGTTCGAAAAGGTCTACAACGCGGCCTCCGCCAAGGCGCAGGCCGACGGCAAGGGCAAGATCTTCGAGATGGCCGCCGAGACGGCGATCGCGTACAGCGAGGGCATGGACAGCGCGAGCATCAGCCTGGGCCTGCGGATCAAGCACAGGGTGTTCGACAAGCTGGTCTACGGCAAGCTGCGCGCGGCACTCGGCGGCCAGGCCACACACGCCATCTCCGGCGGCGCGCCGCTGGGCACCCGGCTCGGCCACTTCTTCCGCGGCATCGGCTTCACCGTCCTGGAGGGCTACGGCCTGACCGAGACGTGCGCCGCGCACACGGTCAACCCCGCCGAGGGCATCCGGATCGGCACGGTCGGTCGGCCGGTGCCGGGCTCGGCGGTGCGGATCGCCGAGGACGGCGAGATCCTGGCCAAGGGTCCGAACGTGTTCACCGGCTACTGGAAGAACGACGCGGCCACCGCCGAGGCGTTCGAGGACGACGGCTGGTTCCGCACCGGCGACATCGGCGTCCTGGACGACGAGGGCTTCCTGACCGTGACCGGGCGCAAGAAGGAGATCCTGGTCACCGCCGGCGGCAAGAACATCGCGCCGGCCCTGATCGAGGACCGGATCCGGGCCCACCCGCTGATCAGCGAGTGCATGGTGGTCGGCGACCGCCGCCCGTTCGTCGGCGCGCTGATCACCATCGACCCGGAGGCCTTCCCGATCTGGAAGGAGCAGAACGGCAAGCCCGCCGACGCGACGGTCGCCGATCTCGCCGACGACCCGGACCTGCTGGCCGCCGTCCAGGACGCGGTCGACGAGGGCAACAAGGCCGTCTCGCGCGCCGAGGGGGTGCGCAAGTTCCGCGTGCTGACCATCAACTTCACCGAGGAGAGCGGCCATGTGACGCCGTCCCTCAAGCTCAAGCGCAACCTGGTGCTCAAGGACTTCGAGCAGGACATCGAGAAGATCTACGAGGGCTGAGCACACGCGGGCGGGCGGGCTCCGGGATCCCGGGGCCGCCCGCCCTCGGCACGTGTGTCGCTCAGCCCGCCTTCGGGTCGAGCAGCCCCCGGAGCCGTTCCGAGAGCAGGTCCCACCGCCAGGCCCGCTCCACCCAGCCGCGGCCCGCCGCGCCCATCCGGGCGGCCCGCTCCGGGTCGGCCAGCAGGCCCGCCACCCGGTCGGCGACGGCGGCCGGCGAGCGGCCGTCGACCACGTGGCCCGTCTCGCCCTCGAGGACCGCGTCGGGCGCGCCGCCCGAATCGCCCGCCACCACCGGCCGACCCACCGCCGACGCCTCCAGGTAGACGATCCCCAGGCCCTCCACGTCCAAGCCGCGACGCCGGGTGCGGCACGGCATCGCGAACACGTCGCCCGCCTCGTGGTGCGCGGGCAACTCGGCCCACGGCACCGCGCCGGTGAACACCACCGAGTCGCGCACGCCGACCTGGTCGACCATCGTCTCCAGGCGGTCCCGGTACGGCCCGGCGCCGACGATCAGCAGCGCCGCGTCCGACACCCGGCGGCGAATCCTCGGCAGCGCGTGCACGAGTACGTCCTGGCCCTTGCGCGGCACGAGCCGCGACACGCAGACCACGACCGGCCGATCGCTCAGGCCGTATCGGGCGCGCACCTCGGCGCCGCCCACGTCCGGGCGGAAGACGGTCTCGTCCACGCCGGGCGGCAGTTGCACCATGCGCGCGGCGGCGGCCGGGGTGAGCGCCGGCGCGATCTTGCCCCGGGTGTACTCGCCCAGGTAGGTGACCGTGTCCACCCCCTCGCCGATCCGCCGCAACAACTGCCTGGCGCCCGGCAGTACGGCCCAGCCCGCCTCGTGCCCGTGCGTGGTGGCCACAAGACGGTCCACGCCGACCGCGCGCAGGCTCGGCGCCATCAGGCCCAGCGGCGCCGCCGCGCCGAACCAGACGGTGTCGCAGCCCTCGGCCCGGGCGATCTCCCGGGCCCGGCGTACCGCGCCCGGCGTGGGCACCAGCATCGACGTACGATCACGCACCACCGGGAAGGGCTGCGCCGCGTCGAACGCGGCCGTCTCGGCCCGGTCCCGCCACGAGGACGTGTAGACCACGACGCCGTCCGCGGGCAGCCGCAGCGCCATGGAGTGCACGAAGGACTGGATGCCGCCGGGCCGGGGCGGGAAGTCGTTGGTGACGATCAAGGTCTTCATCACGCACGAGGATCCCAGACCCGACGCGCCGGCCGGCGGAAGGATACGGTCGAAGCGGGCGCTCTCTGTACGATCCGTCGGTGAGCCTTCCCTCGTGGCACCGTGCGCGGAATCCGTTCCGTACGCCGTCGGGCGCACTCTGGGCCGTCGTGCTCGTCTGGGCGGCGACCCGGGCGGTGTTGCTGCTGACGGCGATGGAAGTGGTGCCCAATCCCTGGCCGTTCGTCACCGGTGACGCGCGGGCGATCTACCGCGAGTGGTTCCACGTGTTGCGCTCGGGGACCTTTCCGGTGGACGACGTGCGCTGGCAGTACCCGCCGGGCGCGGCCGGGGTGTTGCTGCTGCCCGGGCTGCTGCCGTTCGACTACGCGACGTCGGTGTACCTGCTGATGCTCGTCGCCGACGCGGCGGTGGTGTGGCTGCTGGCCCGGGGCATCCCGCGCGGGGTGCCGCCGTACGGCGCGGCGTTGTGGGTGGTGGCGGTGCCGCTGCTCGGGCCGATAATCCTGGCCCGGTACGACCTCGCGGTGACCGCGCCGACGGTGGCGGCGCTGGTCCTGATCACGGGCCGGCGCACCGACCGACACCGGCTCGCGGGGCTGCTGACGGGCTTCGCGACGGCGATAAAGTTGTGGCCGGCGCTGATCTTCGTGGGGCTGCGCGGGCGACGCGGGCCGGCCCGGGCGTACGCGTGGACCCTGCTCGGCGCCGCGGTGGTGGTGCTCGGCTTCGCCGCCGCGCTTCCGGGGGCCTTCGCGTTCCTGGGCTACCAGCGCGAACGCGGCATCGAGGTGGAGTCGGTGTTCGCCGTGCCGTTCCACCTCGCCTCCTGGTGCGGGTGGAGCGGGCAGGTCCGGGAGAGCTACGGATCGCTCGAATTCCACGGCCCGTACATCACCGCGGTGGGCCGAATCAGCCTGCTCACCAGCGTGCTGGGCTTCGGTTGGCTGCTGCTGTGGCGGGTGCGGGCCCGCCGGTTCACCACGTCCACGGCGCCCGACGCGGCGCTGTGCGCGATGTTGATCTTCGTGACCACGAGCCGGGTGATCAGCCCGCAGTATCTGGTGTGGCTGATCGGTTTGGCGGCGGTGTGCCTGCTGCGGCCGGACACCACCCAGCGCCCGCCGGCCGTACTGCTGCTGTGCGCGATGCCGCTGACCACCCTGGAATTCCCGATCTGGTTCGGCGAACTCCTTCGGAGCGAGCCGGCCGCGGTCCTGGCCCTGACCGCCCGCAACACCCTGCTGGTGACGGCGACGGCGTGGTCGGCCCGGCGACTGTGGCAGGCGAGCCGCGTCGTCGACGACAGCACCCCGACAACGCCGACAAAGCAACCCCCGACCCCGACGGACCCACACCGCCCCGTGGCGAAGTCCACCGTGTAGGCACACCACGCCCCTTCGACACCAACACAAGCCCCCGACGCGCTGCCCACACGCCTGCACACGACGCACCGACCACAGCACACTGGAACACGACGACCGAAACGACTCTCGACGGAGGTGTGTGCCCATGCCGGCAACATTCAAGACGCACATCGGTGGTGCCGTCGTGGAACTGCCCGCGACCGTGCGGACCATCCGGGAATCGTTGCCCGAGGAGTGGCACAAGGAGTTCAACGAGGCGGTGGAGGACTGCCCGGCGAACGAACTGTTCGCGCTCCTGGCCAAGTGGGCGCTCAAGCCGACCACGGCCGAGGAGGAGGACCGCGCCGTCTTCGAGATGCTGGAGCGCCGCGAACGCGAATTCGTCGAGCAAAAGCGCCGGGAAGCCGAAGCGGGTGAACCGGGATGAGCTTTCGCGTCGACTACACCCCGGACTGCGACAAGGTCCGTGGACGACTCACTCCCGCACAGCGCGGCGACCTCGACGCGGGGATGGCGGCGATCGCCCGCGATCCGTATGGATGCGGGTCGAGCGCGACCTACTCCAGGGACCGGCGCGAGGCGACGCTCGGCCGCAGCATCTTCGTCGTCTACCAGGTATCGGCGGGACAGTTGCTCGTGACCGTCGTTCGCATACAGCCCGGTCCCTGAGCGGCCGCGCCGCTACCCCTTGCCGTGCAGGCGTTCCCAGTCTCTTGCCGAGGCGATGCGTTCGGGGGCGGACGGGTGGGAGGCGAAGAGGAATTGCAGGATCGGATTCGGGGTGACGTTGGAGCGATTGGTCACGGCCAGGTTGTGCTGCATGCGGATGAACGCCTCCGGGTCGCGGGTCAGGTCGAGGGCGTGCACGTCCGCCCGGGCCTCCAGCCGCCGGCTGATCAGCATCTCGCCGGGGCCGGCCAGCGTGCCGATCACCGCGACCGCCGCGAGCAGCAGGGCGAGCGAGCGCGGGTCGCCCGCGGCGTCCGCGCCGGCCCGACGCAGCAGCGGCGACCAGGACATCAGCAGGCCGAGCCCGCAGACGCCGGCGGCCATCGCGGCGGCGCCGATCAGCGTGCCGTGCAGCACGTCGTTGCGCTTGGCGTGGCCCAGTTCGTGTGCCGCGATCAGCTCCACCTCGCGCGGATCCGCGTCGCGCACGGTGGTGTCGTACACCACGATCCGCCGGGTCGAGCCGAACCCGGACACGTACGCGTTGAGCGCGGTGGTCCGCCGCGACGCGTCCGCGACCAGCACGTCCTGTACGGGCACCCCGTCCCGCTCGGCCAGTTGCAAAAGCGAGGTGCGCAGCGGCCCGTCGGGCATCGAGTGGAACTTGTTGAAGGCCGGTTCGACCAGGAGCGGGTACAGGAACGAGATCGCCACCACGAGCAGCGCGCCCCCGCCGGCCGCGATCAGCCAGCCGGCCCGGGGCAGCGCCCGGATCAGCGCGTACAGCGCCAGCGCCACCACGAGCAGCAGCCCGGTGGACATCGCGAAGCCCTTGCCCAGATCGGCCCACCAACTCCCCCAGCTCTGCACCGACAGCCCGTAGCGCCGCCGGACCACCTCCAGGCGAGCCGCGAACGGCAGCGTGGCCAGCCGGCCGATCAGCGCGAGCACCAGCCCGCCGAGCAGGATCCGCCAAGCCCATCCACCACCCAGGGGCCGGGCGACCGCCTCGATGATCCGCGCCCCCGCCGGGGTGAGCCCGAGCACGAGGGACACCACCAGGGACAGCGCCATGGACAGGTAGGCGGGCGGGCGCGCGGCCCGGGCCAGCGCCTGCCCGCGAGCGATCTCGGCGGCGGTGAAGTCCCGGGCCGCGTCCGGGTGGGTGAACCCGCCCGGCGGCTCCGGCAGCGGGCGCCACGGCGTGGTCACCGCGACCGCCACGAGCAGCACCACACCCGTGCAGATCAGGCAGATCAGCAACAACCTCTGGACCGACATGCCCGCCGTGCCCCCGTCATTCGGCCTGCGTCCGCAGGTAGTCGAGCCAGGTCTTGGTGAACGCGTCGGGCCCGGTGCCCAGGACGGACACCATCGCCGACGACAGGGCCGACGCCGCGTCGGGCGCGCCGACCCCGGGCGGCCGTTCGGCGCCGACCGTACGGTACAGCTCGACCAGCTTGGGCCGGCCCCACCGCTCCGCGATCAGTTTGCAGGCCAGCCACCCCATCTCGTACGCCTGGGGCAGGTCCTCCTGCGTGGTCTCGAAGGTCGTGTCGGCGGGCAGCTGTACGGGCACCTTGCCCGCCTTGACGTCACGGCGCAGTTCGGGCGCGGCGGTGCGCATCGTCTGCGCCGACTCCAGGTAGCCGACGTAGTCCGCGAACCCCTCGGACAGCCAGGTCGGCGTCCACGCCCGGGTGAACGCGCGGCTCGCCACGTGGGTGATCTCGTGCGTCATCACCACCCGGCGCTCCAGGTCGCCCAGCTCGCGGAAGGCGTCCGGGTTGACGATCACCCGGTCGGCGGCGGCCGCGTCGGCCGCCGCGCCGCGCTCGCCGGTGGTGACCGCGGCGATCTTGGCGTACTTGCTCGGTTCGGCGCCGAGCAGCCGGGCCATCTCCGCCTGGGTGCCGGGCACCACCACCACCGCCCGCCCGGGCCAGGACTCGCCCCACACCGCGCTCACCTGCGGCACGGCCTTGTCGGTGGTGTCGGCGAACTCGCGCAGCGCGGCACGGGTGCCGATACCGAGCACGATGCTGTGCGCGCCCTGGACCACGGTGACCGGGCCCAGGTCCCACACCTGGGCGGGGGTGCGCATCCCGGTCGCGGCGCCGTCGCCGTCGGCGGTGAGATACCAGGTGCCGCCCCGCAGTACGAAGGTCAGGAACTGCGGCACCCGCACCGGCGCCACGTCGTGTCCGGTGATCCGGTAGAGCAGGTCCACCTGGGCGGTGAACACGGGCCCGCCGAGCGCGTTCTTGCGCGCGGCGGAGAGGTCGAACGCGTCGGGCGTGACGATCTCGTACTCCCACGCGGCGAACGGCACCTCGGCGATGTTGTCGAAAACGCCCATCTGGTTCTGCCGAAACGTCGGGTTCTGCGGGTCGACGGTGGACGAGAGCGCCTCGCGGTCCCGGGTGAGGAACGCGTTCGCGCGCCGTTCCAGGAGGGCGCCGATCGCTATCCGGCGGGCGTTCGCGTGCTGCTCGCCATCGCCGCTCGCCCCGGGGCCGGCGGAGCGGCCGGCGTGAACGCCGGGAGGGGTGTGGGTCACCGTGTCGGCGACGAATCGGGTCACCCCGAGCACGGCCCCGAGTTGGGCGAGCGCGCACACCACGACCAGAACGGGCAGCAGGCTGCGGATCCGGCGCGCGGCCCGATTCGGGTCATCCACCGCTCGATCGTAACGTGGGCCCGTGCGCTCCCCACCCGGAACGGGGACCGGGGCTGCGGCGAACGGGTGTCGCCGACCCGCCCCGGAGCGGTCCCACCGCCCGGTTCAGCCCCGGCGGTCGGCCGGGCGCCGAACGCCCGGCGGATCGCCGCCGTCGCGCGCCGATCCGCTCGGTGTCGCGAACATCCCCTCCGCCGCGAACAGGCGCAGCGCGGTCAGCGTCTCCTCGTCCAACTCGATGTAGTCGGGCCGGCCGGCGGGCTCGGGGGGCGGCCCGGGGTCGGCGGGATCGCCGAGGTCGCCGAAGTCGCCGAAGTCGCCGAAAGAAGCGGTATTCGATAATTCGGGCGATATGTCGATGCCGATGATGCGGGCGCCGATCAGGGCCGGCCCGATCGAAGCCGGGATCGCGCAGCCGGCGGCGCCGGCGCGCCCTCGGCCGCGGTGTGTACGACAGGCGATGCGCATGTGACTCCTCCCCCTCGTCGACCTTCCTCGTCAACGGTAGGGAGCGCTACCGACACGCGGTGCGGTCAGCCGCGGGTGAGCCTGCGCAGCAACATCGTCGAAGGCACCGGGCGGGCACCCGCCTTGCGCACGCCCTCGGCCACCTCGCGGTCCGTGGAGACCACCACGACCGGCCGGCCCGGCGGCTCGGCCCGGACCAGCCGGCGGATCAGCTCGTCGGCCGTCTCGCCCGGCTTGCTGAACATCACCCGCACCCCGCGCGCGGGGGCGAGCAGCACCGGCGCGTCCAGCTGTGCGCCGTCGAACACGCAGGTCACCTCGCAACCGGTCTGCGCGGCGAGCCCGGTCAGCCCGCCGACCAGCCGGTCGCGCTGCTTGTTCAGCGCGAGCGTGGGATAGCCGGTCTTGGTCACGTTGTAGCCGTCGATCACCAGGTGCGCCTGGGGCAGCGCGAGCAGTTGGTCGAGCAGGGCCGGGTCGTCGCCCTCCAGCGCGCGCTGCGCGATGTCCTTTATCCCGGACGCGCCCGGCACGACCGCGTCCACCATGTCGGCCGGCCTGATCCCGACCGGAGGCAGCGCCAGCTCGCGACGCAGGCCCTGGGCCGCCTCCAGGACGGTGTCCAGGAGCAGCCGGACCCGAGTGTCCTCCATGCTGCGTCCCTCGCGGGCCGCCCGGCGGCTGGCCTCCAGGGCCGATTCGACCTCGGCGACCCGGCCGCGCAGCCGGCGGGCCTCCTTCTCCGCGGCGGCGATCGCGGCCTGCGCCTCGACCCGCACCGCGTCCAGCTCGGAGCGGGCCCGGCGGGCCTCCTTCTCCTCGTGCTTGGCACTGCCCTGCAGGCCGCGCACCTGGCGGCGCAGGTGGTCGGCCTCCTTGCGGGCCGTCTCCAACTCGGCGCGCAGCCGTTCGTGCTCGGTCTTCGAGGCCGCGCGCAGTACGCCGACCTCGTGCTCCAGCCGGGACAACGTCTCGGCGGCCTCGGCCTCGGCGCGGTCGGCGGCGGCCTCCTTGGCCGCGTCGCCGGCGGTCTCGATCAGCCGGACCCAGCCGCGCGGGCGCAGCAGATAGGCGGCCGCGGCCACGTCGAGCGGGTCGGCCGCGGCGGGCACCTTGCCCGCTTCGAGCGCCTCGGAGATCTCCGGCAGGCCCTTGCGGAAGCGCTCCGCTATGCGCTGGCGGAACACCGGATCGTTCTCCAGCGCGGCGGCCAGCGGCGTCGCGGCGAACTTGGCCCGGCGCTGGTGGGTGAACCGGGCGAACCGGCGCAGCGGCCCCGGGACCTCGTCGGCGGTCATCGTGCCGAGCGCGTCGGCGGCCACCGAGATCACCCGGACCCGGACCGCCTCCGGCAACGGTCCGCTCAACACCTCGGGCTCGACGGCCGGCGCCTCGGACGCGGCGCGCTCCGCCTCGGGCTCGACGGCCCCGGCGGGCACGTCGGCGGCGGGATGTGTACCGGCCGGCGGCTCGGCGGCCCCGTGCGCATCCGAGGCGACGGCGTGATGCACGGCCCCGTCGGACTCCTCAGACCCCGCAGACCCCGCAGACCGTAGCGACCCCGCCGCGGAATCGACGAGCCCGTTGGCCCCGGCCTGCCGCCCCGGTTCGACGGGCTCCGCATCGGTCGCGGCATCCGTCGCCGCCGCGGTCCCGGACTGCGCGTCGAGGTCGGGCTCGGCGGCCGGCACCGCCTCGGCGGCGTCGGCGGCGTGCGCAGGCGTGACCTCGTCCGCGCGGGTATCCGGTCCGCTCACTGCTCCTCCGGTCCTTCCCGTTCCCTCGAGGCCCCTCCCCGCGTCACCGTTGCCGGGACGCCGACGCCTTGATCATGGCGTGTTCCGCACCGCCGGCGGTCGCGCCGGGCCGCCCCGATGCCGAAACGATGCACAGTCCCATTGTCCCCGGACGGTTGCGGCGATCAGGTCGCGTCGGGGCGTGCCACCAGTTCGACGGAATCGGTCGCGTTGCACCAGCGGCAGCGCACCGACTCGATCTCGTCCGAGACGATCTCGCGCTCCTCGACCCGCGGGGCGCCCGCCAGGTCGAGGTGGGTGAACTCCACGGCCTTGGTGGTCCGCGTCACGTCGAACCGGGTCAGGTTGCCGCACAGTGTGCAACGCCACCGGGTGTCCTCGGTGGGGGCCTGGATCGACATGCGTGTTCCTTTCCTGGTTCGGTCCGCGAAGCCTTACCCGTTCACCATCGGCCGCGTACACCCCATGATGCCGGGCTGCGAGAGGTACCTGGGCGCGGCCGTGTCGGGCCGGAAACGTACCGTCCGGTACATGAGCAGCACCGCGCACCGGGATTGCCGGTCACGAGGTTCGGCGGGTCAGGGCTTGCCGGCGGCCGACCCGCCGCGGCGTTCCCGCCCGCCGGACAGTATCGCCCCGGGCCACGAGTTGCGAACCATGCCCGGATCCCGAGCGATTCGTGACGAGGTGGAGCGGCAGGTGTTCACGGTCGTCGATCTGGAGACCACGGGCCTGGATCCGCAGGAGGCCCGAATCACCGAGATCGCCGCCGTCCGGGTGCGTGGGGCGGACCGCCTGGGCGAGTTCGCGACCCTGGTCGCGCCCGGGGTGCCGATCCCGGAGTTCATCACCGACCTGACCGGGATATCCGACGATCTGGTGGCCGACGCGCCCCCGCTGCGTCTGGTGCTGCCGGCGTTCACCCACTTCGCCGAGGACGCCATCCTGGTCGCCCACAACGCCCCGTTCGACGTGGGCTTTCTGCGTACCGCGAGCATCGCGTGCGACCACACCTGGCCCGACTTCCGGGTTGTCGACACCCTCGCCCTGGCCCGTGCGCTGCTGCCCGCCGGGACACTGCCGAACCTGCGATTGGGCACCCTCGCGCGCTACTTCGAGGCGCCCACCGACCCGACCCACCGAGCGCTGGCCGACGCACGCGCGACGGCACACGTGCTACGCGCGTTCATCGACCGGATGCACGCGAGCGGGCGCCACGAACTGGCCGACCTCCTGGCCCTGGGCCGCCCCCCGACACCGGGCGTCCGCGAGCGCCAAACCACTCCGATCGGGTGACCCGTGACCCGGATTCGAGTACACATGGTTGCGCCGGCGATCCCGCACCGACGGGCGCGCCGACTAAGCTCGGGCACCTTGTCGTCGACAGCCGGAGGACTACCCCGTGATCACCGCGATCGTGCAGGTCAAGACGCGTGTGGACCAGACCCCGGAAATCGCGGAGGCGATCGCCGCGATCGAGGGCGTGAGCGAGGTCTACTCGGTGACCGGTGAATTCGACCTGATCGCCATGGTGCGCGTACGCGCCCACGACGACCTGGCCGACGTCATCCCCGGCCGCCTCAACAAGGTCCCGGGAGTAGAGGCCACCACCACCCACATCGCCTTCCGCACCTACTCCCAACACGACCTCGAAGCAGCCTTCGCGATCGGCCTCGAATAACCAAACCCAAACAAGCGCCACCCAAGCCCCCCACCCGCAGCCGACCCCAGAGGCAACCGGCCCACCCAGCCCGTCCGGCGCTTGAGGACAAACGGGCCGCAACCCAACGCCGGAGGCAACCCAATCAGCCCGTCCGGCGCTTGAGGACACCCGGGCCGGAGGCCGGCCCAGGAAGCGACCCAGCCCCACCCAGCCCGTCCGGCGCTTGAGGACAAGCGCACCGCAACCCAACTCCGCAGGCGACCCAATCAGCCCGTCCGGCGCCTGAGGACAAACAGGCCCCAGCCCAACGCCGGAGGCAACCCAATCAGCCCCTCCGGCGCCTGAGGACAAACAGGCCGCAACCCAACGCCGCAGGCGACCCAATCAGCCCGTCCGGCGTTTGAGGACGACCCGCCCCGTCCAAGGCCCAGGCACGCGACCCGCGCCGACCCACACCCCCGTCACGCCGCAGGCAACACGCGCGGGTCCGAATCAGGAACGCACCGGCCCCCATCCACCGTGTAGCTCCACCGCGCCCCCCGCTCCACCACTTCCCGAACCGCCGCCGCAAAGCGGTCCAGGTGCTCGACGGGCGTCCCCACACCGAAGCTGACCCGGATCGCGTTGAGGTTCTGCTGCCCCTCCGGCGCGTCCGGCGACCCACACTCGGTCGGCTGATCGGCCCGCCCGCCCAACAGGTGCCGCACCAGCGGGTGCGCGCAGAACAGCCCGTCCCGCACCCCGATCCCGTACTCCGCCGACAACACCGCCGCGAACCGCGAGCTGTTCCACCCTTCGACCACGAACGAGAGCACACCCACCCGCGCCGACTCGGGCCCGAACAGCTCCAGCGTCCGCACCTGGGGAATCTCCGCCAACCGCGCCCGCAACCGCGCCAACAACGCCTCCTCGCGCGCGACCAGCGCCGCCGGCCCCGCCTCGGTGATCGCCCGGCACGCGGACGCCAACGCGTAGGCGCCGATCACGTTCGGCGACCCCGCCTCGTGCCGGGCCGCGCCGCTCTGCCACTCGACGTGGTCGCGCGAGACCGCCTTGCTCGCCCCGCCGCCCGCCAGGTACGGCTCCGCCGCGTCCAGCCAGTCCCCGCGCCCCGCCAACACCCCCGAGCCGAACGGCGCGTACAGCTTGTGCGCCGACAGCGCGACCCAGTCCACGTCCAGGTCCGCGACCGACACCGGGTGGTGCGGCGCCAGTTGCGCCGCGTCCAGCACGATCCGCGCCCCGAACCGGTGCGCCACCTCGGCCAGTTCCGCCACCGGGAACAACTCGCCGGTCACGTTCGAGGCACCGGTCACACACACCAGCCGAGGCCCGTCGCCGGAGCCTTCGAGCGCGGCCTCCAGCGCCGCGACCGCCTGTTCCGGCGAGGACGGCGCCGCCAACTGGGTCACCCCGGCATGCCGACGCCACGGCAGCAGCGCCGCGTGGTGCTCGGTCTCGAACACGAACACCCGGGTGCCGCGCGGCAGTACCGAGGCGAGCAGGTTCAGCGAATCGGTGGTGCCCCGGGTGAACAGCAGCGTGTCGTCACCCCGCAACCCGAGGAACTCCGCGACCGTGGCCCGGCTCTGCTCGTACAGCTCGGTGGACAACTGCGACAGGTAGCCGGCACCGCGATGCACGCTGCCGTAGTACGGCAGATAGCCGGCCACGTCGTCCCACACCCGCTGCAGACACGGCGCGCTGGCCCCGTAGTCGAGCGCCGCGTACTCCACCTCACCCCCGGTGACCAGCGGAACGAGCACATCCCGCCCGACCACGGGCAGCGGGGCGGCAATGGCGACATCGGCGTCGAAGGCAACGGAGGCGGCGGAAGCGGCACCGGCGGTCATGGCAAATCTCCTCGGCAGACGAGAACCGACCCCACGCAATGTCGAGAAGTCGACATCAAAACAGCGCGGAGTGATCCCCGGATGAAATGTGGTCTCGGAAAAGCGACGCGCGACGACTCAGCGCGTACGGAATGGGCCGATCAACCCGTTTCGAGAAAGAGATTTCACGCCATCACATGCTCCCCAGGTACAGGACCCGGTTCGCATGGGGCAATTGCCTGCCACCACACCAGGGGTCCGCGCTTGCCGGGACGCCTGACGACGCCCGACCGTGTCATCACCCGGGGCACCCCACCGCGGAGCGAGGGTTGCCGGACAGCAAGCCGGGGCTTTCCACTGTCACTCGTGACCTGCGCAGAATTATTACCGCAGGAATCGCCGCGCGCAACGACCACTCCACCGGTTCCACATACTGGACACCGCCCCCACGCCCCGACGGAGCCCGAACGCGACGACGCCGGGCAGGCCCACCTCGGCCCACCCGGCGTACACATCCGCCTCCGGCTACCCTCGCGCGAACGACCGCGTCACGCCCACCCATCGATCGAGCGCCGCCTGCGCCGCCCCCGAGTCGATCGCCTCCGCCGCCCGCTCGATCCCGGCCGCCAACTGCTGCGTCAACGATCCGTCTCCCGGGCCGAGCGCGGCCAGCGCCGCCGCCGAGTTCAACAACACCGCGTCGCGCACCGCGCCCTTCTCCCCCGCGAGCAGCTTCCGGGCCACCCCCGCGTTGAACATCGCGTCGCCGCCGCGCAGCGACTCGATCCCGTTCAACGCGATACCCAGGTCGCGCGGATCCACCCGGTCCTCGCGCACGTCGCCGTCCCGCACGATCCACACCTGGGACGTGGTGGTCACGGTCAACTCGTCCAACCCGTCGTCACCGCGAAAGACCAGCGCGGTGGCCCCACGATCGGCCAGCACACCGGCCACGATCGGCGCCATCCGCAGATCCGCGACCCCGATCGCGTGATGCCGGACCCGCGCCGGATTGGTCAGCGGGCCCAGGAAGTTGAACGTGGTCGGCACCCCCAGCTCGCGCCGCGCCTGCGCGGCGTGCCGCAACGACGGGTGGAAGCGCTGCGCGAAGCACAGCGTGATGCCCGCCTCCCCGGCCGTCCGGGCCACCTGCTCCGGGGTCAGATCCAGCACCACGCCGAGCGCTTCGAGCACGTCGGCCGCGCCGCTGGCGGACGACGCCGCCCGGTTGCCGTGCTTGACCACGGTCTCGCCCGCGCCCGCAACCACGATCGCGGACATGGTCGAGATGTTCACCGTGCGGGCGAGGTCGCCGCCCGTGCCGACGATGTCCACCGTGCGGCCGGGTACCTCGATGGTCGACGCGTGCTCGTACATCGCCCGCACCAGACCCGAGACCTCGTCCACGGTCTCGCCCTTGGCCCGCAGCGCGATCACGAACCCGGCCACCTGCACCGGCGTGGCCTCACCCGTCATGATGTGGTCCATCGCCCACGCCGTGGCATCCGCCGGCAGGTCGTCACCCCGCATGAGCGAGGCCAGGATGTCGCGCCAGGAACGGGCCGCCGGGTTGCCGCCGCTCTGGTATGTAGAGGCCGAGGCGCCCATGGTCCGCTCCCGCAGTGTCATCGGATGAGTCGGCGCCAGCGTACCGACCGGGACCGGCGACACCCGACGGTTATCCGCGATGCGGTCAGGCCGGCTGGCGTCCCGCGATCCGCCCGCGGATCAGGTCGGCCGCCGCCGAGGCAAGCGTGCGCGGGTCCAGCGGATGCGCGACCACCGCGTCGGCCCGGCACCAGGTGGCCAGCCACGCGTCCTGCGGGCGACCGACCAGGGTGAGTACGGGCGGGCAGTTGTAGATCTCGTCCTTGAGCTGCCGGCACACACCCATGCCGCCGGCGGGGGCGGTCTCCCCGTCCAGGATCACGAGGTCCACGCCGCCCTTGTCCATCGCCTCGATCACGGCGGGCTCGGTGGCGCACTCCAGGTATTCCACGAACGGCACGTCGACGGCGGGCCTGCGCCCGAGCGCGAGGGTGACCTTCCGACGGGTGTTGCGGTCGTCGCTGTACACAAGGACGGTCATGGTCTCGCCGCGCGTCATGTCCACCTGCCTGAGTCCGGGTACGGGACGACAACTTGGATCCGCCCCGGATGTTAGCGCTTTTCCCCGCCGGAATGTGGGGCTCGTCACGCTCCGATCCCGGCCCGACCGCCCGGGTCCGCCCGACTCACCCGCGCGCCAGCACCTCGTAGCCCTCGGCGTCCCCGCCCAACCGCTGCGCCAGCCCCGCCATCCGGGTGCGCTCGCGGGCCGGTTCGAGGCCGGTGAGCACCTGCTGCCGCGCGATCCGCACCCGCAGCGGCCGCTCGTCGGCCGCCACGACCGTGACCGCCCATCCGTCCGCCGCCAGGAGCCGGGTCGCCTCCGCGACCGCGTCGTGGTCCGGCAGGGTCACCACGTGCCGCATCACGAACGGACCGGTCTCCACCGCCACTCCGGCCGCCCGCATTTCCGCGACCACCGCCGAGTCGGCCCGCGCCGGATCGAAGCAGGAGCCGACCACGACCAGCGTGCCGTCGTCGACGAGCACGGGCACCGGCTCGGCACGCCGCCGGCGGAGGAACCGTTCGAGGATCATGCCGCGACGCTACTCGGCCCCGCTCGCCGACCTCGGCTCGGCCCCGGGGGCCACCCGGACGGCCGAATCGCCGTCCGCCGTTCGGGCAGAGTCACCCGCAAGAGTGCTCTTCGCGACGGATTTTCCGGCGTCCCCGACGCCCCCGGCGCCGTCGCCGCCCGCCGCCGCCTCGCGCGCCAACCGCTCCTCCCGGGCCTTGCGCCCGGCCTCGATCAGTTCGAGTCGATCGAGCCGCCGGTCCTCGCGCACCGCCTCGCGTTCGGACGCCTTGGCCCACTGCACGAACAACACGAGGAAGACGAGCAGTCCGATGATGTCGCCGCTGCCCCACAGGATCCCGCCGGCGGTGCCCTGATCGGACAGCGGACTCGCGCCCCAATCGCGACCGAGGTCGTTGTACCAGTCACCGGCCAGCACGGTGGACGAACTCATGATCGCGATGCCCAGCCAGGCGTGGAACGGCAGCGTCGCGAAGACCGCGAGCAACCGCATCGGATGGCTCGCGCGCGGCATCGGGTCGAGCCCGAGCAGTGGCCAGAACCACATGCAACCGATGATCACGAAGTGCACGTGATTCATGTCGTGCATGAAGGTGTTGCGCAGCGTCAGCTCGTACCAGGGCGTGAAGTACAGCGCGAACGGATTGAGCACGAAGACGAAGCCGGCGAAGGCCGGGAAGGTGACCACCTTCGAGAATCTGCTGTGCAGGAGGGCGTTGAGCCGATTACGCCACTTGGTCGGCAGGGTGCGCAGCGCGAGGGTGATCGGCGCGCCCAGCGCCAGGAAGATCGGCGTGATCATCGCCAGCACCATGTGCTGCACCATGTGCACGCTCAACAACACGGTGTCGTAGGCGGCCAGCGCCGACTCGGTCGCGATCAGGAACGTGCCGAGGCCCAATCCCAGGAACGAGAAGGTGCGCCACCGCGACCACGCGTCCCCGCGGGCCCTGAGCTTGTGCACCCCGTACAGATAGAGCCCGCCGAACAACATCGCGACCAGGATCGGGATCGGCTCGAACACCCACCCGGTCAGGAGCCGAATGGGGGTCAGTTCGGGCGGGACGTTCCCGGGGGTCGCGTGTGCCAGGAACATCCCGGCATCGCCTGCAGAGCCACTCACGGAACCAGAGCCTAACCCCGACACGTTCAACGAGGGTTACCCCCCGAAGTGTGGGCAGATCCGGCGACCGCAATAATGGCCGCCGTGGCGACAGCAACTTCACTAGAAACCGGGCCCCCCTCACACGGGACACACGGGACACTCAACCGTCCCAACTTGGTCAGCATCGGCACGATCGTCTGGTTGGCGTCGGAGCTGATGTTCTTCGCGGCCTTGTTCGCGATGTATTTCACGATCCGGTCGGTCACCGGCTCGGACGCCTGGCGCGAGCATGCCAGTGAGCTGAACATCCCGTTCTCGACGGGCAACACGACGATCCTCGTGTTGTCCTCGCTCACCTGTCAGCTCGGCGTCTTCGCGGCCGAACGCGGTGACGTCAAGAAGCTCCGCATGTGGTTCATCATCACCTTCATCATGGGCGCCGTCTTCGTCGGCGGTCAGGTGATGGAGTACACGGAGCTGGTCAAGGAGGGCACGACTCTTTCGTCGTCGGCTTACGGTTCGGTCTTCTACCTGACCACCGGCTTCCACGGCATGCACGTGACGGGCGGTCTGATCGCCTTCCTGTTGGTCCTCGGACGCACCTACGCGGCCCGACGGTTCACGCACGAGCAGGCCACGGCCGCAATCGTCGTCTCGTACTACTGGCACTTCGTCGACGTGGTCTGGATCGGTCTGTTCTTCACGATCTACGTCATCAGGTAGACGTCCCGACACTCACTACGCAGACGACATTGGACCGGGGTTATCCGTGAAAAAGCTCTCCGCGCGGCGACGCCACCCCTTGGCGGCGATCGTCGTACTCATTTTTGCGCTCGCGGCCACGGGGGGGCTGTACGCCGCGTTCGCGCCCGCCAAGAAGGCGGAGGCCGACGACTCTGCCTCCATCGCGGTCGAAGCGGGCAAGAAGCTCTACCTGAGCGGATGTTCGACCTGCCACGGGCTCGACGCCCAGGGCTCCTCGGACGGACCCTCCCTGATCGGCGTCGGCGCGGCCGCCGTCGACTTCCAGGTGTCGACCGGCCGGATGCCCCTCCAGCAGCCCGGTGCCCAGGCACCGCGCAAGCCCGAGGTCTACACCCCGGCGCAGATCGAGCAGCTCTCCGCGTACGTGGCCTCCCTCGGCGCCGGGCCCAAGATCCCGACGGCGAACATGTACGCGCCCGACGGCGACATCGTCAACGGCGCCGAGCTGTTCCGCACGAACTGCTCGCAGTGCCACAACTTCTCCGGCGAGGGCGGCGCCCTGACCCAGGGCAAGTTCGCACCGCCGCTGAAGAACGTGGACCCGAAGCACATCTACGAGGCCATGCTCACCGGCCCGCAGAACATGCCTTCGTTCCCGGACAGCACGATGCCCGAGCAGCAGAAGAAGGACATCGTCACCTACGTGCGTGAGACGACGCACAAGGAGCCGAACCCCGGCGGTCTCGGTCTCGGCCGCCTCGGCCCGGTCTCCGAGGGCCTCTTCGGCTGGATCATCGCGCTCGGCCTGCTGATCGGCTGTGCGATCTGGATTGCCGCCCGGACCCCCAAGGCCAGGACCAAATGAGTAGCCAGGACAAATCCGAAGTGCCCGAAGAGCACCTGCCCGAGGTTCCCGCCTCGGCACATGTTCCGGCGGAAGGCGACCCGTTCGCCGACCCCGGCCTGCCGGCCCACGAGCCGCGCCGCACCGACATCGACGAGAAGGCGGCCAATCGCGCCGAGCGTCAGGTCGCGTTCCTCTTCGTGATCTCGATGCTGGCCACGATCGGCTTCATCTGGTCGTACGTCGGCATCGACAAAGACCGCATCATCGACATCTTCTTCTTCGGGAAGATCGGCGCCCAGAACGCCGCCCTCGGCGGCACCCTCGGCATCGCGCTGTTCTGCATCGGCGCGGGCGCGATCCACTGGGCGCGCACGCTGATGACGGACGAGGAGATCGTTCAGGAGCGCCACGAGTTCACCTCGGACCCGGAGACGCGCGAGTACGCGATCCGCGAGTTCACCCAGGGCGCCTCCGACTCGGTGATCGGCCGTCGGCCGCTGATCCGGCGCACGATGATCGGCGCGATGGCCCTGGTGCCGCTGTCCGGCGTGGTGCTGCTGCGCGACCTCGGCCCGCTGCCCGGCACCAAGCTCCGGCACACCGAGTGGAAGCCGGGCAAGGAGCTGATCAACGAGGCGACCGGCCTGCCGATCAAGCCGGACGACATCGTCAAGGGCTCGCTCACCATGGCGCTTCCCGAGGGTCTGGTCGAGAAGTACGGCCCGGCCGGTCAGAAGGAGGAGCTCTCGCACGGCTGGCTGGAGAAGGCGGGCATGTCCGCGGTCCTGCTGGTCCGGTTGGAGCCGAAGGACATCAAGTCCAAGAAGGAACTGGCCTGGGGCTACGAGGGCATCGTGGCGTACTCGAAGATCTGCACCCACGTGGGTTGCCCGATCGGCCTGTACGAGCAGCAGACGCACCACCTGCTGTGCCCGTGCCACCAGTCCACCTTCGACCTGGCGGACGACGGCAAGGTCGTGTTCGGCCCGGCCGCTCGCTCGCTGCCGCAGTTGAAGATCCATGTGAACGAGGCGGGTAACCTCGCCGCGTCGCAGGACTTCGCCGAACCGGTCGGCGCGAGCTTCTGGGAGCGTGGCTGATGTCGAGCGAACAACCCAAGGGTGGGGCCAACAAGAGCACCCCGATCCCGGACAACGCGGCCGTTCGCGCGGCCGACGCGCTGGACAGCCGGCTGGGCATCTACGGCGCGGCGAAGAAGAACCTGCGCAAGGTCTTTCCGGACCACTGGTCCTTCATGCTCGGTGAAGTGGCGCTGTACAGCTTCATCGTGCTGCTGCTGACCGGCGTGTTCCTCACGCTGTTCTTCAAGCCGAGCATGCAGGAGGTCGTCTACGACGGCTCCTACGTGCCGCTGCAGGGCATCCACATGTCGCAGGCGTACGCCTCGACGCTGGACATCAGCTTCGACATCCGCGGTGGTCTGGCGATGCGTCAGATCCACCACTGGGCGGCGCTGATCTTCGTGTCCTCGCTGTTCGTGCACATGTTCCGGATCTTCTTCACCGGGGCGTTCCGCAAGCCGCGCGAAATAAACTGGCTGTTCGGCTTCCTGCTGCTCGTGCTGGCCATGGTCAACGGCTTCACCGGCTACTCGCTGCCCGACGACCTGCTCTCCGGTACCGGTCTGCGCATCGCCGAGGGCGTCGTCCTGGCGATCCCGCTGGTCGGCACCTACGTGCAGTTCTTCCTGTTCGGCGGGGAGTTCCCGGGCGAGGACATCGTCCCGCGCCTGTTCACCATCCACGTGCTGCTGATCCCGGCGATCATGGTCGGTCTGGTGACCGTCCACCTGATCCTGGTCTTCTACCAGAAGCACACCCAGTTCCCCGGCCCGGGCAAGACCGAGAAGAACGTCGTGGGCCTGCCGCTGCTGCCGGTCTACGCGGCCAAGGCCGGTGGCTTCTTCTTCATCGTGTTCGGCATCACCGCCGCGCTCGGCGGCCTGGTGCAGATCAACCCGATCTGGTCCTACGGTCCATACAACCCGGGACAGATCACGGCGGGCTCCCAGCCCGACTGGTACATCGGATTCCTCGAGGGATCCCTGCGCCTGATGCCGAACTGGGAGTGGAACGTCTGGGGCCACACGTTCAGCTTCAACGTGCTGATCCCGTCCCTGATCCTGCCCGGTGTGCTGTTCACGTTCATGGCGATGTACCCGTGGATCGAAGGCTGGATCACCGGCGACAAGCGTGAGCACCACCTCCTGGACCGCCCGCGCAACATGCCCGTGCGCACCGGCCTGGGTGTCGCCTGGATCACCTGCTACGGCGTGTTGTGGGTCTGCGGTGGCAACGACATCATCGCGACGCACTTCCACATGTCGATCAACTCGATCACCTGGATCGGCCGGGTCGCCTTCTTCGTCGCGCCGGTGCTGGCCTACCTGGCCACGGTGCGGATCTGCAAGGGTCTGCAGCGCCGGGACCGGGACAAGGTCCTGCACGGTCGCGAGACCGGTGTGATCAAGAAGCTCCCGCACGGCGAGTTCATCGAGATCCACGAGCCGCTGGACCCGGGTATGCGGCACACCCTGACCGCGCACGAGCAGCCGAAGCCCTACGAGTTGGAAGCGGCCGAGGACGAGAACGGTGTGGCCCGCAAGGTCAAGCGTTCGGACAAGCTGCGGTCGCGGATGTCGCACTGGTACTTCGCCGAGCCGATCGAGAAGCCGACGGCGGAGGAGTACAAGGAGCTGACCAGCGGACACGGTCACCACTGACGCGACCGGGGCCGGGCTGCTGACGCCACATCGGCACGACCCGTAGGACGCGCAGGAACGACGAAGGGCCCCACCGGGGAATCCGGTGGGGCCCTTCGTCGTTCGCCCCGCAGTCGGCCGTACAGGGCCCTTCCCGGCCGCCCCGCGGGCCGACGCGGCCCCCGGAGGTCACGGTTGGCGGCACAGGCACCGACATCGCCCTCACAGCGGCCGGGTCGTGCCCGCTCCCACGACGCTCCTGGCCAGCCAGTCCGGCCAGTCCAGGTTCCACTCGCCGTAGCCGTTGCCGATCGGCTCCATCGCCTTGGGATCGCCCGTGTTCACCACGGTGACCACGTCGCCGATCTTGACCTGGTCGTAGAACCACTTGGCGTTGTCGGTGCTCATCCCCACACACCCGTGGCTCACGTTGGCGCTGCCCTGCGAGCCCACCGACCACGGCGCGGCGTGCACGAACTCGCCGCTCCAGGTCACCCGGGTGGCCCACTCCACGTCGAGCCGGTAGCCGTCGCTGCTGTCCGCCGAGATGCCGACCGTGGTGCCGTCCATCAGCACGTGCGGCGCCTTGCCGAGCACGACCTTGGTGCCGGAGCGGGTGGTGAAGCCGGGCTTGCCGGTGGTCACCGGGACGGTCTTGAGGTCGGTGCCGTTGCGCCTGACCGTCATCGTGTGCGCCCCGGAGTCCACCGTGGCGATCACCGAATCGCCGATGTCGAAGCCGACCCGCCCGCCGGGACCGCCGTACACGCCGTGCCCGAAGTCGACGCCGAGCAGGCTGGTGAGCACCGCCACCTTCGTGCCGACCGGCCAGTACGCCCTGGGCCGATAGCGCACCGTCTTGTCGTCCACCCAGCCCCAGGCGCCCTCGACCGGCGCGGAAGTGGACACCTCCAGGTGCCGCTCCACCTCGGCGCGCTGCGCGGGATCGGTGACCGGCCCGTGGAACGTGACGGTGATCGGCATGCCGACGCCCACCGTCGAGTCGGCGTCCGGCGTCACCGTGTCCACCGTCAACTCGGCGTCCCGGGCGATGGTGGTGAAGTCCTCGGTACGCGTCGTGGTGTGCCCGAAGGCGTCCACCGCGGACGCAGTGAGCGTGTATTCGGTGGCGTAGCCCAGCGGCTCGGAGTTGGACCAGGTCGCGTCGCCGGGCGCGTTGCCCCCGGGCACCGCCCTGCCGTCGGGGCCGACCAGGTTCACCGCGTACAACCGGCCCTCGCGCACGCTGACCACGATCGGCCGGCCCGGCTGCGCGGGTCGGTCCGGCCGCACGTCCACCGCCACCTGGGCGACGCCCGCGTCGGGGCGGGGCTTGTCGGCGTCGCGGTGCTTGTCCCAGGTCCCGCAGCCGGCGACGAACACCAGGGGAATCGCCGACACGAGGGCCGCGCAGAGCCACCGGGGGCGAACAGCTCCATTCCGCATCATGCAAGACCTCCAGCCGTGCGGGGCGAGCGCGGAGCACGCGCGGTTGCCGCATCGAGAGTGGCCGGGATGGTCCCAATTCATTCGGATAATCAGACAAACCGCCCGATCGCCTGATTCCGACCACCGGTCGGATCGCGCGATCGGGCGGTTCGCCCTACCCTGTCGGGCCCGATCACGGGCCCGGTCCGCTGTTCTCGTCTTCCTCGGATCCCGCGCCCTACGCGGCCGGAGCGGCGGGAGCCGCCGTCGAACCGGCGCCGCCGAGCGCGCTGCCCTTGACCCAGGTCGCCCAGTCCACGTTCCAGCCGCCGAGCCCGTTGCCGGCCTTGACGGTCTTGTCGGTGCTGTTCACGACCTCCACCGGGTCACCCTGGTTGACCAGGTCGAAGAAGGTCTTCGCGTTGGAGGCGCTGAGCCCGATGCAGCCGTGGCTGTCGTTCTGCCGCCCGAACTTGCCCTCGTTCCACGGCGCGCCGTGCGCGTACGTCCCGGACGCGGTCAGGTGTACCGCGTGCCGCACGTTCTTCATGTTGTAGGCGTCGCCGAGACCGACCGTCTCGGAGTCCATCGTGATGCCGTCGACCTTGTCGAGCACGACCATCGTGCCGCCCCAGGTCGGGTAGTTGGGCCCGCCGGCCGAGATCGGCAGGTCCTCCACCTCGGCGCCGTCCTTCTTCACCGACATGTGCTTGGACTTCAGGTCCGCGGTCGCCACCAGCGAGCGGCCGATGGTGAACTTGATGTCCTTGGTCTGCTTGCCGTAGACCCCCGGCGCCGCCTTGGCGCCGGTCAGGTTGGCCTTGAGGTTGACCTTCGTACCGCTCGCCCAGTACTTCTCCGGGCGGTAGTCGATCCGGTCGTTGCCGTCGAGGTCCTTGAGCCAGGACCACGAGCCCTGCACCGCGGGCTCGCTGACCACCTTGAGGTTGCGCTCGATCGCGGCCTTGTCCTTGATCGGCGCGTTGAACTTCAGCGAGATGATGGCGCCGACGCCCCAGGTGCTGTCGGGGTCGACGTTGAAGTCGGCCACGAAGGTGTCGTCGGCGGACTTGGTGTTGAACTTGCTCTGCGCGGTGACCTCGGCGCCGTCCGCGTTGGCGGCCTTGGCGGCCACCGTGTAGGCCCCGCCGTTGGCCAGCGGCGCGGTCGGCTTCCAGCCGATGCCGTCGGGGCTGATCTGCCCGTCCACGGTCTTGCCCTTGGCGTCGGTCACCACCACCGACGTGAGCTTGCCCCCGGTCGCGTCGACCTTGAGGACGCCGTCGGTCTCCACGCTCTTGGTGCCGTCGGCGGGAGTGATCGCGATGGTCGCCGGACCGGCCGCGACCTTCTTGTTCGTTCCGCCCCCCGTGCCGCCGGAAGTACCTCCGGAGCCGCCGGGTTCGGTCTTGCCGCCGTCGGACGAGCAGCCTGCGATGAATATGAGCGGCGCCACCATGAGTCCCGCGAAGAGGCGTATGCCGCCGCCCGCTGCCCCCGTGCGCGATGCTCCGTGTATCCGGGGCACGCGTGTCCCTCCCTCGTCCTGGTACTCCCTTGCGCCCATTTGACGCATCGACCCCCCGTCGAGGTTGCTACAACCGGCGAACAGTCACACATCGGTGACATTCGAGGGTGTGGGAGTCCCTTGTAGATATCACACAAGGCCGACCACCCTTTCGGATGATCGGCCTTGTGGCGAAACCGTATTGCGTTGGTTGCGAACCGGTGGCCCGCGGCGGCGGTCCTAGTAGCGCTGGTCGGCGCCCCGGTAGAACTCGAAGACCCAGCCGAAGACGCCGATCGCGACGATCGGCGCGGCGAACATCGCCAGCCACCACCCGAAGATGACGCCCAGGAACAGCAGCGCCGAACCGAGCGCGAGCATCAGCGGCTGCCAGCTGTGCGGGGCGAAGAAGCCCAACTCGCCGGCGTCGTCGGCGATCTCGCCCTCTTCGTTGTCCTGCGCGAGCAGGTCCATCCGCCGCGCGGTGAAGATCAGGTAGAACCCGATCATCAGCGCGAGACCGAAGGTCAGCGACAACGCGGTGGTACCGGTCGGGTCCTCGGAGAGCACCCAGTAGACGATCGTCACGGGCAGCAGGAACACGGCCAGGACGGCGAACAGGACACCGTTGAACTTCACTTCTCGGCTCCCTTCGCCAGCTCGGGCGATGCCTCGGAACGCTCGTCGGTGAGGTACTCCAGCGCGGCGATCTCCGGGTGGTGGAGGTCGAAGGCGGGCGCCTCGGAACGGATCCGCGGAATGCTCGTGAAGTTGTGCCGCGGCGGCGGGCAGGAGGTCGCCCACTCCAGCGAACGGCCGTAGCCCCACGGGTCGTCCACGGTGATCTTCTTGCCGTACTTGTGCGTCTTCCAGATGTTGTAGAAGAACGGCAGGATCGACAGACCCAGCAGGAACGAGCCCAGGGTCGAGATCGTGTTCAGCGTGGTGAAGCCTTCCGAGTCCAGGTAGTCCGCGTACCGACGGGCCATGCCCTCGGCACCCAGCCAGTGCTGCACCAGGAACGTGGTGTGGAAGCCGATGAACAGCGTCCAGAAGGTGATCTTGCCCAGCCGCTCGTCGAGCATCTTGCCGGTGAACTTGGGCCACCAGAAGTGGAAGCCCGCGAACATCGCGAACACCACGGTGCCGAACACCACGTAGTGGAAGTGCGCCACCACGAAGTAGGTGTCGGAGACGTGGAAGTCCAGCGGCGGCGAGGCGAGGATGACGCCGGTGAGGCCACCGAAGGCGAAGGTGACCAGGAAGCCGACGGTCCACAACATCGGTGTCTCGAAGGACAACGAGCCGCGCCACATGGTGCCGATCCAGTTGAAGAACTTCACGCCGGTCGGTACGGCGATGAGGAACGTCATGAAGGAGAAGAACGGCAGCATGACCGCGCCGGTCGGGAACATGTGGTGCGCCCACACGGTGACCGACAGGCCCGCGATCGAGATCGTCGCGGCGATCAGGCTCTTGTAACCGAACATCGGCTTGCGCGCGAAGACCGGGATGATCTCCGAGACGATGCCGAAGAACGGCAGCGCGATGATGTACACCTCGGGATGGCCGAAGAACCAGAAGAGGTGCTGCCACAGGATCGGTCCGCCGTTGGCCGGATCGAAGACGTGTGTGCCGAACTTGCGGTCCGCCTCCAGCGCGAACAGCGCTGCGGCCAGCACCGGGAACGCCATCAGGACCAGGACCGAGGTCAGCAGGACGTTCCAGCAGAAGATCGACATGCGGAACATCGTCAGACCGGGCGCGCGCATGCAGATGATCGTGGTGATGAAGTTGACGGCACCGAGGATGGTGCCGAAGCCCGACATCGCCAGACCCATGATCCACATGTCGCCGCCGATGCCCGGCGAACGCACCGCGTCCGACAGCGGCGCGTACGCGAACCACCCGAAGTCGGCGGCACCCTGCGGGGTGATGAAGCCGGCCACCGCGATGATCGAGCCGAACAGGTACAGCCAGTAGGCGAACATGTTCAGGCGCGGGAACGCCACGTCGGGGGCGCCGATCTGCAGCGGCATGATCCAGTTCGTGAAGCCGGCGAACAGCGGCGTCGCGAACATCAGCAGCATGATCGTGCCGTGCATCGTGAACGACTGGTTGAACTGCTCGTTCGACATGAACTGCGTGCCGGGGCGAGCCAGCTCCGCGCGCATGAGCAGCGCGAGCACACCACCGATGCAGAAGAAGACGAAGGAGGTGATCAGGTACATCGACCCGATCGTCTTGTGGTCAGTGGTCGTCATCCACTTGACGACGATGTTCCCGGGCTGCTTCCGGCGGATCGGGGGCGGCCCGTCCGGGGCCACGGTCTGTGGCTCACTGAGGATTGTCACTCGTCACTTCTTCCCGTGCGCGTCAACGGGGGCCGGCTCGTTGATCTTGCTGCGCAGCTCGCCGGTCTGGCCCTTCGCGGCCAGCTCCTTGAGGTGCTGGACGTAGTCGGCCTTGTCCACGATCTTCACGTCGAAGAGCATGCGCGAGTGGTCCACACCGCACAGTTCGGCGCACTTGCCGCCGTAGGTGCCCTTCTTGGTCGGAACGACCTCGAACTTGTTCGTGCGGCCCGGGATGATGTCCTTCTTGTACAGGAAGTTCGGGACCCAGAACGAGTGGATGACGTCCGGCGACGTGAGATCGAACCGGATCGACTCCTTGACGGGCAGGTAGAGCGTCGGCTTCTTGCCGGGCGTGCCCTGCTCGTAGACGTCGACCGTGCCGTCGGCCGGGTCGCCCTTGTAGTTGAAGGACCAGCTCCACTGCACACCGACCACGTTGATCACGTTGTCGGGGTTCTTGGAGAGCTCTTCGAGCTTGGTCTCGTCACGCGCGGTGAAGTAGAAGAAAACCGCGATCATGATGCCGGGGATGACCGTGTACAAAACCTCGATGGGGAGGTTGTATCGCGTCTGCGGCGGGATCTCGATCTTGGTGCGCGACCGGCGGTGGAACGCGACGCTCCACAGGATGAGCCCCCACACCACGGCCCCGACGATCAGCGCTGCAATCCAGGCGCCCTGCCAGAGCGACAGGACTCGCGGACCCTGCTCGGTGACAGGGTTGGGCAGGCCGAGTCTCGGCAGGTCCTTGGAATCGACGGAGCAGCCGGTGGCGGTCGCGGTGACGAGGCCCAGAGCCAGCAGCTGCGGCACCCTGCGCCGCATCCAGCGCCGCGGCGAGCGGTCGGAGCCGTAGGGACTCACGTAGCGCCTTCCCGAATGTCTCGCCCGCGCGCGAGTCGGGGTGGGGAACTTTTCTTCCCTGGCGACCCGTTGCGCGGACAGGTATGGATGTTTCTGCGGGCCAAACCCTACTCCAGCCCTATTCGGGTCGCGCGCGGAGGTCTGGTGTGGCGGGCCGGGTTGATGTGACGGTGCGTCCGTTCGGGCGAACAGCCCGAACGCGTCCGGGATTCGGATATTGGCTACGGTCCGACCCATGGCGTATTTCGACGCGGCCTCCACCGAACCACTGCACCCGGCCGCGAAAGCGGCGTTCCTGAGCACGCTCGACGAGGGCTGGGGCGACCCCGCGCGCGGTTATCACGACGGTCGACGGGCGCGGATGCTGCTCGACGCCGCGCGGGAGACCGTGGCGTCCGTGCTCGGCACCCGACCTGATGAAGTGTCATTCACCACATCCGGGACACAGGCGGTCCAGTTGGGCATGCTCGGCGTGCTGGCCGGACGCCGCCGCGTGGGTGCCCATCTGGTGCTCGGGGCGGTCGAACACTCCTCTGTACTGCACACCGCGGACGCTCACGCGGCCCGTTCGGAGCAGCGCGGAACGACCGCGGAAATCACCCGGACGGGGGTGGACCGTACGGGCCGCCTCGACGTGTCGGCGTTCGCGTCCGCGCTTCGTTCGGACACCGCGCTCGCGTGTGTGCAGAGCGCCAACCACGAGGTGGGCACGGTACAGCCGATCGCCGAGGTGGTGACGGCGTGTCGGGCGGCGGGCGTGCCGTTGCTCGTGGACGCCGCGCAGTCGGTGGGCCGAATGCCGGTCCCGGACGGGTGGTCGGTGTTGACCGCGAGCGCGCACAAGTGGGGCGGCCCGGCCGGGGTCGGCCTGCTCGTGGTGCGCAAGGGCACCCGCTACGTGTCGGCGCTGCCCTACGACGAGCGCGAGGCGCGGCGCGTGCCCGGCTTCGAGAACGTGCCGGCGATCGTGGCGGCCGCGGTCGCGCTGGGCGCGGCGAGCACCGAGTCGGCCGAGGAGGACGCGCGCCTGTCCGGGCTGATCGACCGGATCCGGGCCCGGGTCCGCGAGACGGTGCCCGACGTCGAGGTGGTCGGCGACCCGGTCGAGCGACTCCCGCACATCGTCACGTTCTCCTGCCTGTACGTCGACGGCGAGGCGCTGCTGGCCGAGTTGGACCGGGCGGGGTTCGCGGTGTCCTCGGGGTCCTCGTGCACGTCCTCGACGCTGACGCCCAGTCATGTCCTGGAGGCGATGGGCGTGTTGTCCCAGGGCAACATCCGCGTCTCGCTGCCGCGCGGCACGGCCGAGGCCGAGGTGGACCGTTTCCTGGCGCTGCTGCCGGGCCTGGTCGCCCGGCTGCGCACGGTGGTCGCGCAACCGCCGGCGGCGCCGGCCGCGGTCGGCGCCGAGGAGGGTGTGGTGGTCGACGCGCTGGGCCGGCGCTGTCCGATCCCGGTGATCGAACTGGCCAAGCGCATCCTCGACGTCGAGGAGGGCGCGGCGGTGACCGTGCTCTCCGACGACGAGGCGTCGGCGCTGGACATCCCGGCCTGGTGCGAGATGACCGGCCACGAGTTCGTCCGCGCCGAACCCCGCGAGCGCGGCAGCGCGTATGTGGTCCGGCGCCGTTCCTGATCCGCGCCGCGACGACTCTCGGGTGCCCCGGGGGGGGCCGGGGGCCCCGCCCCCCACCACACAGAGATCTTATAAAAAAAA
>NZ_JBSHGZ010000049.1:0-61873 GCF_053618075.1 Embleya sp. NPDC055664
CGACGCCGACCAGGGACATGTCCACCTGTCCGCGCCCCGCGGCCTCGGCGATCATCGCGTCCATCAGCGCGGCGAACACGCCGACGTCGCGCCACGAAAGTGTTCTACCACTTCGCGATCGGGATTGATCACAACTCCGTACAGGCCCTAGGCGGCGTCGGGGCGGATGGTGATGCCGCGCGGGTCGAGGGCGACGGGATGCCCGCCGCGTCGACCGCGACGCCTCCGGTGCGCCTGCCCGTCGGGCGACTTGGGAAATACCGTGCGGGTGCGGGTGCGGATGCGGATACCGTGTCCGGGCTCGGTGTTCTCGAACTGCGGTGCGTGGCCCGCCTGTCCGGCGGTGACCGCGAATGTGAGCGGACACTGACGGCTCTCGACCGCCGAACGCACCCTGGTGGTCCGCCGGTTGCGGTGCTTGCACGCGGCCTAGATGTGTCCGGGCGTGGCGAACCTGTGCACGCAGCGGTTGCACAGGAACTCGTTGCCGGGCGGCTGTGGGCGACCGCTGCCGCCGTTCGCGTCCGAACGGATCCAGAACCAGGCTCCGAACGAGACCGCCCCGAACGGCATTCCGATGTACAAGCCGACGAACACAGACAGGGCGAGTGTGGCTGCGGGCAGGAGCGCCCAGCCGAACCACAGGGGAATCTCGGTCGAGGGCCCGGGGTCCGGTTGCCTGCTCCGATCCGGCACGACTTCGTTCGATAAGCCGCACCGGGGGCACTGGGGGAACGCCATGGCCTTACTCCTTGGATTCGTCACGTCGGGTGTGTCGAACGGCAGAGCGGGGTGCAGGCGGGTCCGCGCCGCGCCGCGCGCGGCGGGATGGCTCGTCCGCGACCACCCAAGCCCAACCGCGGACCACATGGGGCGACCGGGAGGGAAACACCGGGCGACCTCACGGGAACGCGGGCGTGCATCGAGGCCGCACGAAGCTTCGGGGCATCCGGCAGGCACCCCGGTCCGCCCCGGACCGGGGTCAGGGTGTCGCAAATCCCGGTGCTCTCACGGGAGTTGCCTGAGCCGGGTGGGCGCCCGGCACCCGTCCGCCGGCCGTTCTCGGCGGGCGCGTACGCTCGATCCGTGCCGCACTTCGAGACGACCACGCGCATCCGTGTCGCGCCCGCACGGGCTTTCGAAGCGTCCCTGGACATCGACACGCATACCGCGTCCATGGCTTCGTCGGGGGAGCGGGCGATCGGTGGGGTGACGGCCGGGCGGATCGGACTCGGCGAGAGTGTCACCTGGCGGGCGCGGCACTTCGGTGTGGTGTGGCGGATGACCTCGCGGATCACGGTGTACGAGGAGCCGAGTCGGTTCGTCGACGAGCAGGTCGGCGGGCCGTTCGCGCACTGGCGCCACGAGCACCGCTTCACCTCGGACGGGGCCGGCGGCACGGTGATGCGCGATGTCGTCGACTACGCCGCTCCGTTCGGGCCGATCGGCGCCGTCGTGGGGTGGATCGGGCTGCATCGATACATGGTGCGGTTGATCGTCGCGCGCAATGAGTATCTGAAGGACTCCCTCGAATCGGCAGTGTCCGAGTAGGCGTTCGATTTCCGCGCCGCCCAGGGGCGTTGTGTTCGGGCATCGGCAGGCGGCCGTTGCGGCGGTATTCTCGGCTGCCGTGGTGATCGGGCCGATCGTGTACCCGGCTGGTCGGCTCCGCGCCCCGGCGGTGTCGACGAAAGCGCGACGATCGAACGGAGTTCGGGACCATGAGTGACGAACAGGTGTCGCTGCGGCCGGTGGTCGAGGGCGACCTCCCCCTTCTCGAACGTTTTTCGACGGATCCCGAGGCGGTCGGTCCGTTCGGTTGGCAGGGCTGGGCGGATCCCGGGCGGTGGCGGCGCGAGTGGACCGAGAGCGGCCTTCTCGGGGACGCCGGAGGGCAGTTGCTGGTGGTTCGCGGGGCGGATGTCCTGGGTTTCGTGGCCTGGCGCAAAATCGTCACCTCACGCACCTCCTACTGTTGGAACGTCGGGATAAACCTGTTCGCCGAGGTGCGGGGCCAGGGCTTCGGCACCCGAGCCCAACTCCTGCTGGTCCGCTACCTGTTCGACCACACTCAGGTGGCGCGGGTGGAGGCGGCGACGGAGGTCGACAACGTCGCCGAACAACGCGCGCTGGAAAAGGTCGGCTTCACACCGGAGGGCGTGGCCCGCGCGTATCTCTTCCGAGCGGGCCGGTGGCGGGACGTGGTCTTCTACAGCCTCCTGAGGGACGAACTGCCTTTGGAGGGCGAGGAGTCGACGCCGACGCCGTAGCGTCCGGCGGCTGCGGGCATCGCCGGGTGGTCGACGCGCGCGAGCGGCCGTTGGCAAGCAGCGTCCACCCGCAGCGATAGACGCGGGCGGTTGTCCGTCGGTTGCCCATTGCCGAGCAGCGGCGGCCGGCAGACGGTGGACGCGTGCGGTTGTCCGTTGGCGAGCAGTGGTCGGCAGGCGGTGGCGTGACGAGCGGCGCGTGGTGGCCGGTGGCCGGTAGGCGTGGGCAGTCGGCTGTTGGTGGACAGCAGTCGGAAGGCGGCGGGGCGCCATCCCGCAGTGGCAGTCGATAGGCGGCGGTTGGGGGTTGCGGGTTGGCGGTGACCGGTAGGTAGTAGTCGCGGTTGGTGGTCGGCGACTTACAGGCGACGGCCGTAGGCCCGAGCAGTAGGCGGCAGGCGGGTGACGCCGCGCCGGCTCGCGGGTCGAGCGGTGGCGCCGAAGTCGTTGTCCCGTATCCCCACCCCGCCCCATCCCCCGCCCCCAATTTTCACCGCTCGCCATCCGCTGCGCATAGACACCGCACACCTCAGGCAATCCGCCTGCTGTCCGTCGCTCGTTGCCTGCCGCCTGCCGCCTGCCGCCTGCCGCCTGCCGCCTGCCGCCTGCCGCCTGCCGCCCCAGCTCGTTGCCCGCTACTCGCTGCCCGCTGCCCGCTGCCCGCAGCTCGTTGTCTGCCGTCTGCCGCTCGTTGTCCGCTGCTGCCCGTTGCCAGCTGCCGTTGCTTGCCGTCCGCCGTCCGCCGTCCGCCGTCCGCCGTCCGCCGTCCGCCGTCCGCCGTCCGCCGCTTGCCGCTTGCCGCTTGCCGTCCGCCGCTTGCCGCTTGCCGCTTGCCGCTTGCCGCTCGCCGTCCGACGCTCGCCCCTTGCCCTGTCGCCTTCCGCGTGCCGCAGCCCCTCTGCTGCCCGCTGCTCGCCGCCCAGCCCTGTCGTTCGCCGGCCCCTTCTCCCCACCCGCGACCGCCACCCCAACCCCAGGCCCCCGACCCCTGGTCCCGGACCCTGGACCCCGACCCCGGCCCCGCCTCCCGGTCCCGGCCCCCGACCCCCGGCCCCCGGCCCCCGTCCCCCGGTCCCGGACCCTGGCGCCTGGTCCTGGCCCCCGCCTCCCGGTTCCGGCCCCGGGCCCCGGGCTCCCGACCCCGGACCCTGGCCCCCGCCCCCGCCCCCGGCCCCCGGCCCTCGGCCCCCGCCCCGGCCCCGCCTCTCCCGCCTACCCCCTCCCGTTCCACCCCGCCTGGTGGGGTCGCACCGAAAGGGGGCTTCACCTTGGTTCGTTGCCACGAAGTTCCCGGGCGTCCGGCGTTCTAGCGTCGTGGCATTCGCCGCCGCCGGGGTCGGCGGGACCGGGCCGAGGCCGACCCAGGATGGAGGAAGCCATGACACGACGTCTGCGTCTGGACGACCTGACCGCGATTGTGCTGCCGGAGCAGCCGTCGATCTCCCCCGACGGGACTCGTGTCGTCTACACGCTGGTCGGGGTCGACGCCGAGGCGGACCGTCCGGTGCGCAGCCTGTGGTGGGTGGCCACCGCCGCCGACGCCCCGGCGACCAGGCTTACCGAGGGTCCCGGCGACGGCAGCGCGGCCTGGTCGCCCGACGGTACACGGATCGCGTTCCTGCGCGCCGCCGGCGGCCCGCCGCAGATCTGGATCCTGCCCGTGACCGGCGGCGACCCCCGGCAGCTGACCCGCCTCCCGCTGGGCGCCGGCCGCCCGGTCTGGAGCCCGGACGGCTCCCGCATCGCGTTCACCGGTGCCGTCGACACCCACGCCGTCCCCGGCGAGGACGACGCCGCCCGCGCCGCCCGGGGCCACGCGCCGCTGGTCGTCGATGCCCTGGACTACCAGGCCGACGGCGCCGGCCTGCTCGGCACCATGCGCAGCCACCTCCACGTGCTCGACCCGGACACCGGCGAGGTCACCCAGCTCACCGAGGGGGAGTGGCACGCGAGCGAGCCGGCCTGGTCGCCCGACGGCCGCCGACTGGCCTTCTCCGCCGGCCGCGGCACCGACGCGGACATCAACAACCTGTCGGCGGCGTACGTGCTCGACCCGTCCACTCCCGGCGTACCCGCCGAGCGGGTCGGCCCCGCCGACGCCATGATCGGCCCGGTCGACTGGACCCCCGACGGCGAGGCGCTGCTCGTCGTCGGCGCCACCCACAACGGCACGGGACACGCGCGCCTGCTCCGCATTCCCCTCGCCGGCGGCCCCGTCGCCCAACTCGCCGCCTCGCTGGACCGCAACATCATGTCCGGCGGCGGCGGGTACCCCGGCGCGCTGCCCCGATTCACCGCCGACGGCCGCGAACTGCTGTTCTGCGCCCGGGAGGCCGGCGACACCCAGTTGCTGGTCCTCGACCCCGTCACCGACACCACGCGCGTGCTGGTCGGCGGCGACAACCGCAGCGTCTCCGGCCTCTCGATCCCGCAGACCCCCGGGCCGGTCGCCATCGTGCTGGCCACCCCCACCTCGTACGGCGAGATCGTCCTGGTCGACCCCGCCGACGGCACCGAGCGCGTACTCACCACGCACGTCGCCGACGCGCTGCCGGACGTGGAACTGTTCACCGCCGTCGACCGCCGGTTCACCATCTCCGACGGCACCGTCGTACACGCCCGGGTGATCCGCGACCCGCAGGCGACCGGCCCCGGCCCGCTGCTCATGGACATCCACGGCGGTCCGCACAACGCGTGGGGCGGCACCGCCGACTCGATCCACCTCTACCACCAGGTGTTGGTCGAGCGCGGCTGGACCATCCTGCTGCCCAACCCCCGGGCCAGCGACGGCTACGGCGAGGACTTCTTCACCGCCGCCGTCGGGGAATGGGGCCTCGCCGACGCCGCCGACTTCCTGGAGCCGCTGGACACCCTCGTCGCCGAGGGCATCGCCGACCCCGACCGGCTCGCCGTCGCCGGCTACAGCTACGGCGGCTACATGACCTGCTACCTGACCAGCCGCGACCGGCGCTTCGCCGCGGCGGTCGCCGGCGGCGTGGTCAGCGACCTGGTCAGCATCTCCGGCACCTCCGACGCCGGCACCTTCCTCGCCCGGGCCGAATTCGGCGACATCAGCTACCGCGACGAGCCCGAGCGCTACGCCGCGATGAACCCGCTGACCCGGGTCGGCGACGTACGCACCCCGACCCTGATCGTGCACGGCGGCGCCGATATGCGGTGCCCCGTCGGCCAGGCCCAGCAGTGGTTCAGCGCGCTGCGCGAGCAGGGCGTGCCGACCCGGATGGTGCTCTACCCCGAGGGCTCGCACCTGTTCATCCTGCAGGGCCGCCCTTCGCACCGCCTCGACTGGAACCGGCGGATCATCGACTGGGTCGAGCAGTACGCCGGCCCCGCCGGCCGCACCCGCCCGGCACGCCTGGACGCCGCGCACTGGCAGCGCCGCCTGTCCACGCTGGCCTCGCGCCACCAGGTCCCCGGCGCCACGCTCGCCGTCCTGCGCCTCGGCGACCACGGCCCCGACGACCTGATCGAGGCGGCCCACGGCGTCCTCAACCTGAACACCGGCGTCCCGGTCACCACCGAATCGGTCTTCCAGATCGGCTCGATCAGCAAGGTGTGGACCACCACGCTGGTCATGCAGCTGGTCGAGGACGGACTGCTGGACCTGGACCAGCCGTTGGCCGAGCTGATGCCGGAACTGCGGCTGTCCGACCCGGAGTTGCCCAAGCGCATCACCATGCGCCACCTGCTCACGCACTCCTCCGGCATCGACGGCGACCACTTCCCCGACACCGGGCGCGGCGACGACTGCGTGGCCCGCTACGTGGACACCCTCGTCGACGTCGCGCAGGTCTTCCCGCCGGGCGCCGGCTGGTCGTACTGCAACGCGGGCTTCGTGCTGGCCGGCCGGGTGATCGAGCACCTGACCGGCAAGACCTGGGACGAGGTGTTGCGCGAACGGCTGAGCGTCCCGCTCGGGCTGACCCGCACCGTCACGCTGCCCGAGGAGGCGCTACTGCTCAGCGCCGCGATCGGACACGTCTCCGAAGGCGGCGGCGCGCCGACCGTGGCACCGGTTTCGGGGCTGCCCCGCTGCCTCGGACCGGCCGGCCTGATCTCCTCCACCGCGGCCGAACTGCTCGCCTTCGCCCGGCTGCACCTGACCGACGGCCTCGCCGCCGACGGCCGCCGACTGCTCGCCGCGCAGCACACGACCGCGATGCGCGAGCGGCAGGTCGACGTACCCGACACCGCGTTGACCGGCACCGCCTGGGGTCTGGGTTGGCGCCTGTGGTCGGTGGACGGACAGGAGCTGTGCGGCCACAACGGCGGCACCGTCGGCCAGCTCGCCTTCCTCCAGGTACTGCCCGAACACGGCCTGGCGGTGGCGCTGTTGACCAACGGCGGGCAGGGGGAGGTGCTTTCCGAGGAGCTGTTCGCGGAGATCCTCGCCGAGGTGGCGGGCATCGCACCGAACGAGCCGTTCGCGCCGCCCGCCGAGCCGCCGGCCGTGGACGTGGACCGCTACGTCGGGGTCTACGAACGCGCCGCACAGCGCGACGAGGTGACGGTGACGCCCGACGGTCTGGTGCTCCGCCGCGAGCTGACCGGGCCGCTGGCGGACACCCTGCCCGACGCGGTCACCGAGATGCGGATGGTGCCGGTCGCCGAGGACGTGTTCGCGGTGCGCCTGCCCGGGTCGCCGACCTGGCATCCGCTCACCTTCGCCTCCTTCGGCACCGGCGGGCGATTCCTGTACCTGGGTGGTCGGATCAGTCCGCAACGGGACTGACCCGACCGCCCACCCCCACCGCGTCTCCCCGTGACGCGGTGCCGTCGGCCCCCTGCCTCGTTTCCCGTCCGAGGCAGGGGGCCGATTCCGTGCGTGCCCCCGCCCCGACCCCGGGCCACCCTCACTCGATCGGCCGCCGCATCCGTGCGCCCACCCGGGTGAGGGCGCCCCCGCAGGCGCGCCGAACCCTGACCGTGTGCCCGGTTTGCATGAGTATGGGCCGGGCGACGCGATCGGCGCGCCGCGTGCGGGGCGGCCAAGGAGTACCACGATGGACGAGTTGACCACCCGGGTCGACGGGATGCTCGACGACCTCTGCGCCGAACTGCGGCGGCTCACCCGGATCCCGTCGATCGCCTTCCCCGGCTACCCGCCGGAGCCGGTGACCCAGGCCCACGACCTGGTGGTCGACCTGCTGCGGGACGCCGGCGTGCAGGACATCGCGGCGCTGCGGCTGCCGGACACCTCCCCGGTGATCACCGGCCACATCCCGCCGCCGCATCCGGACGCGCCGACCGTGCTGCTCTACGGGCACTACGACGTACAGCCCGCCGGCGACGAGGCGTTGTGGACGACCAAGCCGTTCGAGCCGACCGATGTCGACGGGGCGATCCACGGGCGCGGGGTGGCGGACGACAAGTCGAACCTGATCGTGCACGTCGGCGCGCTGCGGGCGTTCGACGGCCGGCCGCCGGTGGGGATCCGGATCGTGTTCGAGGGCCAGGAGGAGTACGGGAGCGACTTCGACGACTACCCCCAGGCGCACCCGGACGAGTTCGCCTGCGACGCGATGGTGATCGCCGACATGGGCAACATCCGCCCCGGCACCGGCACGCTGACCGTGGCGCTGCGCGGCGTGGTCGAGGTGATCGTCGAGGTGCACACGCTCGAAGAGGCCAAGCACAGCGGCAACTTCGGCGGCGCCGCACCGGACGCGCTCCTGGTACTGCTGCACGCGCTGGCCGCCCTGCACGACGCCAAGGGCGACGTCGCCGTGCCCGGCCTGCGCCGCGAGCAGTGGGCAGGCGGCGGTTGGAGCGAGGAGGAGTTCCGTCGGCTCGCCGGGATCCGTGCCGGCATGCCGCTGATCGGCACCGGCAATCTCGGCTCGCGCCTGTGGTCCGGCCCGGCCATCACGGTGACCGGCCTGGACGCGCCCTCCGTCGAACGCGCGGCCTCCGCCGTGGTCCCCTCCGCGCGGGCCAAGCTCAACATGCGCTGCCACCCGGCCCAGGACCCGGCCGAGGCACAGCGCCTGCTGATCGAATTCCTGGAAGGCCTGCGGCCGTTCGGCGTACCGCTGACGGTGACTCAGGCCGGCGCGCCCGGGTCGGGGTTCGCGGCGGCCACCGACGGCGTGGCCTACGCCGCCGCGCACGAGGCGCTGCGCACGGCGTGGGGCGAGGAGCTTGTACACGCGGCGGCGGGCGGGTCCATCCCGTTGGTCAACAGCCTGGCGGCGGCTCAACCCGGCGCGGAGATCCTGCTGTTCGGGGCGCAGGACAGCATGTGCAACCTGCACGGGCCCAACGAGCGGGTCCTGGTGAGCGAACTGCGCGACGCGGTGATCGCGGAGGCGGCCTTCTTCACGGCATACGCCGAGCGGTTCCGGCGCGACTGAGGCGGGACACGCGGGACCCGCCCCGGCGCCCGCGTCGCCACCGCCTCGACCCCGACGCCCCACGAACCACCGGCAGCCACATCGAACCACCAGCAGCCGCGAGGAGCACCGCGTGAGCACCGACCAAGCCCCGCCGACCGAGGCCGAGGATGAAACACCCTCGCCGAAGCGCGGGTTCCGCTTTCCCAGCGCGCTGACGGTATTGGCGATCGTGACGATCGCGGTCTGGGCGCTGGCGTTCGCGATTCCGACGGGCGAGTACCGGCGCGGCGAGGACGGTAAGCCGATCGCGGGCAGCTACCACCACACCAAGTCGCCCGAGGACTTCATCCAGCGGCTCAACGACCTGTTCCTGTCGCCGGTCAACGGCCTGTACGGGATCAAGGACGGGCAGAGCGGACAGGTCGCGCCCGACAACTCCGGTGATCTGTACGGCAGCGCGGCGGTGTTCCTGTTCGTGCTGGCGATCGGGGCGTTCATCACGGTGGTGTTCGCCACCGGCGCGCTGGATCGGGGCATCGCCCGGCTGGCGCATCGACTGCGCACACGCGGCGCGGTGTTGATCGTGGCGATCATGACGGTGTTCTCCATCCTCGGCTCGGTGGAGGGTTTTGCCGAGGAGACACTCGGCTTCTACGGCCTGATCGTGCCGCTGATGCTGGCGCTCGGCTACGACCGGATGGTGGCCACCGGCACGATCATCCTGGGCGCGGGCGTGGGCGTGCTGTGTTCCACTGTGAACCCCTTCGCGACCGGCGTGGCCTCGTCGGCGGCGGGGATCTCGCTGGGCGACGGCATCGTGCTCCGGTTGATCATGCTGATCGTGTTGACGGCGGTGACGATCCTGTACGTGGTGCGCTACGCGCGCCGGGTCAAGGCCGATCCGTCCCGCTCGTTCGTGGGCTTCCTGCCGGGGGACCGCGAACAGGCGCAGGCGGCGGCGACCGGCGCGGATCCGGCGCCGTTGACCCGGACGCACCAGATCGTGCTGGTCGCGGTGACGATCACGTTCGTGTTCATGATCTTCTCGATCATCCCGTGGGCGCAGGTCCTCACGGGCGATGCCGAAGCCACCCCCTACGGGTGGGAACTCGACTGGTCCTTCGCCCAGTTGGCGGCGCTGTTCATCGTGGCGGCGGTCATCGTCGGGTTGTTGGCCCGGATGGGCGAGAAGAAGTTGTCCGAGACGATCATCCAGGGCGCGGCGGACTTCATCTCGCCGGCGCTGATCATCATGTTGGCCCGCGGGGTCACCGTGATCATGAACAACGCTCTGGTCACCGACACCGTGCTGCACTCGATGGAGAGCACGGTCTCCGATTCCACATCGGCGGTGTTCGGCCTGCTGATCTTCGCGGTCAACCTGCCACTGGCGTTCCTGATCCCGTCCACCTCGGGGCACGCGACGCTGGCGATGCCGATCCTGGCGCCGCTGGCCGATTTCGCCGATGTGCCACGGGCGTTGGTTGTCACGGCATGGCAGGCGGCGTCGGGGTGGATGAATCTGTGGGTGCCGACGACGGCGGTGATCATGGGTGGGGTGTCGCTGGCCAAGGTCGGCTACAACCAATACCTGCGCTTCGCCGCGCCGCTGCTGGCCATCCTGTTCGTACTGATCTGTGCCTTCCTCGCGCTGGGCTCCGGCCTGTCCTGACCGGCCGCTGCGCCGGCCGGGGGCGCCCTCGGGCGAAGTCCGGCCGGCGCGGCGGGTGATTCGGTCGCGGCGGGTGATTCAGCCCCGGAGGCCGGCGAGCCAGGTGGTCAGGAGGCGGTTGACCTCGTCGGGGCGCTCCTGCTGGATCCAGTGGCCGCAGTCGTCCAGGACATGGGAGGAGGTCAGGCCGGGGAGGGTGGTGGGGTAGGCGGCGATGGCGTCGGCCATCCAGGTCGTGGAGGCGTCCAGGGCGCCGCCGATGAACAGGGACGGCTGCTTGATCGGGGCGCCGGCGTGGTTGGCGAGGTCGGCCCAGTCGCGGTCCATGTTGCGATAGCGGTTGAGGGCACCGGTCAGGCCGGTGCGCTCGAACTCGCCTGTATACACGTCGAGTTCGTCCTCGGTCAGCCACGCGGGCAGGCGGCCGGCGGGGAAGCGGTCGCGCAGCCGGCCGCCGGCGCGGGCCACGAAGTGCGGGTCGGGCGCGCCCTGGGCCGGCATGGTGTCGGCGGACAGCGCCGCGTAGAAGCCCGCGAGCCAACCCCGGACGTCCGGCTCGATCTCCGCTTCGGCCCGGCCGGGCTCCTGGAAGTACGAGACGTAGAACTCCTCGTCGCCGCCCATCTGCGCGAAGACGTCGGTGGGGCGGGGGCCGCCGGGCGGGGCGTAGGGCACGCTCAGGAGCGCGACGGCGCGGAAGACCTCGGGGTGGAGGAGGGCGGAGGTCGCCGCGATGTTGGCGCCCCAGTCGTGCCCGACGATCACTGCCTGCTCCTCGCCCAGGGCGCGTACCAGGGCGACGTTGTCCGCGACCAGGTCGAGCATGCGGTAGGCGTCGGGGGCGGCGGGCTTGGAGGAGCGGCCGTAGCCGCGTACGTCGAGTGCCACGGCCCGGTGGCCCGCCGCGGCGAGGGCCGGGAGTTGCCGGCGCCAGGAGTACCAGGACTCGGGGAAGCCGTGGACGAGCAGGACCAGCGGTCCGGTGCCCTGCTCGACCAGGTGCAGACGCCCGGCGGGGGCCTCGATGGTGCGGTGGCGTCGGTCGGCGGACGGCGCGGGGTGGTGCATCGCTTCTCCTCGGTTCACGGGCGGCTCCTCGGTTCACGGCCGGCCGCGGTCACCCACCGATCATGCGGCGCGGTGGGTGCGGAGGGCGAGCGGCATTGCCATCCTGGCAAACTTGCAGGACAGGGGGTGGAGGTGACACGGGCGGAGGGAGCGGGATGGTGGAGTCGGAGTCGGAGTCGGAGTCGGAGTCGGAGTCGGGGAGGGGACCGGGGCCGGGGCCGGGGCCGGGGATGGACGGCGGGATGGCCGACGCTCTGGCGGCCATGGGCCCGCGCCTGCGGCTCGCGCGCGAGCGGCGCGGCGCCACGCTCACCGCCGTCGGCCGCGCGACCGGCATCGCGCCGAGCACGCTGTCCCGGATCGAGAACGGCCGGCGCAGACCGACCCTGGAGGTGCTGCTGCGCCTCGCGAAGGCGTACGACGTCTCCCTCGACGAGCTGGCCGGCACCGCACCCGTTGGCCCGGCCGGACCACGCCCTGCGACACCGCAGCGCGCCGGCGACGACAAGGCGGTATTGCCGCTGACCCGCTACGTCGGCGGCCTGCACGCCCACAAACACGTCCTGCCGGCGGTCGACGCCCCGCCCGCACGGCCTCGGCAGGTCTCCCACGACGGATACGAATGGCTGTGCGTCCTGTACGGGCGCCTGTGGTTGGCCCTCGGCGACCAGGACCTCGTCCTGACCGCCGGCGAGACGGCCGAGTTCGACACCCGCACCGCCCACGGAGTCGCGAACGCCGGCCCCGGCGGTCCGGTGGAATACCTGATCATGTTCGGCCCCCAGGGCGAACGCCTGCGCCCACGCACCCCGTTGCCCGACCGAGGACCCCGGTAACGCGGCACCGGGCCGGCTCGTGCGGGTCACCGAAAGCCGCCACCGGATCTTCGAACTCACCTTTCCCCGAAGGGAGTTGGTCACCGAGCCGCCGAGATCGGGCCACTCCGGTGCACGGTCTCGGGTGTCCTGTTCGGATTGTTCGGATGACCTCGGGATGTATCCGCCGGGTCGGAGGTGGGATGGGTTGACCGAAAACCGGCGGAACAGCACTCGAAATGGCGTTCGAAGCGGCCCTGGGGGCGTCTACTGACCGCGCGCGCCGCCGACACCAAGATCGTCACTATTCGAATTTTTTGTCTGAAATCCTCGCTGTGGCGGATGTTCCGGAAGGGGATTCTGTGACGCGTGGGTAGACGCCCACGCCGTCGCGGGTCCACGAGGGATGTTCCCCTGGGCCCGTTTCGTACGCGGGCCGCCAATGGCCGCGCGACGTGGCGGTGTTCGTGTCATCTCGAGCGTCCCCCGGAAGGGTATACGCGCGAAGAGTGAGAGAAGGAGAGGAACTTCGATGTCTCATGGACGTCGGTTAGCGCGGTTATCGACCGCGCTGCTCGTGACGGTCGGGATTGCCGGAACGGGGATCGCCGGAGCCGGCACATCCGGATCGGCTGCCGCGGTCGCGCGCACCGCGGTGTACGTCGACAACGACGGTGTGCTGCACGCGACCTCGGCCGGCGCGGTGGACAACCTCGTCACGGTCACCGGATCCGCATCCGGCTGGACCGTGTCGGACTCCACCCCCGGCGGTGGCGTGACGGTCGGGAACGGTTGCACGAAGAACGCCTCCGGAGCGGCCGTCTGCCAGAGCGCCAACTTCACCTCGGTCGTCGTCGACCTCGGTGCCGGAGACGACATCGTTCAGCTGACGGGTAGGGCAGGCGTGAACTGCCGTGTGAACGGCGGCGCGGACGACGACGTCGTGGACGCGTCGCGCTGCGAGCTCGACGGCGGCGCGGGGGACGACGTCCTCTACGCAAGGGTGGGCACCGTCACCCGAGGTGGCGACGGTGACGACGCGATCGTCGTGTACGACCCCACCTCGACCGCGCCGCGCGAGGTCTTCGGCGGCGCCGGTCGGGACGAGATCGCCTTCACCCTGGCCACCGGCCCGGTGACGGTGACCCTGGACGACGTCGCCGACGACGGCCAGAACGGCTACACGAACATCAACGTGCACTCCGACGTCGAGAACGTGCGAGGCGGTCAGTACAACGACGCCATCACCGGCAACGCCGCCGACAACCAGCTGCGCGGCGCCGCCGGCGACGACCTGCTGATCGGCGGCGACGGGAACGACACGCTGGAAGGCGACGCCGGGAACGACATCCTCAAGGGTGGAGCGGGCGTCGACGCCCTCTTCGGTGGCACCGGGATCGACCAGTGCGACGTCGGCCCCGACGGCGGCACTGTCGCCGACTGCGAGTCGTGAATAGGTAGTCATACCAGGAGTACGCCCCGGTCACTTCGTTGAACCGGTGTTCCGTTCAGCCGAATACGGCACTTTCGCTTGGTCGCACCGACACCCCGGGCCCAGGGTGTCGGTCGATCGCGTATACCCCGCGGCAACCGCCGTCGGGCCGTTCCGGCCCCCGGGAGCCGCCGCCGAGTGCTAGCCGGCGTCCGGTTGGGTCGCGGCCTTTTCCGCGATGCGGCGTTCGGCGTCGGCCCAGTTGATGGGGAGGTCGCCGACCTCGACGTTCCAGAAGACGAAGGTCGACGTCTTCATCGTCGGGCGCATCGCGGTCACGATGCCGCGGTGCGGATCGGTGCCGTTGAAGGTCATGAGCGACTGGCGGTCGTCCCACGCGGAGAGCGTCAGGAAGGTGCGCTTGAAGGGACGGGCGATGAGGGAGGCGCCCAGGCAGCCGGGGGCTCTTTTGACCTGGCGCCAGGCGGCGAGCGACTTGGTGAAGAAGCGCGGTACGTCCTTGAGGCTGCGCACCTCGAAACGCGACGCCATGACCAGGGCGGACGTGGTGTCCCCGGGCGCGTTGGGCACGGTCCACGGCAGGGTGGGCACGAAGGGCCTCCAAGATCACGAAGTTGGCAGGAGCCGGAGGATACGCGCACGACGGCCCCGGTCGCGACCGATCCGCGCCTTTGGACCTGCGGACCGATCCGGCACCCGGGGCCGAGGGGACAATCGACCCGCCGAGCACCCGACTTCCCGGCGTGGGGCTGCTGTGGTCGGTTCGGTGCGGGGAGGGGGCGCAGGGACGGGTGCCTACGGCAGCCGTACCGAGACGTTGCCGCGGTAGGCGCCCCGCAGCAGGGAGAGGAACGCCTGCGGTACGTCGGCGATTCCGGCCTCGACGACCGTCTGTGGGTAGACGAACCGGCTCTCGCTCAGCCAACCGCCGAAGTGCTTGCGCCAAGCCGCGATCTGATCCGGTGTGTGGTGGCAGGAGAACGGCAGCAGTTCGACGCCCGCGGCCTCGGCCGCCGCGCGGTCGGGCTGCGGGAAACGGTCCGCCGCGTCGCCCAGTTGGCTGGACAGCGACCCGCAGAGGGCGAAGCGTGCGCCCGGGCGGGCCGCCTGGAGCGCGCCCCGATACTGCTCGCCGCCCACGACGTCGAAGAAGACCGAGATGCCGTCGGGCGCGAGTTCCGCGAGCCGTTCGGCCGTCGGGCCGTCGTGGTAGTCGAAGGCGGCGTCGTAGCCCAACTCGTTCACCAACCAGTCGACCTTCGCCGCGCTGCCCGCACTGCCGATCACCCGTGCCGCGCCGCGGCACTTGGCGATCTGCCCGGCCAGCGAGCCGACCCCGCCCGCCGCGCCGGAGACGAAGACCACGTCGCCTTCGCCCACGCCCGCCACGTCGGCCATCCCGTAGTAGGCGGTCGGGCCCTGACCCAGGTGGTGGCCGGGGTCGGCGAACGCTTCGCGGTCGAGCCTGAGGTACGAGTCGGCCGGTCCGGCCGAATACTCGCTCCAGCCGGCCATCGACTGCACCAGGTCGCCGACTTCGAGGTCGGGGCTGTCGGATCGGACCACGGTACCGACGACGGCCACCCCCACCCGCTGCCCCGGCTGCCAGGCCGGCACCGGGATGGTGCAGTCGGCCCGCATCAGCTCCAGGTAGGTCGCGGCGAGCCCGATCCGGTCGGTACGTACCAGCACCTCGCCGTCCACCTCGGTCTCGGCGACGGCGAAATGGTCGAGCGTGGGCGTACCGGTGATTCGGGCGGTCAGTCGGACTTCACGAGTGATCACGTGTCTTGTTCCTTGCCTCGGGTGTGACCTTCGAGATCGACTCTAGGGAGGCTTCCGGTCACTTTCCGACCGGAAGTCCGGGCAGGATTGTCGGCATGGCGAACACCAGCTCACGGACCCTCAGACTGCTCTCGTTGCTGCAGACCCATCGGCACTGGTCCGGCCCGGAACTGTCCGACCGGCTCGGGGTCTCCGAACGCACGCTGCGCCGCGACATCGAGCGGTTGCGCGAACTCGGCTACCCGGTCAACGCCGCCCGGGGTACCGACGGCGGCTACCAGCTCGCGCCCGGCGCGGTACTGCCGCCGCTGCTGCTGGACGACGAGGAGGCGGTGGCCCTCGCGGTGGGCATCGGCGACGCGGCGCAGAGCGGGATCGCGGGGTTGGAGGAGGCGTCGCTGCGGGCGCTCACCAAGGTGGTACGGGTCCTGCCGCCCCGGCTGCGGGCCAGGGTGGACGCCCTGCGCGCGATGACGCTCTCCGCCGCCGTGTCCGGGCCGGTCGTGGCGGCGGGGGTGCTCACCGTGATCGTGCAGGCGTGCCGAGACGAGGAGCGGCTGCGGTTCGGCTACACGGCCAGGGGATCCGCGCCTACGGAGCGCGAGGTCGAGCCGCACCGCGTCGTCGCGCTCGGCGGACGCTGGTACCTGGTCGCCTACGACCTCGCTCGGCACGACTGGCGCAGTTTCCGCCTCGACCGGTTGACCGACCCGACGGCGACCGGCGCGCGCTTTCGACCGCGCCCGCTACCGGCCGACGACGCCGTGGCCTTCGTTCGGGCGGCGAGCGGGGCGCCGGCTCCGTATACGGTCGAGGTCCGTGTGCACGCGCCGTCCTCGCACGTGCGGCAACTGGTCGGCCGCTGGGGCACGATCGAACCGCTCGACGCGGACAGTTGTCTGCTCACGATGACCTCTACGTCCCTCGACTGGCCGACCCAGGCACTGGGCAACGTGGGCGCCGAGTTCGAGATCCTGGGCCCACCGGAGTTCGCCGCACACATCCGGGAGTGGGGCGCCCGCTTCACACGCGCCGGCCACACGACACCGGGCTGACGGGATGTCAGGCCCGCAGCGAAGCCGTCAGCGCCGCCCACGAGGCGGCGCCGAATATGAGCCGGCCTATCTCCGGGTCCTTGCTGTCACGAACGGGGACGAGGGAGGTGGCGGTGCCGACTTCCACGCAATCTCCCCCGTCCTGGTCGCTGTGACTGGACTTTCGCCAGGCGTAGGGCTCGGGCTGAACGTGGGAAGCGAGCATGGTCTAGGCCCTCCATAGCTTCTCGGATCATGTCCATGGACATACCTACCGGTAGGGCTCGTGCCCGTTGCCGATCGTAAGTTACGGCGAACTGCTCGACCTCGATCGGGTCCTCGATCATACGTCCGACGCCGGCACCTTCGATGTAGGCGACCTTGCGACCTTCCGGCATCGTAAGCAGCGTCAATGAGCCACCCATACCTGCGTGTTCCCCTTCGTCAAAGGGGAGGATCTGCACGCTGATTCGGCTGTCGTTCTCGGTTTCGAGTAGCCGCGCGAGCTGCTGCCGCATGGTGTTTGGGCCGCCAACCGGCCTGCGAATGACACCTTCGTCAAGAACTACCCATAGGTGTGGCGCTTCCGGACCGCTGAGCCGCTCTTGTCGACCCAAACGTCCGAAGACTCGTTCTTCGAGATGCGCATCGTCTCGGAGGGTTCGACCTCCACGCAGCAGAGCCCGAGCGTAGTTCTCCGTCTGGAGTAGCCCGGGTACGAACTGGACGAGGTACTTGCGGATCTCGACGGCAGTGCTCTCGAAATCCATGAAGGGCTGTGACCACGCCGCAAATACCCGGGTCGTCAAGTGCTTCCACAGCTTCGTGAGGAGGCCGCCCGTCTTGAGCGCGGTGTCCAAGGCGATTGCGTTCGCCATAGTGGGAGGGTGCCCGGTGCCTCGCTCGATCTGGTTCAGCCGTGTGGCACTCAAACCGTAGGTGGCACGCGCGAGTTCGGCTTGCCGGTATCCGGCGGCTTCTCGAAGCGTGGCGACCATGCGTCCGAACACTTCTACGACCGGCGCATCTTCCTGGGCCTCGTCGCTCATGGATCCCCCCTTTATGGCAGGTCACGTAAACCCCAATGGCTATTGCAGCCTAGGCGTCGGATCGATGCTTGTTCACAGAGTGGCCGAATCAGTACTGGCGGCAACCGAGAGGACAGGTATGCCCACCGTAGATAACTATCCCGAGGACCCGCACGACTGGACCACGGACCACGTGGCCCGCTTCTGGAAGGCCAACGGCAAGCGCGCCGTCCGATGCGAACTCTCCGGCCGGATCGGGACGTTCGCCGCCGTGATCAACCTCCAGGCGTTCGTGCGCCTCGCCGGCGGCACCGAGTTCCGGACGCACTGCGGCCACCTGCGGGTGTTGGAAGACGAATCCGCCGAAATTGCGGGGGTGGGCCGTGATGTATCGCGAGGGTGACTGGGTCGAACCGACCGACGACGCCATCCGCGAGGTACGCCGGCCCGGCCAGATCCTCATGGCGCAGCCCCTCCCGGACGGCGGCCAAAAGCTCACCGTGCAACCGCGCGGCGGCCGGGTCATTTGGGTCATGCCCTCGGACGACGTACGCCGAATCCCGCCTCCGCCCAGGCCCGGCCGCTTCGGCGTCGGCGACAAGGCGAAACACACGAGCGACAGCCTGCGCCGAACCCACCCGCCCGGAACGATCGAGCACATCGACCCGGACACCGGCGAAGCCCGCGTGCAACCCTTCGACCCGGCCCAACCCACCTGGACGGCCTCGCTCGCCCTCCTCGTACCGGACGACGGCGTCTGGTTCCCAAGCGACGGCGCCCCACCCGCCAGATCCAGCCCCTTCCCCATCCCACCCGGCGCCCCCGCCCCCCGCGCCTACGGCTGCTACCGCCTCTGAACCCGTCCCTCCGAAATCCACCCCGATTCGCACCGGACGGACGTCGAACCCCAGGACACGCGGTCACCACGGGTCATCCGTTCGAGGTCAGATCGAGAAGATCCAGGCCATCCAGACGAGCCACAGCGAGACGCCGATCACCGGCGAGGGGGACGACGATCTCCCTGAAGATCGCCTTGACGTTCTGTCCGGTGTGCATGTTGGTGAAGCACTTGACCCTGCCGTCGGCTTTCATCGCGTCGGCGTCGATCTCCAGGATCTGTCCGCGCAGGGGCAGTGCTCCGTGGATGCGCAGACCGCGTAGCTGGAGGGCGAGCGGCGGACCGAACGTCGCCGTCGCCGGTCCCGTGAGGAACAGCCTGCGCGCGAGATGTCCACGACGCGCAGGGCGCTGACCTCGGCGCCGAAGTTCTCGCGCCGCTCGGTGATCTCATGGACCATGCACAGCACCGCCCCGGGACTGGGCCGGTTGACGACTCCGCTCAGATCGATGCCGCCCTGCTGGGTCATGGGTACCCCGTCCCTTCCGCCTGCTCCGCCCGGTACCGCTTGCCGCTGTCCGTTCACGTGAGCCATGGGCCGCCATCCGCGTCCGTGGTCGGGTCGGGATCACCGGAACCCGCCCAGCCGTCCGGTGCACCGGAGACCGGCCCCTCGAACCCGGCCGCGTCCGCGTCGCCCGCGTAGGCGGCGTCGAGCAGGCCGAGGCTCACGTCGCCGGCGAAGGCGCCGCTCAGGGACGCGACGTCGGAGTCGGCGGCGTAGGCGGCGTCCAGCGCGTCGAGATTCGCCTGGTACGGCCTGGCGTCGGGCTGCGCGTGACGAGGGGCCGGCGGGTGGCTGTGGTCACCGGATTTGTGGTCCTGGTAGCCGTGCTTGTTGTCGTGGTCACCGGGTGTGTGATCCGTGTGGCTGTGCTTGTCGCCGTGGTCATCGGGTTTGTGGTCCCAATAGCCGTGCTTGTCGCTGTGATGGCCGGCGTTCCCGTCGTGTGCGGGCGGCTGGTGCGGCGCGTCGTGGACCGGCTGGGGATGCGGCTGGTGGGCGGGAGGGTGATGCGGTTCGTGATGGGGGCCGTCCTGACGGGGCGGCGCGTGCGGCGGCGGGGACGACTCGGTGTGGGGTCCCGGGTGATGTCCGTCGCGCAGGTCGTGATGCCAACGAACTTCCGTGCCGTCACGGTTGGTTCCATAGTCCCCCATGCCTCCCCCTCAGCCGCCTTCGGCCCAGGACCCGCCACGGCAGGCGTACCCGCCGCTGCGCCGTCCACACCGCGCTCCGCGTGGCGAACAGCCGCCCGCCGGGCCGGGGCCGGTTGCCGTGGTGCCGTGCATCTGGGGCGCACACGCCGCGATTCGGGTTCCGCCGGGTGCGTTGGAGCACCACGCGACCGGCGTCGGCGGGGCGGCGCGCCGGGGGTCTCGGGCGCATGGGCACGGAGCCGCCGCCCGCGGGGGCGGCGGTACCCGTACGGAACTTCCGGACCGCCTCGACGACGAGTCGCACAGATTGTTCGCGACCCGATACGTGCTAGCCGAGCATGTCGGCCGCGTTCACCTGCCGGAGGTGGATCACGACGTCGTGTGTCTTCGCGAGTCGGATCTGTGGGGCGTCGGCGATCCCGGGGTAGGTGGCGCCGATGTTCTTGATGGTGTGCGGCTCGGCAAGCCAGGTGCGGGCTTCCGCGGGGGCGTTGCGCAGGTCGACCACGAAGTCGCGGTAGCGCACCCGGTCGAGGGTGTATTCGGCGGTGCCGGGTGCGGCCGGGCCGACGGTGAAGCCGTGGATGCCGCCGTCCTGGCCGAAGGCGTTGAACGAGCCCTGGTCGAAAGTGAGTCCGACACTCAGGTAGCCGCTGCCCAACTGCTCGCGGAGGAAGGCGCCCTGGACCTTCGGGTGAGTGGCGGGGGCGTAGGTGTTCAAGGCGACATGGGTGTTGTGGGCGGCGAGCATGATCTTGTTGCCGGTCTGCCGCTGCCACCAGACGACGTTGTCCGCCATGCTCCGGTCGCGGTAGGTCATGGCTTCGGGGATGCTTCGGGGGTCGTCCCAGTCGAAGGCGTACAGCGTGGTCATCTGGTGGATCGCGGTGGCGTGTTGCACGGCCCAGGCGTGCGCGTCGGCGTCGGTGCCCGTGCCGGGCCGTTGCTTGAGCAACTCCACTGCTTGGCCCGTGCGTTCGGCGATTGCCTTGCGTTCGGCGATCGGCTTGGACAGGTACTCGTTGATGTATGTGTCGACGTTGGTGGTGGGCCGCAGGCCCCGGTACAACTCGGTGAGCTGCGGTACGAGTTCGGGGCGGGCGGCGGCCGCGTAGGCGCCGACCTTGTCGTACAGATCGGCACCGGCGAACCCGTTGTCGTCGCCGATGAAGCGGACGGGGTCCTTGGGGTGCTTGACGTTGTACGAGCGCATCCACTGGAGCAGATCGCGGTACTCGGCGTTGTTCCACAACCGGTAGGAGCCCTGGAACTCCTCGTCCATGATCTGCTTCAAGTCGCCCTCGCCACGCACGACGTAGGCGTCGAGCCGCACTCCGGTGCTCCACGCGGCTTCGAGGGCGAAGGCCCGAAAGCCCTTCTCTTCGACCAGGTACCGCAGGACCCGGTGCTTGACGGTGAGGAACTCGTGCGAGCTGTGGGTGGCTTCGCCCAGGCCCACCACCCGGGCGTCGCCGACCATGCGGCCGAACGGACGGAGATCGACCAGGCCGCCGCGTGGCTCGGTGGTGCGCAGCGGGTGGGCCACCCGGCTCAGGGCCGCCTCGGGGGAGCGGAACGCTGCGGCGTCGGCGGAGACCGACGCGGTGGCCGGTGGGTTGCTGTCGGTCGCCGATCCCGCGTAAGCGGTGCCGATGCCGCCGGCGGTCGCGCCCACGCACAGCACGAGGGGCACGAAGGTACGCAGCACTTGCCTGACTGCCCGCGAATGCGGGTGAATCCGTTGATCGGACGGGTGGTCGAGGGTGGCGCGCGGTACACGCGGCGTTGCGTTTGGCATGGCGCCCAGGCTAGGAACCCGGGCTTTCGGCGCGCATCGTCCGCCGGCCCGAGGACCGGAGTCCTCCTTCGGCTCGTCCGGCCGGTACTCGGGTCCGGGGTCGGGGGGCCGGGCCGAACTCACTCACCCGGTAGTGAAGTTCGCGCGTGCTTGAGGATCGCCGGAACTGTGGTTGGCGGGCCGCTGGGCGAGATGGAGAACGGCCTCCAGGTCGAGGCCGGCCAAGTGCGCGGTGAGTCGGCTGCGTTCGGCTTCGGTGAGGGGGACGGCGCGTGCGCGGGCAAGGGCATCGGCCGCGGCGGTGGTCCCTGTCGTCGGTGCGGCGCTCGACCAGCCCGGCCGCGACGACGCGGTCAGGATCAGCCGGGACCTGGATCCGGCCGAGCACGTCGACGTAGTCGGCGGTCGGAGCGGTCCGCACGCGGGCGCCGAAGGAGACGGCGGGGGTGTTGTCGAGGAACAGTTCGCGGCTGCGCGCCCCGTTCCAGGGCACCTGTCCCTCGCCGTCGAACGGGGAGGCCGGCCGGTGGGCGTGGGCCCGCGGCGTCAGTTGCCGGTAGAGCGGTCCGCGGGCCTTGCCGATCGCCCGCATCAGGGCCTTCCACGGTTTCGAGGTCACCGGGTTGGCGGCGAAACCGCCGGATACGACCAGGGCGCGCAGGCCCCGGGGCGGCGGGTGGCGACCGCGATGGTCCAAGCGGGAGCGCGGGATTTCGCCGAAACCGGCTACTGAATGTTCAAGGCGATGGGGTGACCCGGTTCGTCGGGGCACACGAACACACGAAGTTCGCCGAAGCGGGCGACAGCGAGCGACGGATCACCGCCGCTGTCCATCGTCAGGAACATTTGCATGCGGCGTCCGCAATCCGGTCGGGAGCACATGATCCGCTGGAGGTCGGTGAGGTGCCAGGACGGCCAACCGCCGACTTTCCATCCGTCCAGGCAGGCGAAGTCGTCGTGGTAGTCCCAGTCTTGCTCCTCGCACCAGGTCTCGACCACGTTCCGCAGGTCCTCCGGAAGGTCGTCGTGCTCGGGGAAGTCCTGTGCCTCGACGGGGCTCAGCGTGCACGGCTGCGGGATGTACCCGTCCGCCGCCCGTCGCGGCTGCGGCGGTGTGGCCGGGGTGAGCCCTTCCTCCGTGCTGCGCCGCCACCGCAGTTCGAGCCGCGGGCCGCCGTACGGGTATCCGCCGGCCACGTCCTCGTGTTCGTGGTCGTTCGGACACCACAACACCTGGAGGAGGTCCGTGTCGCTTCCCTCGAAGACGCGAGGGGCATCGCACGCGCGCAACTGCAGCACGGGCACCATCGCCACGGGATCGGTACACGGGTCCGCTCGCGTCGAGATCCGTTCCCACGTGAGCATGTCCAGGGAACTCGCACCGTTCATGATCCGCTTCTGCGCGGCCTCCTCCTCGTGCGTGAGGACGTTGTGTGCGCCGGTGCCGTTGCGTGCGCGGGCCTTGCGGGCCTCGTCCATCTCCTGCCACTCCCGGCGCTCCGCCGCGCTGAGCGGGTCGCGGTGGTAGACCCAGTGACCGACGGAGCACTGCGGCCACGGTTCGCCGGCGGGCCACAACAACGGCCCGCCCACACCGCTGTCACCCACATCGGGTACACCGCTCGCCGGATTCAGCAACACCGCGACCCGGGCGAGGTCCCCCAACCACGGGAACTCCGCCACCAGCGCCTCGACTTCGGGATGTATGTGCACGCCGACCACGCTACCGACCCGAACCGTCACCCCGAGCCCGCCCCACGGTTGTCCCCACGAACCGAGATGTTGGAACCGCGGCATGGACGACCGGGTGCGGCCGTACGCTGGTCGACAAACTCATGGGGGATGTATGCACGGCATCATCGTGGTACCGCCGGGATGTACGGGACGTCAGGACCAAGTGGGCCTCGTTCCCGGTGAGCGGCTGGTCTTCGGCCGCGAGGCCGAGTTCTTGGGTCACAGCCACAGTCTGGTGCTCGCCCACAAGGGGGTGTCCCGCTTGGCGGGGGAGATCACGGCCGTGGGTGCGTTCTGGACGTTGAGCAATCTCAACCGCCGGCAGACCTATGTCGTGGAGAACCCGGAGGGGGCGGGTGAGCACATCAAGCTCGCTCCCGGTCGCCTGGACGCGCCCATTCCCTTCGAGTTCGCGCGCATCCTCTTACCCGCGGCGGACGAACTGCTCGCCGTCGAGGTGTGGGCGCCGCGCCACGACTACCTGGGTTCGGAGCCGTGGGAGCCGCAGGGCGCCACCACCGTGCCGGCCTTCTGCCTGGATCGCAGCAAACGCTACTTCGCGGTCCTGGTCGCCCTGTGCGAGCCGCGACTGCGCGACATGCCGGCGCACACCGCGCTGCCCACGTCCGAGGAGATCGTACGGCGGCTGCGTCCCGGGTGGTCCGCGGCCAACCGCGCGACGGTCCAGTGGAACATCAACTACCTTGCCGTGAAGCTGCGTTTGCGGCCACCGCGGGAAAGCGCGGAGACGGGCCTGCGGCGCAACGGCATCAAGGAGTCGTTGGTCGCGGTGGCGCTGCGCTTCGATCTGGTTCGGGAAGAGGACCTGGCCCTCCTGGGTGAGGCCGCCGGCGTCGGAGAGGAGCGGTGACCGGGCAGCAGCCGCGACCGAGCACCGTGACTGTGCCCGAGGGGTACGAGATCGGCCCCTGGCGGGTCGAACGCCTGCTGGGTTCCGGCGGGTTCGGCAGTGTCTACACCGCGCGTCGGACCACGGCGGTCGAACCGCGCCGGGCCGCGCTCAAGTTCCTGCCCACCGGTACGCGCACGCCGCGCCAACTGCGCCACCTGCGCGACCTGGCGGAGCGTGAGATCGAGGTGCTGCGCCGCGTGCACGCGCCTCGGCTCATCCGCATGCACGACGTGCTGACCGTCGACGACCCGGATCTGCCCGACCTCGACGGCGCCACCGTCCTGGTGCTGGACCATGCCGAAACCTCGCTCGACCAAGTCCTCACCCGGACACCGCAACTCCCGTCCGCGCCGGTGCTGCTCACCCAGATCTGCGAAGGGCTGGTGCAGTTGCACGGGGCCGGCTGGGTGCACGGCGACCTCAAGCCCGGCAACGTATTGGTGATGGCGGACGGCACCATCCGGCTGGCCGACTTCAACATGGCCGCCGAGTTGGAGGGTACCCACGCCTACGCGCCCGGCTTCGCCACACCCGACTTCACCCCGCCCGAATTGTTGTGGAGCGACATCACCGAACGCGGCCGACTGGTGCGCCCCACCGCCGACATCTGGGCGTTCGGGGTACTGGCCCACCTCGTGCTCACCGGGACCATGCCGCTGCCCGGCCCCACCGCCGCCGCGCGCCGCACGGCGCTGACGCACTACGTACGAGGCGAGCAGGATCTGCGCCTGGCTCCAGAACTGCCGCCCGGGTGGCGGGAGATCATCGGCGACTGTCTGGCGCCGAGCCACGACGCGCGCGCCCCGCACGATGCGCGCTCCCTGCTCCGGCGCATCGAGCGGCTGCAACTTCCCACCGGGGTCCCCGAGTCGCCGCGCCGAAAACGCCTCCTGCTCTCCGCCGCCCTCGTCACGGCGGTCTGCGTGGTGGCGGCGGGTACGGCGTTTCTCCTGGGCTCGGACGACTCGAACTCCCCGACGGCCAAGGGGTCGGAACCCCCGTCCGCTTCGGCGGGTACGCCGTCGGTCCCGGCCACTCCCGTCGCCTATGACCGCTGCATCCCGGGCAGCGTCTGCTTCTTCACCGAGCCCGACGGCGGGGGCCGGATGTGTGCCTGGGTGGGAGACGAAGCCGACTGGCTCACGGGGAAGAACGTCTGTAGTTGGGCGGGCACCACGGCGCCACGATCGGTCTTCAACAACGGAAAGGGCGCCGCGGCGGGCGAGACCTTGATCAATGTGACCTACTTCGCGGACAAACACCTGCAGAAGCAAATCGGCTGCGTTCCCCCCGGTACCCGCCGCAACCTCGACGGGAGCGTGTCCCCGCGTTCGCACGTGTGGACGGATTCCTGCGCGTAGCGAGTGGGCAACGCGAAACGCTCGGCCGGGATTCGGGAATCCCGGCCGAGCGTTTCACTCAACTCCCGGCGACAGCCGGTCGCCTCACAAGTGTGATGTGGCATCGGTGGGTCAGGTGCTGATGGTGGTCACGGGTTCGAGGCCGTACGTGCGGGCGTAGCCGTTCTCGGTGCCGACGAGGAGGTCGACGATCTCGAAGTAGCGGTCCCAGAACGGGGTTTCGCGCAGGGCGTCGATCAGGAGCTGGTAGGCCTTGTGGTCGTCGGCCTCCCATACCCAGATGTCGGTGACGCGTACGGAGTAGAACTCCGTGTCGTAGAAGCGTGATCGCACGCCGGTGGTCTTGGCCTCGATGGCCGGCAGGACCTGGGTCGTGAAGGCGTGCACACGTTCCTCGACGGTCAAGGCGAGCCACTCGGGGGTGGTCTTGACCAGCATGAACGCGGTGACCGGGGGTTCGGTCTGGTCGGTGGACATCGGGATGCCTCCAAGGTGGGTGGTGGGTGGTATCGGGGAGTTCGCCGGGCGCCGAGCGGCGGGCGCCGGGCGGCGGATGTCAGGACAGGACGGCGGGCTTGAGGATTTGGGCGCACCACTGCTCGAAGCTCGTGGGCGAGGTGGTTTCCGGGGTGCGGGTGATGCCGGCGTCCAGGCCCTGGTCCTTGGCCCGCTTCATGTCGACGATGCTCTGCACGAACGCCTCGTTGAGGCCGTAGCCGACGAGGGTGGTGTACATGTCGTCGAGCGACTGGCGCTCGTAGCGCACGGGGCGGCCGAACTGCTCGGTCATGATGCGGGCCAGGTCGTTGACGGACAGGTCCTCGGGTCCGAGGAGGGGAACGCTGCCGGTGCCGGTCCAGGAGCGGTCCAGGAGCAGGTCGGCCGCGGCGGCGGCGATGTCGGCGACGGCGACGAGGGGGGCCTTGCGGTCGGCCTCGACGGTGTCGGTGAAGAAGCCGTGCTCGCGGATCGAGTCGGCCTCTTCCAGGAAGTTCTCGAAGAAGGACGCGCAGGCCAGGGCCCGGTAGGCGGCGCCGCTTTCGGCGATGAGGTCGTCCATGGCCAGCGAGGTGGTGACGATGCCGGCCCGGTCGGCGAGCGCGGTGCCGCGGCCGAGTGCGGAGACGCCGACGACGTGGCCGACGCCGTGGGCGGCGAGCGCCTCGACGGCGGGGCGGCTGAAGCCGATGTAGGCGTCGTGCGGGGTCAGGGCGGCGTCCGGGGGGACGAGCCAGAAGACGGCGTCCGCGCTGTCGAAGGCCCGGTCGAGGACGTCGGCGTCCGCATGCGAGCCGGTGACCACGTCGACGGCTCCGCGCGCCCGTTCGGGGAGTCGGGCGGGGTCGCGCACGATCACGCGCAGTTCCTCGCCCGCGGCGGGGGCGGACTTCAGCAGCGCGGAGAGCAGGTGACGGCCGATGTTCCCGGTGGGAGCGGTGATGACGATCATGGAAAACCTCGTGTGTCGTGCCGGTTCGTTACGTCCCTCATCCTGCTGAGGGTCACCGTGATGCCACAATGGGAACTTCGGCACGGAATCATTGACTGAAATGGAATAATGCTGGTGAGCAGCCCGGATCCGGTCATCGACGCCAATCTCGCCATCGCGTTGGACGCCCTGCTGGCCGAGCACAGCGTGACGCGCGCCGCCGAGCGGCTGCATACCTCGCCGGCCGCGATGAGCCGCAACCTCGCCCGGTTGCGCCGCATCCTCCAGGACCCCCTCCTGGTCCGGGCCGGGCAGGCGATGGTTCCCACCCCGCGCGCCCTGGCCCTGCGCGAGGAGGCCGCCGCGGTCGTCCGCAGCCTGGGGGCGCTGCTCGGGCCCGGCGCGAGCGTCGACCCGGCCGGCCTGCGCGGCACGTTCACGCTCCAGGCCGCCGACGTGGTCGGCGCGGCGCTGGCCCCGGGGCTGCTGGAGCTGGGTCGGCGGGAGGCGCCGGGTGTCTCGTTCCGGATCCGGGCCGAGGAACTGGAGGCCGGGCCCGCTCTGCGCGACGGCCGGATCGATCTGGAGGTCGGTTCGATCGACCACGTGGACCCGGAGACCCGGGTCGAGGAACTGGTCGAACTGCGCATGGTGGCGGCCGTCCGGCCCGGCCATCCGCTGACCGAGGGGAAGCTGACGCCGGCTCGGCTCGCCGCCGCCGAACACGTCGCGGTCAGTCGCCGCGGCAGGTTCACCGGCCCCCTGGACGCGGCGCTGGCCGAGCACGACCTGCGGCGGCGGGTCGGCATCGTCCTGCCCGCCCACCTGGCCGCGATGACGCTGGCCGCCCGTAGTGACGTCGTCTGCCTCGTACCCGCCGCGCTCCCGGGCGCGGCCCACTCACCCCTCACCCGGGATGCCGAGGTCCTGGGCCTGCACCTGCTGGACATCCCCCTGGACCTGCCGGTGGTGACCATCGGCATGGCCTGGCACCCCCGACACACCGCCGACGGCGCCCACCGCTGGCTCCGCGACGCGGTCCGCCGAACGTTGTGCGCACCGACGCACGTCGGGGCCGCCCGGTCACGGCAGCCGGGTGCGGAGGAAGTCCGGTAGCCGGCCTGCCTCCAGCCGCTTCCCCAGGTCGGCCGGTACATCGGGGGAGGGGACGTCCAAGCCGAGAGGGCGCCCTGCGCGGGCACGCTGCCGTCGGGGCTTCGCCATGGCGTGGTCGGAATACGAGCATTGGGGCCGTCCACCGGGTGGCATCAGCCGAAAGCCGCGAGATCGTGGGCCGCCATCGGTCCTGGTGTCGCCGACGTGGTTAGCCTGTGTGCCGTCGTGATGATCACTTTCGACGGGGGTTGAGCTGCGTGCGATCGCGATGGGGGCAAAGATGTGCGGCCCTGGTGGCTGCGTTGGTGGTTTCGGCGGGGACGGGGGTGTCGGCGGCTCGGGCGCATTCGGTGCCGCCGAGTGATCCGCAGGCCACCTCCGCCACCCGCGATGTCCGGGACTGGCTCGGGCACTTGGGCAATCGGGCGCAGAACCGGGTGGTGTCCGGACAGTTCGCCGGATACAGCGGGAAGACCTTCTCCCTCGACCAGGTGGAGGAGTCGAAGGCGCAGACCGGTGCGTATCCCGGGCTGCTGGGGTGTGACTACGGGCATGACGGCAACGCCATCGACCACACCTGCAACGCGACCCTGAAGGACTGGGCGGCGTCCGGTGGCCTGGTCACCGTCAGCGCCCACCTGCCCAATCCGGATCAGCCGGACTGGAGCGGGCTGTTCAGCAGGTTGGCCACGTTCGATCGGCTCACCGACCGCACCACCGGGACCGGTCGGCGCTGGCAGGCCGAACTCGACCGGGTCGCGGAGGGGTTGCGCGATCTCGCCGATGCGGGTGTGCCGGTGTTGTTCCGGCCGTTGCACGAGATGAACGGCGACTCGTTCTGGTGGAGTGCGCAGGATCCGCAGACGTTCGCCGCGGTGTGGCGGGACATGTACGGCTATCTCACCGAGGTCAAGGGCTTGCACAACCTGCTGTGGGTGTACGCGCCGGACTGCAACTACGGCAAACGCTCGTCCTATTACCCGGGTGGGGCGTATACCGACGTCGTCGGCCTGGACTGCTATGTGCGCGAGCCCGCCGCCGTTCAGGGGTACGACGAACTCCTCGCGCTGGGCAAGCCATTCGCGTTCGCCGAGATCGGGCCGCGAAGCGGTCCCGGTGGGGTGATCGACGTGCCGCTGGACTACGGGAAGTGGATCGACGCGATTCGTACCCGATTCCCGGCCACCGCCTACTTCATGGCTTGGAACGACCAGTGGCGGCCGACCGCCAACATCGGCGCGGCCCGGCTGATGGGCGACCCGTGGACGATCACGCGCGGTGAGATCGCGCTGTCCGCGCGTACCGAGGGTGGGCTCATCCCCGCCGGAACGCCCGTCCCGCTCGCGGACTTCGAGTCCGGCGCGCAGGGTTGGGGCGGATGGCAGGTCCTGGCCGGGCCCTGGTCGGTGGACGAATGGGCGGCGCAGGGCGGCCGATCCCTCAAAGCGGACATCGATCTTGCCGCCCCCGAGGCGTACTTGAACCGCGTCGCCCCGCAAAACCTGACGGGCTACCGGGCGTTGACCGCGACGGTCCGCACCGCCGAGTGGGGCAACCACGCCGCCGGCACCACCGCCAAGTTCTACATCCGCACCGGCGCGGGGTCGGCCTGGTACGACGGGGGAGCGGTCGGCATCGGCCCGAACGGCGCGGTGTTGAGCCTGGATCTGAGCCGCGTGGCCGACCTCGGCGACGTCCGCGAGATCGGCGTACTGTTCCGGCCCGCCCCGGGCGCGAGCGGGCGCAGCGCGGTGTACGTGGACGACGTCACCGCGCTCGCCCCGCCGACCCTGCTCTCGGGTTTCGAGTCCGGTACCGAGGGCTGGACCGGCTACCTCACCGCGACCGCGCCCGCGAGTACGAACGATTGGGCGAGTGAGGGCGGCCGTTCGCTCGGCGTCGAGATCGACCTCGCGGCCCCGGAGGCGTACGTGGACCGCCGCGCGCAGCTCGACCTGTCCGGTCGCCGAACCCTGACCGCCACGGTCCGGGCCACGGCGTCGGGCGGCACGGCCAAGCTCTACGTCAAGACCACCGCCGCCAATACGTGGTACGACGCCGGCGCCGTTCCGCTCGGGCCGGACGCCACGACCTTGACCCTCAACCTGGCCGGGGTCGGCTCGCCCGGCGATATCCGGGAGATCGGCGTGCAGTTCGAGCGTCGGGGCGCGGGTGGTACGGGCCGGGCCGTCGTCTTCGTCGACCAGGTCACGGTCCGCTGAACCCGGCGCCGCGCGCCGCGACGGGCACGTGTCGCGGCGTGCGGCGCCGGCCGCCGTCCCGGTTCGGCCCGGAGGTGCCGGGCCGCCGGTCAGGCGGGCTGCGGGGCCGGCTCGGCGGCGGCGAGGCGGTCGATCAGGCGCGGGGTCAGTGGGCCGACCAGGGTGCCGGCGAAGGCGTGACGCAGGGCCGCGGCGCGCATTTCGTTGACCAGGGTGTGGGTGACCGTGGCCGGGACGACCCAGCCGCCGTGGATGTGGCCCAGTACGCGGATGCCGGCGGCGGGGACGTCGGCCGCGCGCAGCGCCGCGAGGTAGTCCTCGGCCTGGTCGCGCAGCGGATCGTACTCGGCCACCACGACCAGGGCCGGGGCCAGGCCGGACAGGTCGGCGGCGCGCAGCGGGGACACGAGCGGGTTGACGGCGGCCTCGGCCTCCGGCACGTAGTGCCGCGCGAACATGTTGAACTCGGCGACGGACAGGCCGGGTCGGGCCGGTTCGCCGGCGGCGACCGGGTCCGGCATCGGGGTGAGGTCGAACGGGGCGGCGTCCAGGACCTGGAGGCTGGGCTGCGGCAGGCCGCGGTCGCGCAGCGCCAGGCACATCGCGGCGGCCAGGTTGCCGCCGGCGCTCGCGCCGCCGATGGCGACCAGGTTCGGGTCGATGCCGAGTTCGTCGGCGTGTTCCAGGAGCCACGCGTAGGCGGTCAGGCAGTCGTCCAGCGGGGTGGGGAAGGGGTGTTCGGGGGCGAGCCGATAGTCGACGTGGACCACGGCGCACGGGACGAGCGAGGCGACGGGCCCACACTCGGCCTCGGCGGTGTCCAGGTTGCCCAGCACCCAGCCGCCGCCGTGCAGGAAGAAGTAGGCGGGGACTGGCGTTTGCGGGTTCCTCGGCCGCCACACCCGCACCGCGATCTCGCCGTCGGCGACGGGCACGGTGTGCTCGGTGACCTCGATGTCGGGCCCCGGCGGGAACGCCGCGAGCCGCATGGTGGCGGCCGACTGCGCGCGCCGCAACGCCAGATCCCGCGACTCGGGCTGCGCCCCGGCGGCCACACGCTGCAACAGTCGCACCACAGGCGGATCGATCCTCACAAGCATCTCCTTCAACAAGCCGGCCGAACGACCGGACAACTCAGAAATTTCGGACCTGAATCGAAGCCCCGCCCCACCGGCCGAGAAGCGCCCCGCCCCAGCCCCCGCGCTGTCGGCGGCCGAGGGCTCGTGCGGGGCGGTTGCCGGGTCGATGTCGGGCTCGTGGAGGGCGGCCAGCCGGCCCGTTGTGATCACCCGGTGGTACGCGTGTGCGCTGGGGTGGATCACGCGTTGCAGGTCGTTGTCGCGGTCGATGCCGATCAGGCCGAAGCGGGGGCGGTAGCCGTGTGTCCACTCGAAGTTGTCGAACGCGGACCAGTGGAGGTATCCGCGCACGTCGACGCCGTCCGCGAGGGCGGCCCGGACGGCGCGCAGGTGGCTGTCCAGGTAGGCCACCCGCTCGGCGTCGTCGGTGGTGGCGATGCCGTTCTCGGTGATGTAGATCGGCAGACCGGTGGTCTTGCCGGTCAGCCGCAACATCTCGGTGAGCCCGTCCGGATAGACCTCCCACCCCATCTGCGTGGTGGGCGTGCCCGCCGGCGGCTCGCCGAGTCGCTGCTGTTCCAGGGCCGCGTTCACCCGGGCGCGGGTGTAGTACTGCACGCCCACCCAATCGCCCGCATCGGGCGCGTCGCGCAGGTGTTCCAGGTGCCGGCTGACCAGCATCTCCCGGTACCAGTCCGCGAGTTCGACGTCGGCGGCATTGTCCGGGTCGGCCGGTTGCACCAGCGGGAGTTGCAGGCACACGCCCACCCGCGTGTTCGGCGCGGTCGCGCGCAACGCGGTCACGGCGGCGTCGTGCGCGCGCATCAGGGTCTCGTTGGCGGTGACCATCCGATCCCGATCGCGGTACCCGGGTGGGTGGTTGCCCTTCAGGTAGCCGTTGAAAGCGACGATCTGCGGCTCGTTGACCGTGCCCGCGAAGGGGATGCGATCCCCGAGCCGCCGCCCGGCCTCGGCGGCGAACTCCGCGAAGATCTCGGGCGCGTCGGGCGCGAGCCAGCCGCCGGCCGCCGCGAACCACCTCGGCAGGGTGAAGTGTTGGAGGGTGACGAACGCCGCGAGGCCGTGTTCGTACAGGCCGTCCAGCACCCGCGCGTAATGGTCGAACGCGGCGGCGTCCCACACTCCGCGTGAGGGCGCGAGCCGGGACCACTCGATCGACATCCGGTGCGCGGTGTGCCCGAGTTCGGCCAGCAGCGCGATGTCGGTCGGCCAGCGGCGCCACTGGTCGATGCCCGCGCCGCTGGGTTCGGCGGTGCGGCCGGCGTTCTCCCAGTCGATCCAGTCGTTGTCGGTCAGGCCGCCCTCGACCTGGTGGGCCGCGGTCGCCGCGCCCCACAGAAACGCGGGCGGGAAGTCCCGACCGCCGCCGTCGATCATCCTTGTACCTCCTCGGGCGCGCCGGTCTCGGCCGGCTCGGGATGGGTGGCCAGGTCCCGGATCAGCGTCCGGGCGTACTCCTCGATGCTGACCACCAGGTCGACCTCCTCGGGATCGAGCAGCCACTGGGAGGCGATGCCGTCGAGCGCGGCCAGGATCTCGATCGCCTTCAGCTCCGGGCTCACATCCGCCCGCATCTCGCCGCCGCGCTGGCCCTCGCGGATCATTCCGGCGACCACCGCGCGCATCTCGCGGTAGCGCCGGACGAAGAAGTCGTGCTCGGGGTCGCCCGGATCCAGGTTCTCCGCGAGCAGCACCGCGAACAGCTTGGCCAGACCGGGCTGTTCGCGGTTGCGGTGGGCGAACGCGGGCATCTCGCGCAGGGCCTGCAGCCCGCCCACCGCGGCGATGTCCCGGGCGAACGCCTGGCTGCGCAGGTCCCGGTGCTCGACCACGGCCCGGAGCAGGCCCTCCTTGCTGCCGAAGTGGTAGAGCAGGCCGGGCTCGGTGATGCCGACCCGCTGGGCCACCTCCGCCATACCGGTGCCGCGAAAGCCCGCCCGGGCGAACAATTCCGAGGCGGCGGCGACGATCTCCCGACGTCGCTCCTCCCCCTTCGCGGTCGGCGCCTTGGTGCGGCCCCGGGCGCGGCCGACGGCTGGTTTACGTGCATCCGAATTCTCAGTCACATCGGCACTCTAGATTATTTACTTAGTCCTTAGTAAGTTCCATCTCGTCGAAAGTTCACGACACCTGGATCGGAGCTCACGCCATGAGCAGATCGAGAATCTTCCTCGCCCTGGGCGCGCTGTCCCTGACCCTGGCCGCCGCCGTCATCCCGACCGGCACGTCCGCCGCCCCGAACAGCACGCCGAACAGCGCCACGAACATCGCCGCGAACACCGTCACGAACACAGCCACGAACATCCCGGCCAACACCACCTCGACCGCCGACCCGGCCGGCAAGAGCCTGACCTCCCCGCTCAAGGAGACGGTCTGGCTCTGTCGCCCCGGCCTCGCGACCAACCCCTGCAATCAGGACCTCGCCGGCAACCCGCAACGCCCGGGCCCCGACGGCACGTTCAGCGCCCGCTACCTCAACGGCGCGACCACCACACTCGACGCCACCTCGGTCCGCGCCGACGGCTCGCGCGTACCCGAGCCGTTCGCCGCACCGGCGAACCCGCAGATCGACTGCTTCTACGCGTACCCCACCGTCGATCTGCTGCCCAACCCGCTGCTGCGGATCGGATCCCTGCCCCCGAGCCCGTCCAACAGCGCGCTCGCGGCCGCCCTCGACCAGATCGGCCGCTTCGCCGGCACGTGTCGGGTGTTCGCCCCGATGTATCGGCAGGCGTCGTTCTCCGAGCTGCTGGTCGGCGGCCTGGGCGTGCCGCTGGACGCGGAGACCGGCTCGCGCGACGTCCTGGACGCCTGGCGCGACTACTGGGCCAACCACAACACCGACCCGGTCACCCACCAGCGGCGCGGCGTGGTGCTCCTGGGCCACTCCCAGGGCACCGGCGTGTTGTCCCGGGTGATGCAGCAGGAGATCGACGGCAACCCGGCCGTGCAGGACCGGTTGGTGTCGGCGGTGCTGCTCGGCGGCTACCTCCAAGTGCCGATCGGCGGGACCCAGGGCGGCGGCGCCGACCCGGCCTCGACGTTCCAGCACATCCCCACGTGCGTACGCTCCGGGCCCCAGGCGCCGATCCCGACCGGGTGCGTGGTGGCCTACAACAGCTACGCGCTGCCGCCCGGCGGCGGGCTCCCGGCCGGATCGGCGTTCGGCCGCACACCGATACCGGGGCACCAGATGATGTGCGTCAACCCGGCCGCGTTGTTGCGCGGCACACCGGCCGACACGGCGACACCGCTGGACATGTACATGCCCACCCGCCGCCTGATGGACGGCAACTGGCTCAACCCGCGCGGCCACCTCGCGCACGTGTTGTCCGCGTACGAACTGGCCGACGACCCGTCGGGCTACACCCGATACCAGGACAGGATCAGCGGGAAGTGCGCCTTCACCCAGGACGCGAACGGCACCGCGACCTGGTTCGACATCACCGGCGGCGCCGGGATGTTCCCCGACAGTGGCCTGTCCGTCCCGCTGGGCACGCACACCGTCGACTACAACGTCGCGATGGGCGACCTCACCGCGCTGATCGCCGCCCAGGCGAACACGTGGCGGGCGGCCCACCCGGCCTGACCCCACCGGCCTGGCCTGCTCGGCCCACCCGGGCCCACCCGGGCCCACCCCACCCGGCGCCCGCGCCACCTTCGTCCCACCACACCCGCACCGCCGCAGCACCCGCCGCGCCCACCCGCACCCCCGGGCCGTCCGGCGGCGATTCGAGCACGCCGCGAGGTCGGCCGAAATGCCCAGCCGAATCCATCCACCCACGTAACCGTCGCGTGAATACGCCGGGTATCCCGACCGCACGCTTCCGTTACGTGTAACGGCCAACATTTCGGCCGGCCGACCGCACCGGGGAATTCGATTCCCGAATTCGTCCCGCGAATTCGACTAAGGACCAGTCATGACCATCCTGGGACGCCGCCGCGTAGCGGCCCTCGCCACCGCCGGACTCGTCGTGGCCGCCGTTGCCGGCTGCGGCGGCTCGAACACCTCGAAGGGCGCCGGCGGCAAGACCTTGACCCTGGCCGCCGCGGCCGACGCGGCGAGCCTGGACCCGGCGAAGACGGCCGGGGGCAACATGCTCGCCTACCTCCAGCCCCTGTACGACGCGCTCACCACGGTCAACCCCGACCAGAGCGTGGGCCCGGGCCTGGCCACCGCGTGGACCTACACCGACCCCGAGCGCCGGCACCTGCGGATGACCCTGCGCGAGGGCGTCACGTTCAGCGACGGCACCCCGTTCGACGCGTCCGTGGTCAAACAGAACCTGGACCGCATGGCCACGAGCAACGGACCCAGCTCCTTCGCCGTCGCCACCGTCGCCGGCGTCACCGTCAACAGCCCCACCGAGGTCGAACTGGCCCTGAAGACCCCCGATCCGGCACTGCTGTTCAACCTCGGTCTGGTCGCCGGGATGATGGTCGGCCCCAAAGCCTTCGCCGACGCCAACGCCAACGCGCAACCCGTGGGTACCGGCCCGTACATCCTGGACACCGGCCACACCACCCGCGGCGACCGCTACACCTACACCCGCAACCCGCGCTACCGCACCCCCGCCGCGTACCCGTTCGACAAGGTCGTGATCAAGGCGATCCCGGACACCAACGCCCGCACCACCGCGCTGCTCACCGGCCAGGCCGACGCCGGCATCGGCGCCCCGGCCCGGATGGACGCCGCCAAACAGGCCGGCCTGACCGTGACCCGCCAACCCGGCCAGGTCACCGGCCTGTGGCTGGTCGACCGGGACGGCAAGATCGCCCCGCCGCTCAAGGACGCCCGCGTGCGTCAGGCGATCAACCACGCGGTCGACGGCCCCGGCATCCTCAAGGCCATCATGGCCGGCGTCGGAACCCCCACCACGCAGATGTTCGCGGCCGGATCCCCGGCCTACGACCCGGAGTTGGACCGCAAGTATCCCTACGACCCGGCCCGCGCCAAGCAGCTGCTCACCGAGGCCGGCTTCCCCGACGGCTTCAAGCTCAGCCTGCCCAGCGAGAACGCCTTCGTGCCCGCGATCTACCCGGTGCTGGCCGAGCAGTTGAACCAGGTCGGCATCAAGGTCGAGTACACCCCGGTGAGCACCAACCAGCTCTCCGTGCAGTACTTCAGCGGCCGATTCCCGGCGTTCATGTACGTCTGGGGCACCACGCAGAACTGGATCGACGCCAACGCGCTGCTGTCGCCGACCGCGCCGACCAATCCGTTCAAGGTCAACGACCCGGTCGCGGTCGACCTGCTGGCGCGGATCGCCAAGGCGAACGACCAGGACCAGGGCCCGCTGTACCGCCAGTTGAACGCACACGTGGTCGAACAGGCATGGTTCGCGCCGCTCTTTCGCGGTGAGACGGTGATGTTCTCCGCCAAGCGGATCACGCTGAGCAACCAGCCCGGGCAGACCTTCTTCTCCCTGTCCGACTACAAGCTCGCCGGCTGAGCGTCGCCATGATCACCTTCCTCACCCGTCGGTTGATCTCGGCCGCGGCCCTGCTACTCGTGGTCTCCGCGCTGACCTTCTTCCTGATGGACCTGCTGCCCGACCCGGGCCGCGGCATCCTGGGCGTGTCCGCCACCGACGAGCAACTGGCGGCCAAACGCGTGGAGTTGGGCCTGGACCGGCCGGTCGTGCCGCGCTACCTGGACTGGTTGTGGGCGGCGCTGCGCGGCGACCTGGGCACCTCGTGGACCACCGGTCTGGACGTCGCCGACTCGATCGGCACCAAACTGCCGGTGACACTGTCCCTGACCTTGACCGCGACTTTGGTCTGCGCGCTGTTCGGCATCGCCCTCGGGCTGTTCGCCGCGATCCGGCGCGGGATGGTGGACCGCTCGGTGCACGTGCTCGCCGTGGCCGGCTTCGCGATCCCGGGCCTGTGGGTGGGCATCCTGCTGGTGGCCGTGTTCGCGGTGAAGCTCGACTGGCTGCCCGCCACCGGCTATGTACCGCTCGCCGAATCGCCCGTGGACTGGGCCCGTTCGCTGGTGCTGCCGGTGGCCACGATCGCCGTCTCCGGGATCGCCGCGATCGCCCAGCAGACCCGCAACGCGGTGGCCACGGTCCTGGAGCGGGATTACGTGCGCACCCTGCGCAGCCGCGGACTGCCGCTACGACGCGTGTTGTTGGTCCACGTGCTGCGCAACGCGACCCCGCCCGCGCTGACCGTGGTCGGCCTGCAGTTCATCGGGCTGCTCGGCGGCGCGCTGGTGATCGAGCAGATCTTCGCGCTGCCCGGGCTCGGTTCGCTGGCCATCGGCGCGACCTCGCAGTCGGACGTACCCACCGTGCAGGGGGTCGTCCTGGTGAGCGTGTGCGTCGTGGTCTCCGTCAACCTGGTCGTCGATCTGGCGACCGGCGTGCTCGATCCGAAAGTCGGCATGAGATGAACGACAACCAGACCGCGGCGGTCGCGCCGCCGACCGCCGAGGCCCCGGTGGAGCTCGCGGAACGGGGCAAGCCCGCGCCCGAGTTCGTCCCGGCCGCCGCGCCGCGCCGGCACGGGCCCGCCGGGCGCTTCCTCCGGGACCCGATCGCGGTCGCCGCCTCGGCCGTGCTGCTGCTGGTGATCGTGACCGGCGTATTCGCGGGCCTGTTGAGCGAACACGGGCCCAACAAGGCTGCGTTGGACGCGGTCCTGGCCGACCCGTCCGGCACCCATCCGCTCGGCGGCGACGGCTCCGGCCGGGACGTACTGAGCCGACTGCTGTACGGCAGCCGCACCAGCCTGCTCGCCGGCGCCATCGCCACCGGGGTGGCGCTGCTGATCGGCGTGCCCACCGGGCTCGCGGCCGGCTACGTGGGCGGCTGGTGGGACGCGCTGTCGAGCTGGGTGGCCAACCTGTTCCTGGCCCTGCCCGGCGTGGTGGTCCTGCTCGCGCTCGTCGCGGTGCAGGGGCCCGGCCTGGTCGGCTCGATGGTCGTGCTCGGCGTGCTCACCGCCGCCCCGGTCTTTCGGCTGGTGCGCGGCGAGGTGAAACGGGTGCGCGGGGAGCCGTACGTGGACGCCGCGCGGGTGGCCGGCCTGTCCGACCCGCGGATCATGGGGCGGCACATCCTGCGCGTGGTGCGGGTCCCGATCATCACCCAGGCGTCGCTGATCTTCGGCCTCGCGCTGATCATCGAATCCGGCATCGCCTTCCTCGGCCTGGGCGAGGCGGACCGGGCCAGTTGGGGGGCGATGCTCAACGACGCCTCGGTACACGTGTACGACAACGCGATGTTGTCGGTGTGGCCGGGCGCGGCGATCACCCTCACCGTGCTGGCGGTCACGCTGCTCGGCGCGGGACTTCGGGACGCCTTCGAGGACGCGCCGAAGCCCGCCTCGGCGACGCGGCGCCGGCGGGTGCGGGGGCCGGCTCGCGAGCGGGCGGTGGGCGTCGACACCGGCGCGCTGCTCGTGGTGGACGGCCTGGAGGTCGCCTACCCGGCGCCCGGTGGCGAGGCCGCCGTCGTGGACGCGGTGTCGCTGAGCGTGGATCGGGGCGAAATCCTGGGCCTGGTCGGCGAATCCGGGTGCGGCAAGACGCAAACCGCGCTGGCCGTACTGCGCCTGCTTCCCGCCGGCGGCGAAATCCGGGCCGGACGGGTGGTGTTCGACGGGCGTGACCTCGCGGCGCTGTGCGAGCGGGAGGTGAACGCGCTGCGCGGGCGCCGGATCGGCTACATCCCGCAGGACCCGATGTCCAACCTCGACCCCAGTTTCCGGATCGGCAGCCAACTGGTCGAGCCGCTGCGCGCGCACCTGGGCCTGTCCCGCGACGCCGCCCGCCGCCGGGCCCTGGAACTCCTGGACCGGGTGGGCATCGCCGACCCGGCCCGGGTGTTCGCCGCCTACCCGCACCAGGTCTCCGGCGGCATGGCCCAGCGCATCCTGATCGCGGGCGCCGTCGCCGCCGAACCCGACCTGTTGATCGCGGACGAGCCGACGACGGCGCTCGATGTCACCGTGCAGGCCGAGATCCTGGACCTGTTGCGCTCGCTGCAGCGCGAGCACGGCATGGGGATGATCCTGGTCACCCACGACCTGGGGGTGGTCGCGGACATCTGCGACCGGGTGGCGGTGATGTACGCCGGGGAGATCGTCGAAACCGCGACCTCGGCGGACCTGTTCGCCCGCCCGGCGCACCCGTACTCCGCCGCGCTGCTCGCCGCCATCCCGGACGGCGCCGGCGCCCGGAGCCGACTGCCCACCATCGCGGACCGAGTGCCCTCGGTGCACGACCGGCCGAGCGGCTGCCGATTCGCCCCGCGCTGCGCGTACGCCGCACCCGGTTGCGCGGTCCACCCGGAGCCGACCACCCACCGGGACGGCGCGGTGCGCTGCGTCCGGGTGGAGAACGAGGTGATCGTATGGAACCGGTGAACGCGACGGCCGCCGCGGACCCGGCGCAGCCGCTGCTCGCCGTCGACAAACTGGTGGTGGAGTACCGCACCGTCGGTCGGCGGCGCCCGCCGCTGCGCGTGCTGCACGAGGTGAGCCTGCAGGTGCACGCGCACGAAACCCTCGGCCTGGTCGGCGAGTCCGGCTCCGGCAAGACCACCCTCGGGCGCGCGGTACTCGGCCTCGCGCCGGTGGCGGGCGGCACGATCACCTTCGCCGGCACCCGGATCGACGGCCTGGGCCGCCGGGCGCGGCGCGGGCTGAGCCGGGACATCCAGGTGGTGTTCCAGGACCCGTACGGCTCGCTGAACCCGTCGATGACCATCGGGGACATCCTCACCGAACCGCTCACCGCGCGGCACACGCACACCCGCCGGGCGGCACGCGAGCGCATCGGCGAACTGCTCGACGCGGTCGGTCTCCCGGCGGACACCGCCACCCGCGCGGCCCGCGAACTCTCCGGCGGCCAGCGGCAACGTGTCGCCATCGCCCGCGCGCTCGCGCCCGGGCCGCGCCTGATCATCTGCGACGAGCCGGTGAGCGCACTCGACCTGTCCACCCGGGCACAGGTGATCAACCTGCTCGTCGAACTCCAGCAGGCCACGGGCGTGGCCTACCTGTTCATCGCGCACGACCTGTCGGTGGTCGGCCACGTGAGCGACCGGGTCGCGGTGATGTCGCGCGGCGAGATCATCGAATGCGCGGACGCGGCGCGTGTCACCACCGACCCCGAACACCCGTACACCCGCAACCTGTTGCTGGCCGCCCCGGTGCCAAACCCGGCCCGCCAGGCGGAACGACGCGCGGCCCGGCATCGGTTGGCGGCGCGGGGGGCGCCGGTGGGGTAGGTGGGGGGCGGCGCGGCCGGGCCGGGCGGAGTAAGACACAGGTCGGCCGGTGGGGCGGAAGGGCGCCGGGCCGGCTCGGGTTCGGCCACTGGTGCGGCCTGCCTCGGGACACGGAGCACCCGTTGTCGGGTCGGTCCGGCCGTGGCAGCCCTTTCCGCATGCCGCCGAACCGCCGCCGGCCGCGCCCCGCTCCCGGCGAAGCGGCCCGGGCCGACACGCCCGGTGCGGCCCGGCCCCAGACACGGGTCGGGTTTGCGCGTACGCCGCGCATGCGCCGTCCGGGCCGATCGTGCCGGCCGTGAGCACGTCGGGATACGCCTCCGGGAAGCTCTGCGGATTGCCCGCCTCGGCGCCGCGCGCCCACGTGGACCGCGGTGACGACGGCGCGGGCCGGGCCGTCGGCGGTCACGGCGCACTGTGTGGTGCTCGCGCGCCCGGCGGGTGTGCGGCTGCTCGGGTCGATGCCGAACCCCAATCCGGACGTCGGCCGCGCCGCGATGATCCCGGCCACGAACGGCCGTGCCCGACACGGTCGGCCGGCCCGTCGAGCACCGCCCCGGCGCGGGCCGGCATCCGCCCGTCCACCCTCGCGACCGGGACTCCCTCACCGCGGGCCGGCGCCCCCGCCTGCCGCAGTGCCAACGCCCGCCGGACCCACGGGACTTGCGCCACGACGGTGGACGAGGCCGGGATGCGGCGGCCGGCTCGTACGGTATCGGGCACCGGCGGCGGGCCGACCGGATCGGTCGAGGCGGCGGCCACGCCCGGCCGGCGTGCGCGATCGTCGCGCCGAGCGGGAGCGGGCCGGCCGTACCCGCTCTGGCATCATGGACAAGCGGAACGCTGTTCCGACGGCGGATCCGGCGGGAGAGGGGCGGCAGGGTGAAGGACGGCGTGGAGCGGCCCAAGCGCGTGGACGCGCGGCGCAACGAGGAGATCCTGCTCGATGCCGCCGCCGCGGTTTTCGTGACCTCGGGCGTGGAGGCCCCGGTGCGCGACATCGCGGCCCGGGCCGGGGTCGGCACGGGCACGATCTACCGCCACTTCCCGACCCGGGCGGACCTGATCATCGCGGTGTATCGGCACCAGGTGCAGACCTGCGCCGAGGCCGGACCGGAGCTGCTCGCGACCAGTGCGACCCCGTACGTCGCGCTGGGGCGCTGGATCGACCTGTTCGTCGACTTCCTGGTCACCAAGCACGGCCTCGCGGCCGTGTTGCAGTCGGACAACGCCGGCTTCGAGGCGCTGCTGCACTACTTCCTCGATCGGCTCCTGCCGGTGTGCACCGAACTGCTGGCCGCCGCGGCCGTCGCCGGCGAGATCCGCCCCGACATCGAGGCGTACGACCTGATGCGCGGCGTCGGCAACCTCTGCATCGGCGCCGACAACGACGCCCGCTACGACGCGCGGCGGCTGGCGCAGATCCTGATCGCCGGCCTACGGGTGAAGCCCTAGCCGAGGCCGGCTGTCGGCGGCGGAGCCGCGTTGCGGGGGTTCGGCGCGCTCAGATCTCCAGTACGGCGGCGGCCATCGCGCCGTCGCCGCCCAGGGAGGTGAGCAGGACGCGGGTGCCGCGCGGGCGGTCGGATTCGAGCACCATCCGGGCGGCGATGAGCAGGCCCGTGGCGCGCGGGCGGCCGGTTTCCGGGCCGATGTCGGTGACCTGGTGGTGCTGGAGGCCGAAGTGGCGGCGGAAGGCCCGGTTGATCTCGGCGGACGGGGTGTGCAGCGCGACGTGGTCGATGGTCGACCAGGGGATGCCGGCCTGGCGCAGGGTCTGGGCGACCACGGCCGACACGGCGATCGGGTCGTTCCGCAGCGACTCGCCGTGGTGCTCCCGCCAGGACACGTGGACCCGGTCGACCATGGTGGCCACGGCGGACCGGCCCGGTTCGACCCGGCGGGTGCCGGATCCGGCGCCGACACGAACGGGCGTGCGCTCCCGGGCCGGTATCCGTACCCGCGAGTGACCGGCGCCGGCACGGTGTGGGTCCCGTACGGAGACCGCCAGCAGACGATGGCGGTCCAGCCCCTTCTCCAGGACCAGGGCCGCCGCCGCGGGGTGTTCGTCGTGGGCGGGCGCCAGCACGAGGCCGCGCCGCGCGGCCGGGTCGACCCCGAGGTGCGCGGCGAGCGTGCCGAGCGCGGACAGCGGATGATCGCCGCAGTGCACCGCGTGGTAGGCGTGGATGCGCCCGACGCCGACCCGGTCGAGGACCAGCCGCCCGGACAACGCGATCGGCGCGCCGGCGGCGGCCTCGTCACAGAGCAGGCAGTACTGCCCGTCCAGGTCGCGGCCGCTCAGCCCGCAACGGGCCAACGTGTCGCGTACGGCGGCCTCGTCGAGCAGCAGCGCCGACGTCGGCGCGGCGGCCGAGCAGCTTCCCACGGCGGCGATACCCAAGCCCGTGACCTTCATGGGGTTCTCCTCCCGGCGCGAAATGACGGCCTCAGGTGCCCGACACCACTCGGCATCGGGCACGACCCCCGGGAAACCGTCGACCCCGCCCGGGACACGCATTGAGGAACGTGCCGAGAGCGAGCCCCGAGGGCCGTGCCATGGATCCGACGCTACGTTCCCCAAGCCACCCCACTCCCCGCCTTCACACCCCCCTGACGCCCAAACCACCCCCACCTGACGCCCTCTTGACACACCCACGTACAAACACGCCATGCCCGGTACCCCCGGCAGCGCCCCCACCCGCCACCCGCCCTCGCCCCACCCCCACGAGCCCCCAAGCCCCACGAACCCGCACACCCCACACCTGCGCCTCGCAGCCCCTCACGCCCCCGTCTCGCGAACCCCCCGGCCCGCGCCGCGCGACCCCCCACCCCGCGCCCGCGAACGCTCCCACCCCCGCGAACGCCCCCCTTCCGCATCAAGGACGCGTACGGATTCCGCGTGAACGCATATGCAGGGCGTACGGGTTCGTTCCGGCAACGGTGCAAGTCGTCGGTGCTGCCTAGCGTCGGCGTCATGCGGGGGAGCAACAGCACGGGGAACAGCGGGAATTCGGGTCCGAGACCGAGTGCTCGGCGTGGTCGTGGCGGGTGGATGGCGCTCCGGGGTCGGCCTCGCCGCGACCATCCGGTGGGTGCCGGGGGTGGGCGCGCGAGGCGGTTGACCACGCCCGTCTCGCTGCGGCTCCTCGTCGCCGGCGTGGTCGTGACGCTCGTCGCCTACCTCGGGGTCCTGCTCGCGGCGATCTCCGCCGCCGACGACGGGCTGCGTACGGTCGGCGCCGGCGCCGGTCCGCGCGTCGTGTCCGCGAACGCGCTGCACGGGGCCCTGTCCGGGATGGACGCCGAGTTGGCCAATACCGTCCTGGTCGGCGACGAGCGGGGGCTGGGCTTCGCCCGGGAGCAGGCGGCGGCGAACTACGCGGCCGACCGCAAGGCGCTCGGCGACGCGATCGAGGAGACCGGCGCCGGCATCGAAGGCGACGAGGCCCGGCGTACGCTGGCCGACCTCGTCGACAAGGTCGGGCTGTACGACAACCTGGCCGGGCAGGCGACCCTGCTCGACCGGCAGTCGGACGCCCGCGCCCTGACCGACGCCTCCCCCGCGCTCCCGCTGCTGCGCCAGGCGGCCGACCTGATGCGCGACACCCTGCTGCCGGAGGCCGATCGCCTCTCGGCGGCCAACGCCGGCGCGGTCGAGGCGACCTATCGCGACACCTACGGGCGAGCCCGTGACCTGGGCGGCTGGTTGCTCGCGCTCGGCCCGGGCGCGATCGGCGTCCTGCTCTGTGGGCAGGCGTTCGTGGCCGTGCGCACGCGCCGGGTGGTCAATCCGGGGATGCTGATCGCGACCGTGCTGGCCGTGGCGCTGGTGTGGACGGGTACCGGTGCCACCCTGGCCGCCGCCGAGCACCTGCGTACCGCCAAGAAGGACGCGTTCGACTCGGTCCTCGAACTCACCAGGGCCCGGGCCGTGGCCACGGACGCCAACCGCGACGAGAGCCGATTCCTGCTCGACCGCGCCCGCGCGACGGACGCGGAACGCGCGTTCGAGGCCAAGTCCCGCGAGCTGGCCGGCTTCGACGGGGTGCGACTCGACGGCTACGCCGAGGCGTTGCGGTCGGCGATCACCGGCCTCCCGGGCCTCGCGAAGGGGGCGACCCCGCCGTTCGACGGGCGGTTCGGCCGGGAGTTCCGCAACATCACCTTCGCCGGCGAGCGTGCGGCGGCCGAGGACGCGCTGCGCTGGTACGCCCGATACCAGGACTACGACCGGCAGTTGCGCACCATGGTCGCCCGGGGCGACCTGCGGGGCGCGATCGATTTCGCCACCAGCCACCGGGAGAACAACTCCAACTGGGCCTTCGACCACCTGATCGAGTCGCTGGAGGCGGTCACCGCGATCAACCGCACGCACATGGACGCCGAGGCGAACGCCGGCCGCGACGCGCTCGCCGACCTGGGCCTGATCGCCACGCTCCTGGTCCTGGCCGCGGCCGGGGCGACCTGGGCGGGCGTACGGACGCGCCTGGTCGAATACCGCGCCGGCGAGGCCGCGCCTGCGCGCATCCGGCCGCGCCGACCCACCCACCCGGGCCCGCCGCCCGGTCCGCCCGGGCCCGCCACCCTCGACCGACCCCGACCGGCCCCGGAACCGGTCCCCGCGGCAGCCGTACCGGCCCGGCGCTGAGCCGAACCCCGGCCGCGACGGCCGGGACTCACAACCAGTCGTTGCGGCGGAAGGCGCGGAACATCAGGACACAGGCACCGACCATCACGACCAGCACGCTCGGATAGCCGTACGTCCACTTCAGCTCCGGCATGTGTTCGAAGTTCATCCCGTAGATGCCCACGATCAGCGTCGGGACGGCCAGGATCGCCGCGATGGCGGCGATCTTGCGCATGTCGGTGTTCTGCCGGACCGTCACCCCGGCCAGGCTCGCCGAGAGTATCGAGTCGAGCAGTTCGTCGAACGCCACGAGCCGTTCGCGCACCTGGGCCAGGTGGTCGGCCACATCGCGCAGATAGGCGTCGAAGACCGTGCCGTCCCCCGGCAGCCCCCCGTCGGCCAGCCGCTCCAGCGGCCGGGCCAGCGGCAGTACCGCGCGCTTGAACTCGATCAGCTCGCGTTTGAGCTGGTATATGCGCTCCGCGTCGTTGCTCGGCCGGGGCGAGAACACCTCCTCCTCCAGGCGTTCGAAGTCGTCCTCGACCTTGTCCGCCACCAGCAGGTAGTCGTCCACCACCCGGTCGGTGATCGCGTGCACCACCGCGGCCGGGCCGTGCCCGAGCCGCTCGGGATCGGCCTCCAGGGACTGGCGCAGCTCGACCAGCGGCGGCGCGCTGCCGTGGCGGACCACCACGACGAACTTGTCGCCGGCGAAGACCATGATCTCGCCGGTGTCCACCACCTCGCTGGTCGCGGTCAGCGCGTCGTGCTCGACGTAGACGATGGTCTTGAGCACCAGGAACAGGGTGTCGTCGTAGCGCTCCAGCTTGGGCCGCTGATGCGCCTCGACCGCGTCCTCCACGGCGAGCGGGTGCAGGTGGAAGGCGGCGGCGATCTCGGCCAGATCCTCGGTGAGCGGGGCGTGCAGCCCGATCCACACGAAGCAGTCCTCGCTCGCCTCGGCCGCGTCGAGTGCGTCCTGCAACGGCACCTCACCGGGGCGTCGGACCCCCTTGTCGTAGAGCGCGCAGTCCACCACCACGGGCGCCCGCCGAGCCCCCGCCGCCTCCGCGCCCGCCGGTACCGCGCCGCCGGGCCGAAAGCGCTTCGTCGTCCGCCACGAGCTCATCGTCCTGCTCCCGAATCGAGGATGTCTCGCCCGATCGTAGGCGGCACCACCCCTCTGCGGGGGGCCTACATCGCAGGAATCCCGGCGGTCCGGCTCCCGGCGGGCGGGCCGCGGCGCCGGCCGCGCGGACCCGCCGGCCCGGGGCACGGGCGCCGGCGCGCGCGAGCGGTAGCGTCCTTCGGAATCGACCGAAGGAGCAACCGTTGGACGGCGATGGCGAGTTCCGTGGACCGACCGACCCGGACGATCCCAAGGCGGCGCCGCTCGCGGGAGGCGGGCCGGTGCCGCGCCGCGACGGGTTGTACGTGGACGTCGAGCCGGAAACCGTGATGGGCGATCTCTCGTGCACCCACTACGTCCGCTTCACCGACCCGGATCGGGTCAGCACCGTCACCTGCGTGACCGGTGCCGAGATGATCCCGCTGATCTGTCGCTGGTTCGGGCCCCGGCACGAGGGCAGCAGCCAGGGCACCTACCACCTCGACGGGGCCGCGATCTCGTTCGCGGCGACCGACGGGTCCGGGACGGTGGAGTACGTGGGCCGGCTCGCCGAGGACGCGCTGACCCTGTTCGTGGACACGCACAGCCTGATCAACGACCATCGCTCCCGGCGCGAGCTGCGCTTCGTGCGGGCGGACTTCCCGAACGGATGAACGAACGAGGAGTCGCGGCGGCGCGTGATCGTCGATCCGGGAGCGGGGCCGCCGTCGGGGCGGAGCCGGGCCCCGGGTATTGCTAGATTGGGCGGGCCCCCGCCGCACGTGTCTGCGGCCTCCGCCTATTTTGGGGATCTCGTGCCGCTCAGCACCGACGTGTCCAGTCCGGAAATCGACCTCGCGGCCGTTCGCGAGGAGTACGCGGCCCTCGCGGCCGAGGGACTTCGCCTCGATCTCACCCGGGGCAAGCCCTCGCCGCAACAACTGGACCTGGCGAACGGGCTGCTCTCGCTGCCCGGCGGCGACGACTTCAAGGCCGCCGACGGCACCGACTGCCGCAACTACGGCGGGCTCAACGGCCTGCCCGAGCTGCGGGAGATCTTCGCCGGACTGCTGCAGGTCCCGGCCGCGCAGCTGCTCGCCCTCGGCAACGCCAGCCTGACCCTGATGCACGACGTGATCGCGCACGCGCTGCTGTCCAAGGTGCCCGGCGCCGAGCGTCGCTGGGTGGACGAGCCCGAGGTGCTGTTCCTGTGTCCGGTGCCCGGCTACGACCGGCACTTCGCGCTGTGCGAGCGGTTCGGAATCGGCATGGTCCCGGTCCCGCTCACCGGCGAGGGCCCGGACCTGGCCGCGGTCGAGGCGCTGGTCGCCGCCGACGCGCGGATCAAGGGCATGTGGTGTGTGCCCAAGTACAGCAACCCGAGCGGGGAGAGCTACAGCGACGAGACGGTGCGCCGGCTCGCCGCGATGCCCACCGCCGCGCCGGACTTCCGGCTGTTCTGGGACAACGCCTACGCGGTGCACCACCTGACCGACAAGCCGGTCGAGCTGCTGTCGATCCTGGACGCCTGTGCCGAGGCGGGCAACCCCGACCGCGCGTTCGTCTTCGGCTCGACCTCGAAGATCAGCCACGCCGGCGCCGGGGTGGCCTTCTTCGGCTCCTCCGCGGCGAACACTGCCTGGCTGACAGGGCTGCTGGCCAAGCAGACCATCGGCCCGGACAAGGTCAACCAGCTGCGGCACGTGCGCTTCTTCGGCGACGCCGAGGGCGTGCTCGCGCACATGGAGCTGCACCGCGAGCTGCTGGAGCCGCGCTTCGCCGCGGTGTACGAGGTCCTGGATCGCGAACTGGGCGCGCTCGGCATCGCGAGCTGGACCCGGCCTGAGGGCGGCTACTTCGTCAGCCTGGAGGTGCCGGACGGCTGCGCCGCCGAGGTGGTCCGGCTGGCCAAGGAGGTCGGCGTCGCGCTGACCCCGGCCGGCGCCGCGTTCCCCGAGGGCAACGACCCGCGCGACCACCACATCCGGCTGGCCCCCAGCTACCCGACCGTCGACGAGGTGCACCGCGCGATGCGGGCCGTCGCGGTCTGCGTCAAGCTCGCCGCCGCCGAGGCCGCAGCGAAGTAACGCCACCACACCCGAGAACGACCCGGCCCGCCCCCCGAACCGAACCGGGGGCGGGCCGGGTCGCGTTCTTGCGCCGACCATCCTTTGCCGTAGTACACCCTGTGGCAAGAGTCGACGGGCGATCGCGGGTGGGACGAGCGCCCGGGCTTTCCCGGTGGTGCCCGTGGCCCGGCTGTACGCGCGGGGAATACGCCTGCTACCCGCAGAACGCGGGCGCGGTCCGCCGCCGGCGGGTTCGATCAGCCGATCGGTGGTGCGAGGTATTCCAGCGCGTAACCGTCGCCGGAGGGGGTCACGCGGGCGATGCCGGGTGAGTCGAGGTGGGCGCCGGCCACGAAGTGGTGTGGCCGGCCGAGTTGTTCGAGCAGTGCCGCCCGTGCGGCGCGGGCCTGGGACTGGTCGCCGTCGAACTCCCAGGTCACCTTCGGCCGTTCGAATTGAAGCGTGGGAACGTGCACGGTGTCGCCCCAGGCGAGCAGCCGGCCGGCGCCGCTCCCGACCTCGTAGACGGTGTGACCGGGGGTGTGGCCCGGCGTCGGGATTGCGGTGGTCCAGTCGTTGATCGCGACCTTGTCCGTCACCGGTACGACCCGGTCGCGGATCGGTTCGAGCCGGCCCGTGAACACCGAGACGTCGCCCGCGCCGATCCACACGCGTTCGAGCTTGGGGAACGCCTCCGAACCGTCCGGCGCGATCAGGCCGCTCACGTGGTCCTCGTGTCTGTGGGTGATGGCCACATCGGTGACTCGCGCGCGGTCGATGCCCGCTTCGTCGAACGCGTCGTGGAGCAATCCCATGGTGGGCTCGTGCCAAACGTCGGACGCGCCGGTGTCGACGAGCACCGACCGCGTGCCGTCGGTGAAGAAGAAGGCGTTGACCGACAGCCGCAGGTTGTCGCCGGCCAGCGGTACGGCGGCCGGCAACTCGTCGAGCGTGCACCCGTGCTCGTCGCGGAGCCGGGTCGGCGGCATGTCGATGTACCCGTCTCGCAATGCGACCACCTGCAGATCGCCGAATTCGAACGTGGCATGGTGCCGGCCACTCGAGATCAAACGCATGGAACCCCTCCGTCGTATCGGGCGCACACAGCATGTCTCTGATAGAAGACGATGAATCTTCTATAGAAGAAACCCTACACTGTGGGCAGTGAGGCATCCGTCGATCGAGGAGCACGGTGGTCGAGCAAGACGAGAACGCGGCCGAGCCACGGCACGGTGACGACCTGGCCGGCGCGTTCGGCGGCAATGTGCGGCGACGCCGCGAGGAGGCGGGCCTGACGCTGGAGCAGTTGTCCACGCGGTCGTCGGTGAGCCGGGCGATGTTGTCCAAGGTCGAACGCGGCGAGAAGAGCCCGACGATCGGTGTCGCGTCCAGGATCGCCCACGCGCTCGACGCGTCGCTCTCGGACCTGATCGGTGCGCCGGCTGCCGCCGGGGCCGGGGTGGCCGTTGCCATGCGCAGGAACGATCGCCCCGTTTTCCGTGACCCGGAAACGGGCTTCGAGCGGCACATCGTGTCGGCGGCGCCGGGTGCGGGGCGAGCCGAGATGGTCGTCCATCACCTCCCGGCACAGGTCTCCACGGGGCTGCTGCCGGCGTACCCGCCGGGGACGGAGAAACAACTCGTGGTCCTCGAAGGCACCCTCACCGTCGCGATCGGCGGTATCAACGAAACGCTGGACACAGGCGACTCGCTGTTCTTCCAAGCCGACGCGGACCATGGCTTCGCCAACCGAACGAACGCCCCCTGCGAATACATCATGGTCATCTCCCGCAGAACCTGATCGACACCAGACCCCAGCCCTCCACAGGGCCACACACACCACAAAGCCACCGCCCAAACCCGATCCACCACGCACGCACGCCCACCCCCGCCCGCCGGAGGGCGCCGGACACCACCCACGCTCACGCCGGCCTCCTTCCGGCCACGGCAGCCCCACCCCTCGCCTCCGCGCCCGCACCCGCTCGCCTTCGGGCCTGCACCCGCCCGGCTCTGCACCCGCACCCGCCCGCCGATCCGCCGGCCCGGTGGGTCGCGGATCCGGGGATCGGGAGATCCGCTGGGTCACCCGGTGATATCCACCGGTCGGCCGGGATTCCCGAGATGCTGCCGTGTGCTGTTGCCTCGCCGACGTCTCCGCCCTGCGCAACCCGCTCGGTCGTCTCACCGCGTTCCCTCGCCGCTCCGCGCCGTCGTCGGTTCGCCGCCGGTGCCACCACGCTGCGCCACGCCGTGCGTCACCTCTCCGCGACCGCGACCGCGACCGTGCCCTGCCGGCCTCCGCACTCGACCGCGCCCGCGTCCGCCCGTGCCCGACCGCGCGCCTTCGGGTCCGGCCGTCTCCGGGTACGTGGCTGTACCCGCGTCTGGGCCTCGCCTCGCTCCCGTGTCGGGTTCTTTCGGGGCCGACCGCGCCCGCCGGCCTCCGCATCCGACCGCGCCCGACCGTGCGCCTTCGCGTCCGGCCGTCTCCGGGTGCGTGGCTGTGCCCGCCTTTGGTCTCGTCTCGCTCCCGTGTCGGGTTCTTTCGGCTGGGCTGGTGGGTGGGGTTCTTGGGGTGGGTGGGGTCGTTGACTTGGGTGGCTAACGGTGTTAGCTTCGGGGTGTTCGAGGATGCGTCACGGGGAAGAAGGCGACGGCGATGACCGAGTTCCTGGAGATCGAGGGTGGGCGGCTAGCCTACGATGTGCGCGGCGAGGGGCGGCTGGTGGTGCTTTCGCCCGGCATGGGCAACAATCGGTCGGTCTTTCGGGAGCTTGCGGACATCCTGCTCTCCGCCGGATACCGCGTGGCCTGTGTGGACCTGCGCGGGCACGGCGAGTCGACCGTCGGATGGCCCTCCTACACCCGCACCGACACGGCGAACGATCTACTCGCCCTGATCCGGGAGTTGGGCGGCGGCCCCGCCGTCATCGTCGGACACTCCTTCTCCGGCGGATCGGCCACCATCGCCGCGGCTCGGGCGCCCGAACTGGTCGACGCCATCGTGGAGATCGCCCCGTTCACCCGGGCCCAGAAGGTCGACTTCCGGGCCCTGGGGTCCAACGCCCGCTACCGCAAGGGCATGACCCTGCTGATGGGCGCCGGCATGTTCCGCAACGTCGGGGTGTGGAAGCGCTACCTCGACCACGCCTACCCGGGTACCAAGCCGGCCGACTTCGCCGCCCAAATCGCCACGCTCGACACCGAATTGCGCCGCCCGGGACGGATGGCCGTGGTGGCCAGGATGGGCATGGTCCCGCCCACCGACGCCGGCGCCGAACTGGGCAACATCCAGTGCCCGGCGCTCGTCCTCGAAGGCACCCTCGACCCCGACTGGCCCGACGCCGGCGCCGAGGGCCGGGCCGTCGTCGACGCCATGCCCAAGGGCCTCGCCCGGCTCGAACTCGTCGAGGGCGCGGGCCACTACGCGCACGCCCAGTTCCCCGACCGGGTCGCCGATGCGATCCGTTCCTTCCTGGAGCAGCCGGCCCACGACTGACGTCCGCCCCGATCACGTGTGGGCCGCCGAGCACCGCGCCGGCGGCCCACACGTGCGTCCCGAGCGTCAGCGGTTGCGCAGACGGGTGATCGCCTCGGCCTTGGGGGTGTAGGCCCGGGGGAGGCGCAGGCCCGCCGTCAGGGCGGCCAGCACCTCCTCCTCCGCGCGGTGATACGTCAGCGCGTCCGCCAGCAGGACGTCCGCGTCGGCGGCCGGCAACGCCACCGCACCGCCCTCGTCGAGCAGAATCGGATCGCCCTCCACCAGTGCGGTGTCGCCGATCCGGATCGGGCCGCCGATCTCGGCCACATGTACCGCCCCGCCCGGACCCGCCGTCGCCTCGGACCGGGCCCACAGTCGCAACCCCAGCCGGGCCACCGCCGGCACGTCCCGCACCGCCCCCTCGATCAACGCGCCGACCGCCCCGCGGGCCAGCGCGGCGGTGCTCAGGATCTCGCCCCACACCGCCCCCGGAGCCGCGTCCGCGCCGCCGATCACCACCACCCGGCCGGCCAGGTCCTCCGCGAGCAGCGCATGCAGCGGCTTGAGCCCGTGCGTGCCCGCCCCGGCCGCCAACCGCACCGTACGCGCCGACCCGAGCACAGCGCCCGAACCCCGATGAAACGGCCGCAACGGCGGCGTCAACCACCCCGCCCGACCCCGGAGTTGCAGCACATCGGCAAGCGCGGCGGTGGCGGGCAGCGGCCAGGGTACGACGTCGGTCACGGAGAAGTCCTCTCGGTCAGCAGGAACTTGCGGATCTTGCCCACGGAGGTACGCGGCAACTCCGCCACCCGCTCGAAGCGCACCGGCCGCTTCGCCTTCGCGAGCCGCGCCGCGCACCAGTCGGCCAGGTCGTCGAGCGCGGCCGGCTCGACCCCCGGCGCGGCCACCACGAACGCCACCGGCACCTCGTCGCGCATCTCGTCCGGTACACCCACCACGGCCGCTTCCAGCACCGCCGGATGCTCGGCCAACACCGCCTCGATCTCCACGATCGAGACATTCTCCCCGGCCACCTTGAGCACATCGCCACGCCGGCCGGCGAAGTGGAAGTGGCCGTCCGGGTCCACCCGAGCGCGGTCCCCGGTGACGAACCAGCCGTCCCGGTAGGCGGCGGCGGTGGCGGCCGGATCGTCGAGATACCCGGCGAACAGGCTCACCCCGGGCGCACCGCCGACCACGATCTCCCCGTCGTGCACCGCCACCACGCACCCGGGCGTCGGCCGACCCATCGACCCCGGGATCGGCGCCGCGACGGGATTGCTCAGCACCGCCGGGATGGTCTCGGTCATGCCGTACAACTGGCGCGGCCGACAACCGCCGAGCAGCGTCGCGAAGCGCTCGTACTGCTCGTCCGTCACGTTCTGCGCGTACCAGCAATGCCGCACCCGCAGACCGGCGACCGGCTCCCGCCGCGCCGTCCGGGCCAGGATCATCCGGATCGGCGCGGCGAACAGGCTGACGTGGGTGACCAGATGCCGAGCGGCCTGGGCGACGAAGCGGCTCGCGGAGAAGGTGGGCAACAACACCACGCTCGCCCCCACCGCGATCGCCGCCGCGAAGGAGTAGTACTGCGCGTTCGCGTGGAACATCGGCAGCACAACGAACTGCCGGTCATCAGAGCCAAGTTCGGCAGCAGCTGCCATCACGTCTCCGGCGAAGGCGTAGTTGGCCTGAGTGACCATCACACACTTGGGCGCGGCCGTCGTGCCGGAGGTGAACATCAACCCCGCGAGGTCGTGAGGCCCCGGCGGGGGAGTATCACCGACCACTGCCGGCCGACCCGACAGGACCGCAAGAGCGGTGTCGTCCTCCCCGACCTCGACTACGACCACGGCCGAGTCCGAATCCAGCGCCGCCGCCCGGTAGTCGGCGGCACGCGAGGGCGCGCAGAACCCGAGTCGAGCCCCCGTCCGCCGCAGCTGCGCGGCCAGTTCCGGGGCAGTCGCCGACGGATCGTGGCAGACCATCGCCGCACCGAGCCGGACCAAGGCGAGCCACAACGCCACGTACGCCGGGCAGTTGCGCAGCACGATGCCGACCCGGTCCCCGGGCCGCACGCCACGCGCGGTCAGCCCGCCGGCCACCCGCGCCACGAGAGCGTCGAACTCGCCATAGGTCCAGCGGGTAACCTCCCCGTCCGGCCCCTCCCAGATCAGGAACGGCGCATGCGGCCGACCGGCCACGGTCGCGGACCAGCACGCGGCGAAGGTGGGCGCTTCGGACGCCACATGAACCTCCAAGGCAACAGTCGTACGGACATGAGGACTTCGGCTGACGGCACAAAACTCACGGAACTTCGCCACCGTACGGGTGCGCCGCAACCGAGCGTCGACGCACAATCGGGCGTCGGAGCACAACCGGCCGTCGACGCCCAGCGAAGCGTCGACGCACAACCAGGCGCCGACGCGCGACCGGGCGCCGACGCGCGACCAGGCAGGAGCCGCGCGCCGACGCCCACGCGTCACGCCGAGCCGCCCGCCCCAGCAGCCCCGGCCACCCCCGCCGCCACCGGCGTCCCGTACCCTCCTCCGCCCGGCAGCTCCAGCCGCACCACATCCCCCGGTTGCAGCGTGATCCGGGCCTGCGTGCGCACCGGTTCGCCGTTGACCAGGAAGCGCCCGGTGGCCCCTTCCCCGCCGCCGAAGATCCCGCGCGGGCCGCGCGCGAGCCGGCTGGCGACCGCGTTGAGCACCCACGGCGACGGCGAGTCCACGGTGAACTCGATGGTCTGCCCCATCCCGCCCTCCTGCGCGCCGAGTCCACCCGAACCGCGCCGAAGTTCCTTGCGCAGGAACCGAATAGGTGCCGACGCCTCGACCACCTCCAACGGCACGGCGGACACGCCGGTCGGATACGAGGTGGTGGACAGCCCGGGTTTGCCGGCCCGCGCGCCGACGCCGCCCGCGTAGGTGAACATCGCGGTGATGAACGGCCTGCCTTCCGCGTCGTGTCCGCTGACCTGCATGGTCCACACGGCCGCCGAACCCTCGGCCATCACCGCCTCCGGCAGCGCCTGGGACATCGCGTTCAGCAGCGGCATCGGCAGGAACATGCCCACCACGTGGCGCGCGGTGCACGGCGCCGGCGACACCGCGTTGACGATGCTGCCCACCGGCGCCTCGACCCGGATCGGCGCCAACGAGCCCGCGTTGTTGGGCACATCGGGATTGAGCAGGCTGCGCAGGGTGAACGTCGTATAGGCGTGCGTGTAGTTCTTCACCACGTTGATCCCGAACGGACTCGCCCCGGACGAACCGGCGTAGTCCACCAGGATCTCGCCCGCCTCGGCGTCGATCGTGACCGCCACCTTGATGGTGATCTCCGAGCCGTCCGCCAGGTCCAACACCGACGCGGCCTCGTACGTACCGCCCGGCAGCGCCCGGATCGCTCGCCGGGTGGCCTCCTCGGAGCGGCGGATCACCTCGTTGCCCAGATCCTCGATGTCCGCCAACGCATAGGCGTCGAGCAGTGTCTTCAGCCGCGCCGCGCCCACCTCGCCGGAGGCCATCTGGGCGTGCAGGTCACCGGCCATGTGCGTGGGTTGGCGGACATTTGCCAGGATGAAGTCCCAGACGGGCTCGTTGCGTTCGCCGCCGACCATGAGCTTGCTGATCGGGATCCACAGGCCCTCCTCGAACACGTCCCGCGCGCCCGCGCCGATGCCGTAGCCGCCGACGTCGGTGTGGTGGATGGTGGAGCCGAAGAAGGCGATCACCCGGCCGCCGCGCCAGACCGGCACCAGGACGGTGACGTCCAGCAGTTGCCCGGCGGTCTGATACGGGTCGTTGGTGACCAGTACGTCCCCGGGGGCGAGCGAGTCGACCGGGTGCCGGTCCAGGATGTTGCGACAGGCGATGGCCAGCGAGTTGATGTGCCCGGGGGTACCGGTGACGGCCTGGGCGACCATCCGACCGCGCCGGTCGAACAGCGCGTTGGCCAGGTCGCCGGCCTCGCGCACGATCGGGCTGAACGCGGCCCGCTGGAGTGCCTTGGCCTGCTCGTTGACGGTCGCGACGAGGGAGCCCCACAGGACCTCCAACTCGATCGCGTCGAAGGTGCGAGTCACGCGGATCCCTCCTCGGTGGCAGCGGTGGCAGCGCCGGCGGCGGCAGCAGAAACAGCAGGAGCGGCAGAAACACCGGAAGCAGCGGGAGCGGCAGCCGTCGCCGTGGCCACGATCGACCCGTCCGGCGCGACCTCGCAGGTCCAGCCGTCGGGAATGACCGACGTGGTCTCCCGCTCCTCGACCAGCGCGGGCCCGACGAACCGGTGCCCCGCCCCGAGTTCGGCCCGCCGGTACACCGGGACGTCGACGGCGGGCGCGCCCAACCGGAAGCGCGCGGCGCGATACCGGTTCGGCGTGGGCTCGCCCACGCCGATCGGCACCGTGGGTACCTCGAAGCCCGGCGCGTCCGACCACGCGGCGACCCGCCACGTGACCACCTCGACGCCGACGTCGGGGATCCGCAGCCCGTAGATCTTCTGGTACTCGGTGTGGAACTGCTCGACGGTGTCGGCAAGTGTGGTCGGCCAGGCGTCGCCCTCGCCCACCCACAGGGTGATCTCGTTGCCCTGGCCCTCGTAGCGCGCGTCCAGGCCGTAGCGGTAGCGCACATCGCCCGCCTCCGCCCCGGCGGCGGCCAGTACCCGACGTGCCTCCTGGCGCATGTCCGCGAGCAGCGTGTCCCGGTCGGCGGACACCCCCTCGTCGAGGGTGCGGACCATGCTGCGGGCCAGGTCGATGCGCACCGGGCTGACCAGCGTGCCGAACGCGGACAACACGCTCGCGTTGACCGGGAAGATCACCCGGGGCGCCTCCAGGAGCGTGGCGACTCCGCACGCATGCACCGGTCCCGCGCCGCCGAACGCGATCAGCGAGACGCCGCGCAGGTCGATGCCGCGCTCGACGGCGTGCATCCGCGCGGAGGCGGCCATGTTCTGGTTGATCACCTCGTACACGCCGACCGCGACGTGGTCCGCGTCGGCGCCGGCGCCGAGCCGTTCGGCGAGCGGCGCGAACGCGGCCCGGGCGGCGGGCAGATCGAGCGGCATCTCGCCGCCCAGGAAGTACTGCGGGTCGAGCAGCCCGAGCACCAGGTCCGCGTCGGTGGTGGCGGGTACGGTGCCGCCTCGGGCATAGCCGACCGGGCCCGGATCGGCCCCGGCGGAGTCGGGACCGACCTTGAGCAGGCCGAGTTCGTCCACCCGGGCCAGACTGCCGCCGCCCGCGCCGATCTCCACGAGGTCGACCGAGGGGATCGAACAGGGGTAGCCCGAGCCCTTCTTGAACCGGTAGACCCGGGCCACCTCGAACGCGTTGGTCAACTCCGGCCGATAGTCCTCGATCAGGCAGGACTTGGCGGTGGTGCCACCCATGTCGAAGCAGAACAGCCGTTCCTCGCCCAGCCTTCGGGCATACCAGACACCGGCGAGGGCGCCCGCGGCCGGCCCGGACTCGACCAGTCGGATCGGTACCCGGCGGGCGTCGTCGGCGGAGACCACCCCGCCGTTGGAGAGCATCATCAGCACCGACGCGCCGAAGCCCTCGGCGCTCAACCAGGCCTGCAACTCGGCCAGATAGGGCCCGATCACCGGCATGGTGGCCGCGTTGCACGCGGTGGTGACCATGCGCGGATACTCGCGGATCTGCGGCGTCACCTCGTGCGACGCGCACACCGGCACGGACAGCCGCTTGGCCAACCCCTCGGCGACCGTCCTCTCGTTGGTCGCGTCCGCGTACGAGTTGAGCAGACACACCGCGACCGACTCCACCTCGTGCGCGGCCAACCGCACGGCCAGCGCGTCGAGTTCGGCCTCGCTCGGGGCGGTGCGGACCTCACCGGTGGCGGTGGTGCGCTCGTCGATTTCGAAGACCAGCTCGCGCGGGATCGGCGGGGCCGGGAACTCGATCTGGAGGTCGTACATGTCGTAGCGGTGCTCGTTGCGGATCTCCAGCGTGTCGCCGAAGCCCAGGGTCGTCACCAGCGCTGCCCGGCCGGTCTTGCCCTCGATCAAGGCGTTGGTGATCAGCGTGGTGGCGTGCACGATCGGCCGGGTGATGTCGGCCGGCGTGATGCCGGCCTTGGCCAGCGCCGAGGTCACCCCCGTCCGGACGCCGCCGAGCGGGGCGGCCGGGGTGGTCAGCGTCTTCTCGACCACCACACGGCCGGTGTCGGCATCCAACAGGACCACGTCGGTGAAGGTGCCACCGATGTCCACGGCAAGGCGCCAGTCGGTCATCTCGGGCCTCCTGTTCTTCTCGGGTGTACGGAGAGCTGAATCAACTCGGGTCAACAGCAAGGAGGTTCACTGGATCGCGGGCGGCAGCGCGGTTACCGTCGCCGGGTCGGACACCGGTTCCGCGTCCGTCCGTCCGGCCGTGGCCTCGGCGGCGGCGTCCAGGTGCCACAACCAGTCGGCCGGCAGGTCGTCCACGTGATAGATGGCCTCGACCGGGCAGACCGGTTCGCAGGCGCCGCAGTCCACACATTCCTCGGGGTGGATGTAGAGCATGCGGTCGCCCTCGTGGATGCAGGCGACCGGGCATTCCGCCACGCAGGTACGGTCCTTGACGTCGACGCAGTTCGTGCCGATGACGTAGGTCATCTCGCCTCGCTTCGGGTGGGCGCCGGCACGGTCCAGGTATCGCCGCCGCCGAGCAGGTCGGCCACGCTGCCGGGGCCGCGCTCGGCGCGCACTCGGCGGCCCTGCTCGACCACGGCGCCGTCGTAGGTGGGTCGGCGCACGCTGCGGAACACCCCGATCGGGGTCGGCCCACCCGCCTCCGGCAACCGGGACAGCGCGAACGCGGGGACCGGGTCGCTCATATGCGCGTCGTGCACCACGACCGCGTCGTCCCCGGCCCCCGGCCGCAACCCGCCGCCCGGATCGCGCACCACCGTGCGGGCGCCCGCCGGGCCGTACCGCATCGGCGCCCCGTGTTCGAGCCGCAACACGTGCTCGTCCCGGGTGCCGGGCGCCTTCAACCGCTCGAACGCGCCGTCGTTGAAGATGTTGCAGTTCTGGTAGATCTCCACGAGGGCCGTGCCCTCGTGCGCCGCCGCCGCGCGCAGCACCGAGGTCAGGTGCTTGCGGTCGGAGTCGATCGACCGGGCCACGAACGACGCCTCGGCGCCGATGGCCACCGACAGCGGGTTGAACGGGTGGTCGAGCGAGCCCATCGGGGTGGACTTGGTGATCTTGCCGGTCTCCGAGGTGGGCGAGTACTGACCCTTGGTCAGACCGTAGATCCGGTTGTTGAACAGCAGGATCTTCAGGTTGACGTTGCGGCGCAGCGCGTGGATCAGGTGGTTGCCGCCGATGGACAGCGCGTCGCCGTCACCGGTGACCACCCACACGCTCAGATCCGGACGGGATACGGCCAGGCCGGTGGCGATCGCCGGTGCCCGGCCGTGGATCGAGTGCATGCCGTAGGTGTCCAGGTAGTACGGGAAGCGGCTGGAGCAGCCGATGCCCGAGACGAAGACGATGTTCTCCCGGCGCAGGCCCAGTTCGGGCAGAAAGCCCTGAACGGCGGCCAGGATGGCGTAGTCCCCGCAGCCCGGGCACCAGCGCACCTCCTGGTCACTGCGGAAGTCGCGGGCGGTCGGCGGGGATGCCGGCCGTTCGGCGATGGTGAGCAGGGGCGTGTCAGACATCGGCGGCGACCTTCTCGATCGCGGTGCGCAGTTCGGCCACCTTGAACGGCATGCCGCGCACCTGGGTGAGGGATTCGACGTCGACCGGGTACCGGGCCCGCAGCAGGCCCGCGAGTTGGCCCAGGTTCATCTCCGGGACCAGCACCCGCCGGTAGCGGCCGAGGAGTTCGCCGAGATCGGCCGGGAACGGGTCCAGATGACGCAGCTGGGCCCGGGCCACCGCGCCTCCGGCAGCGCGGACTTCGGTACACGCGGCGGCGATCGGCCCGGCCGTGGAGCCCCAGCCGAGCACCAACACCTCGGCGGCGCCGCCCGGATCGTCCACCACCAGCGGCGGCAGGTCACGCGCGATCCGGTCCACCTTGGCCCGCCGGGTGCGCACCATGTGATCGTGGTTGGCCGCGTCGTAGGAGATCTCCCCGGTGCGGTCGGCCTTCTCCAGACCACCCACCCGGTGCTCCAGGCCGGGCGTACCGGGCACCGCCCAGGGCCGGGCCAGCGTGTCCGGGTCGCGCAGATAGGGCTGGAAGCACGGCGCGCCGTCGGCGTCGACCGCATTGGGCCCGGTTGCGAACGCCGGATCGATCACTGGTAGTTCGTCAACGTTCGGCACCCGCCAGGGCTCGGAGCCGTTGGCCAGGTAGCCGTCGGAGAGCAGCACCACCGGCGTGCGGTAGGTGACCGCGATCCGAACCGCCTCCACGGCGGCGGCGAAACAATCGCCGGGGGAGGAGGCGGCCAACACCGGCACCGGCGACTCGCCGTTGCGCCCGTACAACGCCTGGAGCAGATCGGATTGTTCGGTCTTGGTGGGCAGCCCGGTCGAGGGCCCACCGCGCTGTACGTCCACGACCACCAGTGGGAGTTCGAGCGAGACCGCGAGCCCGATCGTCTCCGACTTCAGCGCCAGCCCCGGCCCGGACGTGGTGGTCACCCCGAGCGAGCCACCGAACGCCGCACCGAGCGCCGCCCCGATCCCGGCGATCTCGTCCTCGGCCTGGAACGTGGTCACCCCGAAATGCCGCTGCCGGCTCAGTTCGTGCAGGATGTCCGAGGCCGGCGTGATCGGGTACGACCCGAGAAAGAGCGGCAGTCCGGCCCGATCGGCGGCGGCGATCAACCCGTAGGCGAGCGCACGATTGCCGGTGATGGTGCGATACCGACCCGGCGCCCGAGGCGCGGACGCAACCCGATACCCACCGCCGAACGACTCGGTGGTCTCCCCGAAGTTCCAACCCGCGGTGAACGCCGCCACGTTGGCCGCCGCCAACTCCGGCCGCCGAGCGAACTTCTCCCGCAAAAACGCCACGGTCGCCTCGGTCGGCCGGTGATACATCCACGACAGCAGCCCCAACGCGAACATGTTTCTACCCCGCTCGGCATCCCGCCGGGGCAGATCAAAGGACCGCAACGCGCCGACGGTCAGCCCGGTCAACGCCACCGCATGCACCCGATAGCCGGCCAACGACCCATCGACAAGCGGGTCGACCCCCGCCGGATATCCGGCCTTGACCAGATTCCGCGCGGTGAACTCATCGGTATCCACAATGACGTCCGCCCCACGCGGCAGCCCATCCAGGTTGGCTCGCAAAGCAGCCGGATTCATCGCCACCAATACATCGGCGGCGTCCCCAGGAGTGCTGACCGAATGATCCGCAAACTGAATCTGAAACGCCGAAACCCCAGGCAACGTCCCACCCGGCGCCCGAATCTCCGCAGGAAAATCCGGAAACGTGGACACGTCATTCCCAAAAAGCGTGCTCTGCGCGGTGAACCGATCCCCCACAAGCTGCATCCCGTCCCCGGAATCCCCGGCAAACCGAACGACCACCCGAGACACGGAGGTAACCCGCTGAAACATAATCGCAACTCCCGATCCACTTCAGCCCGTCCAACGTTCGAGTCCAACCACCCGGCAGCACCCATCCCAGACTCAGCCCCAGGCAATTCGGCCCATCCGCCGTTCGAGGACATCCGAGCCGCAGGCCGGCCCGACGACACCGGTCCCGAGTCGGGCTCTGGGCGGGGCCGCCCGACCCACTTCAGCCCGTCCGGCGTTCGAGGACAGCCAGGCCGCAGGCCGGCCCCGCAGCACGGGGCCTGAGCCCAGCCCCTGGAAGGGGCCGACGGACCCCCCTCAGCCCGTCCGGCGTTCGAGACAAGCGGGCTGCAGGCCGGCCCGGGGGCATCGGGCCCGTGCTCGGTCCCGGGCGGGGCCGCCCGAGCCATTCCAGCCCGTCCGGCGTTTGAGGACAGCCGGGCCGCAGGCCGGCCCTACGGCACCGGTCCCGAGTCGGGCTCTGGGCGGGGCCGACGGACCCACTTCAGCCCGTCCGGCGTTTGAGGACAAGCAGGCTGCAGGCCGGCCCGGGGGCATCGGGCCCGTGCTCGGTCCCGGGCGGGGCCGCCCGAGCCATTCCAGCCCGTCCGGCGTTTGAGGACAGCCGG
>NZ_JBSHGZ010000049.1:61972-68834 GCF_053618075.1 Embleya sp. NPDC055664
AGCCGCAGGCCGGCCCTACGGCACCGGTCCCGAGTCGGGCTCTGGGCGGGGCCGACGGACCCACTTCAGCCCGTCCGGCGTTTGAGGACAAGCGGGCTGCAGGCCGGCCCGGGGGCATCGGGCCCGTGCTCGGTCCCGGGCGGGGCCGACCGAGCCATTCCAGCCCGTCCGGCGTTTGAGGACAGCCGGGCCGCAGGCCGGCCCGGTGCCGCCCGGCCCGAGCCCGGCTCTGGGCGCGTTTGAGGACCGGCCACCAAGACCGCTAGCCCGCCCCGCCCCCATGGACCGCATCGCGAAGCCGCTCCACGAGCAACTGCGGCTTGGCCGACCCCCACACGTTCCGCCCGAAGGCCACCCCGGCCCCGCCCGCCGCGACCACGCCGCCCGCCAACGCGACGACCTCGTCCTCACTGTCCGACTTCGGCCCACCCAGCGCCACCACCGGAACCGGACACGCCTCGACCACGGCCGCGAACTCCTCGGGCCGGCCCGGGCAGACGGTCTTGACGATGTCCGCCCCCAGTTCCGCACCGATCCGCGCCGCGCGCGCCACGTTTTCCGTGGTCCACGGCACGGCCTTGCCCCAGCCCCCCGGAATCATCTCCGCCATCACCGGCAGGCCGAGCTGCTCGCACTCCGAGGTCAGCCGGGCCAGCCGCTGCAACGACAGATGCTCGTCCGGCGCACCGGGGAAGGCCAGCACCACCACACAGTCCGCGCCCAACTTCAGCGCCTGCTCCGGCAGATGCATGATGTCGGTGACATCACCCGGCGCGAACTCGCCCAACTCCGAGGCACCACCGTCGATCCGCAACACCAGACCCGCATCGGCGAAGGTGTCGGCGTAGGCCCGAGCCAGATGCCAGGTGGCGAGCACCGCGTCCGGACCGCCCGCGGCGATCTGCGCCATCGGCTCACCCAGCGGCGGCCCCTCGCCCATGTAGGCGGCGTGGTCGATGGCGACGAACACGGCCCGGCCGTCCGCGCCGAACATCCGACGCATCCGCCGAAGCTTGCCCGCCCCGGTAGCGGAATAGGTCTGCACAGTCGTTCCCTTCGATCGTTCTCCACCCGAGTCGGCGGAGCCGAAAACACATTCAGTCCACGTCGGTGTCGGCGGACGGCCCCGGCCGCGCCGCATCGGCGCCCCCGACCTGCCGCTCGAACTCGCCCCCATCCCAGTAGTCCACGCGATGCGCCACCAACCCGCCCACCACCCGAAACCGGAACACCCCACGGATCCGCACCGGCTCGGCGGCCCGCGAGCCACGCGGCCGGCACGTCATCGTGTAGGCGAGCGCGGCCCGATCGCCGTCCACCAGCAGGTCCTCCACGACATAGCGCAACTCCTCGAACTCGGCCAGGAAGTGCGGCAGCCGCTCGCGATAGGCGGCCCGCCCACGCAGACTGCGCCCCAGCGCCGAGGTGTGCTCGTTGTGGAAGTCGATACTCACCCGGTCCGCGATCGTGTCCGGATCACCCCCGTTGAGCGCCGCGACATACGCCTCGACCGCCGCCCGAGTCCCCGCCGCCGCCTCACTCACGCATCGGCCCGCACGTCCCGACCGCCCCGAACATCCCCGCCGTCCCGGACAACCGCGACGTCCCCGCCATCCCCGCCCTCCCGCTCACCCCACAGCTCACGAACCTCCGCGAACACCTGCTGGTTGTGCGAGATTTCCACGACATTGCCGTCCGGATCCTTCAGCGCGCAGATGTAGCCCACCGGCGGCGGCACATCCATCGGCTCCCAGTGCAGGCAGCCGGCCGCACGCGCCCGCTCGGCGATCGTGTCCACGTCGCCCCGCGACGGCACTTCCATGCCCAGATGCGCGAACGGCGTCAGCTGCGGTTGCGGATTACCCCGGTCCTTGTCGAAGGCGACCAGGACCAGCACGAACGGCGTCTGTACCTGATTGGGATTGGACAACCACGCGTTGGCGCCGGCGTCGTCGCTGTGCCGCGACACGACCACCAGCGGGGTGAACGAGGTGTAGAAGTCGATCGCCGCCTCCAGGTCGGACGACGGCAGCGCGATATGGGTCCAGCGGGCCTCGGTCAACGTCGGTTCCATCGCGGTGGCTCCTCTCGGTCCGGTGTGGTGCGTGTGCTGCGTGTGCTGCGTGGGCGTGCTCCGTGTGCGTGCCGCCTGTGCTTGCGCCGCCGCCCGACGGCACTCAGTCGATCGGCCCGTCGAACTCGTCCGCCGCCAGCGGCGTCGCCACGTCCTGACGGATCTGCCGCATCATGTGCTGGGCGCGGCCCTCCCACGCGCTGGGCGGACCCACCCGATAAAACGGCGACCGCAGGTTGTCCATCAGCACGGTCACCATGTCGGTGTCCTCCTTGTTGGTCAGCTCCAGATTGACCAACTCCCGCTCCTGCACGTCGAGATCGTCGGTCAGCCCGTAGATCCGGGAGAACAGCCGGGTGCGATCGGGCGCGATGGGATCCGCCCGCACCATGATCAGCTGGGAGGCGTACGGCAGCGGCGTCAGATTGGGATAGACGAACTCCGCGTAGCTGCCCCGCAGATCCTCCTCACCCAGGTCGGTCCGACCCAGCGACATGTCGTACGCGTCGCTGTGCGGCTTGTAGCCGCTGGTGGTTCGCCCCTCGAAGCGCACCACGGTGTCCATCTGCTTGCGCACCTTGTTCAACCGGCGGTGCACGAAACGCACGTGGTAGTCGTCGTTGGAGTTCTCGACGAACGCCTTCCAGTTGAACGGATACTCCTCGTCCAACTCGCGGTGGTAGCGGTGGTAGTCACCGATCCGATACGCCGTGTAACGCGGCAGCAGCGGTGCGATCCACTCCTCGAACGACGACGCCTTGTGCGACAGGCACGCGAAGACGAGCTTGTCGAAGGCCACGTGCACCCGGATGGGGACCAGGCCGTACCGGTGCAGCGGGAAGTCCGAGCCGTACATCCGGTTCATGTCCGGAATCGACAACAGCGTGCCGTCGAGCCCGTATGTCCATGCGTGGTAGGGGCAGGCGAACGCCTTGCCACAGTTGCCCGCGGCGTCGAACGCGACGCCGGAGGCCCGGTGCCGGCAGTTGTTCAGGAAACCCTTGACCGAGCCGTCGCGCTGCTTGACCACCAGGACCGACTGGGCTCCGATCCGCCCGGTGATGAAGTCGCCGGGCCGGCGCAGGTCCTCGGTGTCGCCCAGCCAGATCCACGAGCGGGCGAACACCCGGATCATCTCCAGATCGAACAGGTCCCGATCCCAGACCTCCCAAGGCTGCAACATCTCGCTCGGCAGAGGGGCGTCCACCAAACCGTCGCCCTCGCGAGCGGTCGCGGTCCGGCGTTGTTCCGCCACCCGCTCGTCCAGGGCATGTTCCGCGGCCCCGATCCGGTCCGTCAGCACAACGTCCTCCCCGTCACCTGGGATGTTTGCGATACAGCCGAAGGTAGGCGGCGCGAATCGGCCCCGATATGTGCTTCAGGCACGAACAAACGGCCCTCGCGCTGCGCCCGGACCACATCGGTGCACACGTACCGGCGTGCCAGCCTCGGGGGAGCACGTCCGAAGCACGGCACCCTGGGAGGACACCCGTGGAGTACACCCCGCTCGGTCGCACCGGCATCCGGGTCAGCAGGCTGTGTCTCGGCACGATGATGTTCGGCGCGTGGGGCAACACCGACCACGACGCGTGCGTACGCATGGTGCATCGCGCGCTCGACGCCGGGATCAACTTCGTGGACACCGCCGACGTGTACGCGTTCGGGGAGAGCGAGCGCATCCTGGCGAAGGCGCTCAAGGGCCGCCGCGACGACGTGGTGCTCGCCACCAAGTTCGGCGAGGCAATGGACCCGGACGCGCCGCTGCGCCGGGGGGCCTCGCGGCGCTGGATCATGCGCGCGGTCGAGGACAGCCTGCGCCGATTGGAGACCGACCACCTGGACCTGTACCAACTGCACCGGCCCGACCCGACCACCGACATGGACGAGACGTTGGGCGCGCTGACCGACCTGGTTCGTCAGGGCAAGGTGCGCGCGATCGGCTCCTCCGCACTGCCCGCCGAGGCCATCGTGGAGGCGCGCTGGACCGCCGAGCGGCACGGGCATCAGCCGTTCGCGACGGAACAACTGGCCTACTCGGCCTTCGCCCGGCACGCGGAGCACGCCGCGCTGCCCACCTGCGGCCGACACGGTCTGGGCGTGCTGGTGTTCAGCCCGCTCAACGGCGGTTGGTTGACAGGCAAATACCGTATGGGACGGGCGGTTTCGCCCGATTCCCGCGCGGTGCGCAACGCCGAGCACTTCGACCACGCCGACACCACGATCCGCGCCGCGAAGACGGCCCTGGTCGAGGAGTTCGCCGCGATCGCCGACGAAGCCGGGTGCAGCCTCCCCGAGTTGGCCCTGGCTTTCGTCCTGGCCCACCCGCAGGTGACCTCCGCCATCCTCGGCCCGCGCACCCCGGATCAACTGGAATCCCAACTCGGCGCTTGCGAAGTGACATTGGCCTCGTCCACGCTGGCCCGCCTGGATGCGTTGGTACGCCCCGGTGCCGACGTCAATCCGGCCGATTCGCCCTACCCGCCGCCGGTTTCGCGCCCCGAGCGAGGCTGACACCGGGTGATCGGGGTCGCCCGCCGCGCGGTCGCCGGCGCGGTGGCGCGCGGGGAATGCGAGCGCTCGTCGGCGGAGCCGGGTACGATCCGACGATCAACCGCCTGGGGGGCCGGTCTGTACAGGGTTTCCGCAGGTGGGGGGTGTAAAATAGCCGTACTCGTGCATGCCTCGGATCGGTGGCGTGGGGGACCCCGAATGTCGGGCTTCCGTGCGCCGGACCGGGTAGACCGCCCTTCGCTCCGGTGGCGGTCGGCATGCCGTGAACGGCGTCTCTCCTAGGGGGTTCCGTGCACATACGTCGCATTCCCACCGAGCTTCGTCCGAGCGTGTCCGCCGACGAAGTGATCCCGGATTCGTTGGAATCGTCACTCACGGCGCCGCTCGCGTCGCACTTCGTACAGATCGTCGCGCACGAGGACGACGACCTGCTGTTCATGAATCCGGACATCCAGGCGGGGCTTTCCGCCGGGATATCCACCAGCACCATCTATGTGACCGCGGGTCAGGGCTTCAAGACCGGCGACGACGCGGCCGTGTACGCGGCCGGCCGGCAGGCGGGCGTACTCGCCGCCTACGCGCAGATGGCCGGGGTGAGCGGTTGTGACGGTGCCGCGGCCGGGCCGGCGGGGTGTTGGGACTCGACCGCGGTCACCGTACTCGGCCACACCGTGCAGAAGTTCGCGCTCAAGCAGCGACCCGACGTGCACCTGTTCTTCCTCAGCCTGCCGGACGGGCACGGCACGGAGGCCGGGTCGCTGGAGGGTCTGTTCGCGGGCACCGAGACCTCGCTCCAGACCATCCGGGTCAACGGCCAGGCGGCCGGGGTGGTCTGGCCGCAGAGCTACACCCGGGCCGACCTGATCAACGTGCTGCGGGAACTGCTGAGCACGCTCGGCGCCACCTCGGTGCGCATCCAGGACACCGCGCCCGACCCGAACCTGTTCCACGACCACGCCGACCACGTGGCCGCCGCCCGGTTCGGTGAGGCCGCCTACATCGCGTACGGCGCGACCAACAACCGGGTGTTGTTGGATCGGTATCGCGACTACAACATCAGCAACATGCCGGTGAACCTCTCGCCCGCCGAGAAGGCCGCCAAGTGGGCCACGGCCAACGTGTACATCGCCCACGACAGCGAGTTGGTGGGTACCGACCTGACCCAGTACGAGGAGTGGTCGAGCCGCGAATACCCGCGCTCACCGCGCGGCACGAACTGGATCGGCCGGGACTCGGCCGGGCGCCTGCGTGCGTTCGTCGTCCAGAGCGGCGACCTGCTGGAATGGTCGCAGGACGATGCCCTGGTGTGGAGCGGGCCGGTCACCCACGGCAACCCCGGTGGACCGCTGGACGCGGGCCTGACCGTCGCGGCGGACCAGGACGGCCGCCTGGAGGTCTTCGGCCAGCGGCGGGACACCGGCGAGATCGTCACCCGCTACCAACTCGGCGGTGGCGGCTGGTCCTGGGGTGCCTTCGGCAACCCCAACGGCGGTGCCAACGCGCTCCTGGTGAGCGTGCCGGCGGTGATCGCCAACGCGGACGGCCGACTCCAGTTCTTCGTCCGCAACGCGGGCGGCGGGATCAGCTCGCGCTGGCAGACCCAGGTCAACGGCGCCTGGAGCGGCTGGGCCGACATGGGCGGTTCGGGCATCCAGGGTCCGCCCACGGCGATCGTCACCGCCGACGGCCGGATCGAGCTGTTCGCGCCGACGGTCGACCACGTGCTGCACTGGTACCAGTCCACGCCCAACGGCGCGATGACCACGGACACCACCTTCCCGGTCGTGGTGCCCGCGAGCCGCCCGATGCCGGCCCGGGACCAGGACGGCCGGATCGAGCTGTACTACCGCCGGCAGGGCACCGCCGAGATCGCGGTCCGTTACCAGACCACCCCCGGCGGCAACTGGCCCGGCTCGACGGTCGTCGGCAGCGGCCAGTCCGGCATCGGCGAGCCCGCCGCGGTCACCGACGGCACCGGGCGCATCGTGCTGATGGCCCGCAACCGAGGCGGCGGCGTGAGCTACGCCCGCCAGAGCACGCCCAACAACGTGTTCGGCGCCTGGGTCGACCGGGGCGGCTTCCAGGTCGGTACGCCGGGCGCCGCGGTGGACCGCGACGGTCGGGTGGAACTGCTCATCGTCGACCCGCGCGGCCAGGTCCTGCACAGCCGCCAGGACGCCAACGGCGTGTTCCCGGCCTGGACGCTGATCGGCTGATCCGCCGATTCATCCATCGGTCCGTCAGGGCCGCGGCACCGATCCGCATCGACGCGGATCG
>NZ_JBSHGZ010000050.1:0-29362 GCF_053618075.1 Embleya sp. NPDC055664
CCGCATCGACGCGGATCGGTGCCGCGGCCCCGCCTCACTTCTCCCACATCACGATCTGGTTGCCCCACGGGTCCAGGAACGAGGCGTGGTGACCGCCGAATTCCTCCCAGTAGCACTGCTCCCACAGCGCGGTCGCGCCGAGCAGCACCGCCTTGTTCAGATACTCGCTCGGGGCCGCGTCGACCAGGATGTACACCCGCGAGTGCAGTCCGGAGCGGGGCTGTTGGGGCAGCGGCGCCGGGTCCGGCACCTGGGCGGCCTCGTCGAACAGGCCCAGGTGCAGCCCCTCGCCGGGCACGATCTGGTGGAAGACGCCCTGCGGGCGCGGGTTGATCGTCCAGCCGAACAACTCGCGGTAGAACTCGGTGGTCGCCTGCACGTCGGGCGTGGGCATGTCGACGAAGACCAGGGTGTTGGTCACGGATGGATCCTTTCCGGGGGTTCGGCTACGCCGAAGGGCGGTGCACGGAACGGGGGTTGGGCCGTACCGCGCATGACGAGAAGTCAGACCTGGTGGGCGTGACCATGCGTGAAGTAGGTGCCCTTGTCGCGCCACAGCACGACCTCGTTGCCCCACGGGTCGCGGAACGCGGCGTAGCGGGCCTCGAATTCGGCCCACGGCTTCTCCTCCCACAACACACTCGCCCCGGCCGCGACGGCCTTGTCGAGGTAGGCGGGCGGCTCGTCGACCATCACGTAGATGCGCGGCACCGGACCGACCGCGGGGCGGGCCTCGCGGCGGATACCCAGGTTGGGCTTGACCCCGGGCAGCACCTCGCTGAACTCGTCGGCCGGACGCCGCTTGAACTCCCAGCCGAACAACGCCGCGTAGAAGGCGGACGTGGCCTCCACGTCGGGGGAGGGCAGGTCCATGAAGATCACCGGATTGGGCACGTCGACTCCTCGGAGCGGGTGGGGGTGATGACAGCGGCGGACGCGCGCCGCTGGGCGGCGTCGCCGAGGTCGAGGAAGCGGCGCAGTCCGGCCGCGTACTCGGGGTGGGGCTCGGGGTCGAGCACGGTCATCGCCGGGCGCGGCCAGTCGCCCGCCCGACCGGCCCCGGGCGCGGGCCACCAGCGCGCGCCGGCGCCGGCGGCCAGGGCCGCGCCGTACGCGGCCAAGTCCGTCTCGCCGGGCACCTCGACCGGAACGCCCAGTACCGAGGCCTTGATCGAACACCACAGCGCGCTGCGCGCGGGCGAGCCGGCGCACACCAGGGTGTCCAGGCGAACTCCCTGCGCAGCCAGGCCGGTTGCGATGTGCGCCAGGCCGTACGCGGTGCCTTCCAGGACGGCGCGGGCCAGTTCGCCCGGACCGCTGTCCGAGGTCAGGCCGAAGACCTCGCCGCGCAACTCGCGGTTCCAGCGCGGCGCGCGCTCGCCCTCGAGGTAGGGCAGGACCATCACGCCCCGCGCGCCCGGCGGTACCTCGGCGGCCAGGGCCAACAGGTCGCGGACCTCGCGCCCGGTGAGGTCGCGCAGCCACTCCAGGATCAGCCCGTGCGCGGCGACCGGCCCGCCGACGATCTCGACCCCGGGCACCGCCGCCGGCAGCGCGTACGCGTCGGCGGCGGGCGAACCGGCGGCCACCGCCACGGCCAGCCCACCGGTGCGCCCGCCGGGGTCCAGGGCTCGCCCGGGGCGATCCAACCCGCCCGCCCAGAACGCCAGATAGGCATCCTGCGCACCGGCCACCAGCGGGGTGCCCGCCGCCAGATCGTGCCCGGTACCCAGCACGCCGACCACGGACCCGGTGGCGACCACCGGTCCGTAGTCGCCCAGCGCCGGATCCCCCGGCCACCGCGCCTGCGCCCGACCCGCGCCGAACCGGGCGGCCAGCCAGTCGTACAGCTGCCAGGCCCGCACGTCGGGCCCGTGCTCGGCGCGCAACGCCGCGTACTGGGCGTGGTGTTGCTCCACGGGCGAGCCGGTAGCCCCCGCCGGATGCCGACAGGTCAGCGCGGCAACCCCGGAGCCGACGCCGGAGCCGACACCCGAGTCGACCCCCGAGCCCACGCCCGGCGCCTCGATCCCCCCGACCACGGTCGTCGGGCTCTGCCCGCCCAGGCACAGCGCGGCGGGACGGGCCGCACCGGGCACCAGCGCGCGCAGTTCGGCCAGCGCCTGCGTGGTCGCGGCCAACCAGGCGTACGGATCGGCGTGCCCGGGGCGCCAGTTCGCCGCCCCGGGGTAGCCGGCGGAGGTACCGCCCAGGACCGCGCCGTCGGGATCCAGGGCCAGCGCGCGGACCGAGTTGCTGCCGACGTCGACGCCGACCACCACGGAGGAGGTGCCGGGCATGCTCAACCGCCCACGAGGACACGGTAGACGGGCGACTTCGCGGCCAGCCGGAAGGCCGCGTCCACGTCGGCGAGCGGATAGGTGGCGGTGACCAGCGCGTCCAGGTCGGCCGCCAGCCGGCCGGAGCCGATGATCGCGGCGGCCTCGGTCCAGTCCTGCGGCTCCTGGCTGTACACGCCGACGATGCTCAGTTCGTGATGGTGGATCAGGTCCGGCCCGACCCCGGCGAGCACCTCCTTGGGGAAGGCGCCGAACAGCACCACCGTGCCGCCGTCGTCGCACAGGGACAGCGCGCCCTCCAGGGCGCCCGGGGCGCCGGCGGTGACGAACACGACGTCCTGCCGGCCGCCGGTCTCGACGGCCTGCTCCGGGGTGCTCGTCCAGTCCGCGCCGGCCGCGCGGGCCTCGGCCAGGCGTTCCTCGCTGATGTCGATCAGGCCGACCGACGCGGCGCCCTTGAACCGGGCCAGGGCCAGGTGCAGGCGGCCCATGAACCCGGCACCGATCACCGCGACCCGATCGCCCGCGCGCAGTCCGCCGAGCCGGGCCGAATGTGCCACACAGGCCAGCGGTTCGCCCATCGCGGCGTGCGCGATCGGCGCCGAGCCGGTGCGAAACGCCTGGAGCGCCTTGACCTTGACGAACTCGGCGAAGCCGGCGCCCATCGAGATGGTCCCGTCCGCGAGCGCGCCGCCCTGCGGCTGCTTGCACAGCGCACTGCGTCCGCGCCGGCACGAGGTACAGGTGCCGCAGCGGGTGAGCAGGTCGACGGTGACCGTATCGCCGACCGCCGCGACCCCGGGCAGCCCGGCCACGGCGGCGCCCACCGCGACCACCTCGCCCGCCACCTCGTGGCCGGGGGCGACCGGGTAGATCGGCTTGGTGCCCAGGTAGAGCCGGCGCTCCATGGTGCACATGCCGGTACGGCCGACGCGCACCAGCACGTCGTCGGGGCCGACCTCGGGGACCGGCTCCTCGCGCAGGTCGACCTGCTCGGGCGCGGTGACAACGGCAACTCGCATGGGGGCTCCTCGACTTCGCGGGAAGGCTGCGGCGGAAAAACAGCGGGGAAGGCGTTCAGTACGCCCGCAGGGTCGGCCAGCGCGCACGCAGCGGCACACCCGCCCGGGCGAGCAGCGCCTCGGAGGCGTGCGCGGCGGCGGTGCGCAGGGCACGCTCGTCCACCTCGACGCACGCGTGGTCGCGCACCACGATCCGGCCGCCGACCAGCACGTCGCGCACCGAACGCCCGTCGGCGGACCACACCAACTGCTGCGCGACATCGCCGCGCGGGGTCCACTGCGGGCCGGTGGCGTCGTGCACCACCAGGTCGGCGTATTTGCCGGGCTCCAGCGAGCCGATCCGGTCGGCCATGCCGATCGCCTCGGCGCCGCCGATGGTGGCCAACTCCAGCGCCTCGGCGGCACCCGGTCCGGTGGGGTCGAGCGCCATGTCCTTGGCCAGCCCCACCGCGAGCGCGGCGGTACGCAGCAGGTCGGCCGCGTCGGCGGCGTTGGCTGCGTCCGTCCCGAGCGCGATTCGCCCGCCGCGGCGCAGCAGTTCGGCATGCCGGCCGGCGCGGGTGACGCCCTGGCCCAGGCGCAGATACGCCCACGGGCAGTAGGCGACCGCCGTGCGGGTGGCGAGCAGCGCCTCGACCTCGGCGTCGTCCAGCCACACCGCGTGGGCGAGCAGCAGATGCGGTCCGAGCACGTCGAGCGAGGCCAAGTGCAGCGCGGGCCGGCGGCCGGTGCGGCGCAGGTAGTCCTCGGGGTCGGCGCCGGAGGGGGACAGGTGCATCGTCATCCGGGCGCCGCTCGTACGGGCCAACGCGGCGGCGCCGGCGAGCAGTTCGTCGGAGGCCAGGCCGTGCCCGACCAGCGTGACCCACCCCTCGACCCGGCCGCCGGCCGGGTGGGCGTCGACCAGCGCGGCGAGCCGGTCCAGCACCTCGCCGGCCGGCGCGGCGAACGGCGCGCCGGGCACGTCCCACCCCCAGGCGCCGATCCCGCCCCGGATGCCCACCTCGTGCATCGCGGCGGCCACCCGCTCCGGGTGCGCCACGGTGCCCGCCTCGATCACGGTGGTCACCCCGTTGCGCAGGCTCTCCACGCCGGCCAGCAGTGCAGACAGTTCGTCGTCGGCGGGCAGGTGTGCCGCGTGCAGCGGCACCGCCCAGGTGTCGACGGAGGCACCCGGCGGCAGGTCGTCGGGGATGCGTGCGCGGGCCAGCGGGTCGCCGGTCTGGTGCAGGTGGGCGTTGACCAGGCCGGGGGTGACGACGCAGTCGCTCGCGTCCAGTTCGGGGGTGCCCGGCCAGCGGGCGCGCAAATCGGACGTGGCGCCGACGGCCACGATGCGCTCCCCGGCGACGGCGACCGCGCCGCCGAGCAGCACCTCGCGGCGCGGGTTCATGGTGACCACGTCACCGCCCGCGACCAGCAGCTCCGGCCGGGCCGGCCCGGGGCCGCTCATGTTGTTCTCACCTGCGCAGTCGCCATGTCTGGGGACACTAGGCCCGGCGCCGGCCGCCGGCATCGTGGCCCGGAGCACAATCAAGTGCGCCCAGTCCATGCCGGGAACACAATGCGAGCACAGGCCGACGGGGGAAAACCTGGCCCGGTGCCGTGTCGGGCGAGGCTTCCAGGTTGCGGCGCCCGACACGGCTCGCGCCGCTCCGGCGGACCCGCCGGGACCCATGGGCCTACTGGGACCCGCCAGGGCTCACCGGGACCCACCGGGCCTACCGGACCGGCCGGGGCCCATCCACCGCGTCGAGGGAGTTGCCCACATGACCGACGACACCAGCACCGGCGAGCCGCGCATACGTGCCGATTGGCTGCGCTCGGATCCGTACCCGCAGTTGATCGCCGGCCGGGAATCCTTCGACGGCGAGGCGCGGCCGGTGGTCGACCCCTCCACGGGCGGGCACCCGGCGTCCTGGCTGGCGGCGACCGACGCCGAGGTCGAGGCGGCGATCGTCGCGGCGCGCAGCAGTTTCGACGCCGGAGTGTGGCGCCGCATGCCGGGGCCGCGCAAGGCGGAGGTGCTGGAGGCGGTGGCCGCGGCGATCCGCGCGGACGCGCCCCGACTGGCGGCCCTGGAGGCGATGGACACCGGCAAGGCGGTCTCGGGGGCGTTGACGAACGACGTCTACGAGGCGGCCAACGCGTTCTCCTACGCCGCGGCGATCTGTCGCACCGCGCACGGCGACGTGCGGCGCTCGTCCTTCCCGCCCGAGTTGTTGCCCGGCGGCGGCCCGGACCTGCTGACCCTGCGGCTCGGCGAGCCGGCCGGCGTGGTGGTCGAGTTGTTGCCGTGGAACGGCCCGTTGATGACGGGCAGTCAGCGGATCGCCTCGGCGCTGGCGGCCGGCTGCTCGATCGTGGCCAAACCGCCGGTCGACGCGGTGGTCACATTGGTCGAGCTGGGCCGGTTGCTGACCGGTGCGGGGCTGCTGGCCGGGGTGCTGAACATCGTGCTCGGCCCCGGCGCCACGGTCGGCGAGCGGCTGATCACCGATCCCAGGATCGACCTGATCAGCCTGACCGGCGGCACCGACACCGGCCGGCACGTACTGGCCGCCGCCGCGCGCAACCTGACCCCCGTACATCTGGAGCTGGGCGGCAAGTCGCCGGTGGTGGTGTTCGACGACGCCGACTTGGACCAGGCGGTCGGTTGGGCGATGATGGCCGCGTTCGTGAACATGGGCGAGGTGTGCGTCGCGGGCAGTCGGCTGCTCGTCCAGGAGTCGGTGTACGAGCGGGTGGTGGAGGCGGTGGCGGCGGCCGCGGCGTCCCTGCCGGTGGGCGACGCGCTGCATCCGGACACCTTCATCGGGCCCCTGATCAACCCCCGCCACGCCGACCGGGTCCGGGGCTTCGTGGACCGGGCCCTGGCCGCCGGGGACGCCGCCGCGGTCGGCAAACCGATGCTGCCCGACGGCCTGCCGCAGACCTATGTCGCGCCGACCGTGCTCGGTCGGGTTCGGCGCGGGTGCGAGGTGGAACAGGAGGAGGTGTTCGGGCCGGTGCTCGCCGCGATGTCGTTCGCCGACGAGGCGGAGGCGGTGGCGCTGGCCAACGGGACGCGGTACGGCCTCAACGGCACCGTATTCACCCGGGACATCGAACGTGCGTTCCGATTCGCGGACGCGCTGGACTGCGGCGAGGTCAATGTGAACTGTCACTTCGCGCCGGACATGAACGGCGGACGCGGCGAGCCGCGCCGGGCCAGCGGCTTCGCCAGGACCGGGGTGGACGCCTACACCCGCACCAAGGCGGTGAACGTCCAGGTGCACAGCGGGTGAAGCGCCGGGTTGTGCTCGGGGACCAATGACCACACCTGACCGAGCTTCATACCTTCTGATTGTCAGACCAACAGCCTGACCCACACCCTGAGGAGGCCCGATCGTGGCCGTTACCGGGATGAACCACGCGGTGCTGTACGTGCGCGACGCGCACAAGACCGCCCGGTTCTACAACGAGGTGCTGGATTTCGTCACCGTCATCGACGGCCCGCCCGGGAGCTACGTCTTCATGCGGGCCCCCGCGTCGAAGAACCACCACGACATTGCGTTCTTCACCATCGGTGCCGAGGCCGGCGAGTCCCAGGCCGGTCGGCGCACCGTGGGGATGTACCACATCGCGTGGGAGGTCCCCACCCTCGACGACCTGGACGAGGCCCGCCAACGCCTCGCCACCGCGGGTGCGTTGATCGGCGCGAGCGACCACGGTGCCAACAAGAGCCTGTACGCCAAGGACCCCGACGGCCTCGAATTCGAGGTCATGTGGCTGGTCCCGCCCGAGTACTGGGGCGACGAGGAACACGAGGCGATCATCCGCCCACTGGACCTGGACGCCGAACGCGAGCGGTTCGCGCACCTGGCGGGCGAGTAGTGCCCTTGCGGGCACCGGGGGAGCGGATCCCGTTCGCCAAGGTCGCGCGCCGCACGATCTCCGAGGAGGTCCGCGACGCGCTCCTGGCGAGCGTGCGCGAGGGCGACCTGCGACCGGGCGCCCAACTGCCCCCGGAACGCACGCTGTGCGAGCAGTTCGGGGTGGCCCGCACCTCGGTGCGCGAGGCGATCCAGGGCCTGGTCTCGCTGGGCTGCCTGGTCAAGCGGGGCAACCGCTTCTATGTCGCCGAGCGGCTGCCCGGGGTTTCCTTCGACGCGGCCGACGGCCGCAAGCTGCGCGTGTCCGAACTGTTCGAGGTACGCCAGGTGACCGAGGTCGCCATCGCCCGACTGGCCGCGCTGCGCGCCGAGCCCGACCAGCGGGCCGAGATCGGCGAACTGGCAGCCGGATTCGACCCGTCGATGAGCCTGGAGGCGTTCCGCCGCCAGGACCGCCGCTTCCACGCGGCACTGGCCCGCGCGTGTGGCAACACCACGCTGCGCGAGTTGTACGCGAAGGTGCTCGACGCGGTATTCGCGTCCGGCGACTTCGCCTCGCTCCTGGCCGCCGAGGGCAACGCCGAGGCGGTCCGTCAGGTGATCGCCGAGTCCTGTCGCTCGCACCGCGGCATCGCCGAGGCGGTCGCCGCCGGCGCCCCCGATGCCGCCGCCCACGCCGCCGCCGAACACCTCGGCGAAGTGGAACGACAGATGACCGCCCGGATGTTCTAGACCCGCCGTTCGAGACCCGCGCCGAGCCACACCCGGCCGGCACCGGCACGGCACCGGCACCGGTACGGCAACGGCACGGCACCGGCACGACACCGGCAACCGGTACGGCACCCGGGCGGACCCCGGCGCGGTCCCCACCCGAGCCGGCTCGCCCGCCACCTCCCCCACGACCGTGCACACCACCCGGAGAGGACCGCATCGAGATGAGCGACACGCAACGCGTCTGGGCCTTCGACGACGCCGAGTTCGTCGAGGTCAAGCCGGGATTCCGGCGCCGGGTCTACACCGGCGACGAATTGATGCTGACCCTGTGGCGGATCCGCGAGGGATGCGGCCCCACCCCCTACGACGACCATCCCGACCACGAGCAGTACGGCATGGTGCTCAAGGGCAGGCTCGACTTCCGGATCGACTCGGACGAGCGACGGGTGCTCGGCCCCGGCGACGTCTACTGGGCGCCCAAGGGCTGCGACCACGGGGACAGCCTGTTCATCGGCGACCCCGAGCACGGCGAGACCTGGATCCTGGACATCTTCACCCCGCCGCGCGACGAGTACCGCTGACGCCCCACCCGCCCGGAGCCACCCGCACGACGTCCCCGTACCACCGCAACACCCCACCACTGTCGGACGGTTGCGCTCGCCGCAGGCACCGCGCACCGACCCCCACCCGCTTCCGGGCCGGATTTCCCCGCGCAACCGGAACGGGTTCCTCCGCCGGACCGACATCCCACCCCGGCCCGCGGCCGCACACCCGGCAACGGCACGCCCACCGTGCCCGCCCGGATCGCCGCGTACCCGTCGGTCCGTGTCGAACCAACGCGCCCTGATTCGTCTGGAGACCTTCCGATGAAGAACATGGTTCGAGTCATCGCGGCCTCGGTCATCATACCGGGACTGCTCCTCACCGCCTGTGGCGGCGGTTCCTCCTCGTCCTCCACCACCCCCGCCGGGGCGCCCGCCTCGGCCGGTGCCCCCGGCGCCGGCACCCTCCCCGCCAACGAACCCGACGTGAACAAGGACAAGAAGGTCGTCATCGGGGTGATGAGCCCCGGCGACACCAAGGACAAGGGCTACTACCAGAGCTTCGTCGACGAGGCGAACACCTATGCCACGGCGAACGGTTGGAAGCTGGTGGTGGTCGACAAGATCAACCCGGCCAACGCCGTGCAGCAGGCGCGCAACCTGTGTCGGCAGAAGGTCGACATGATCGCCATCGGCGCCAGCGAACTCAAGGACGCGCTCAGCGCCGCCAAGGAACCCCAGTGCAAGGGCACCACCTGGTACATCAGCGGCGGGCAGGGCGTGACCCAGACCGCCGAGTTCACCCAGTCGCTCGACTACATCAACGAGTCGCTGTACGTGGCCGGTTACGCCGCCGGACTGGTCCTCAAGGAGAACGGCGGCAGGAAGGCCGGCTACATCACCGGCCCCGACCTCCAGTTCGCCCGCGACGTGGCCAAGGCGTTCGAGGCCGGCATCAAAAAGGTCGTGCCCGACGCCGAGATGGTGCAGACCTACACCGGCGACTTCAACGACTCCGGCAAGGCCAAGGAAGCCGCCCAGGCGCAGATCAGCCAGGGCGTCAAGGTGATCTACCCCTACCTCGGCGGCGCCACCGACGTGGTCACCCAACTCGCCAACGAGAAGGGCGTCCCGGCGCTCACCCCCGGCACCGACCGCTGCGGCACGCCCGGCGCGCAGTACGCGATCTCGGTGATCTTCAGCCCCGGTGCCTACTTCGCCGGTGCCCTGGAGGACTTCAAGAAGGGCACGTTGCGGATGGGCGTCGCCCGCGAGTGGCACCTGGGCAAGGACCCGGTCCCCACCGTCAAGCTCTGCAAGCCCACCGGCGACCAGGCGCAGCAGCTCCAGACGCTGATCCAGGACATCGGCAGCGGGAAGGTGAAGGTCGATGAGGCCGTCGCCGCAGGCAAGTGACACCGCCGTGACCGCCTCCCGACCGACACCCGAGCCCGCGGCCCCCTCCCTGGATGGGCCCGCCGAACACCCCGGCGCCGCCTCGGTGCTCACCGTCCCCGTCGTGCAACTGCTCGGCATCGGCAAGCGGTTCGGCGCGGTGCGCGCCTGCGACGACGTCTCGCTGCGGGTTCGGGCCGGGGAGATCCACGGCCTGCTCGGCGAGAACGGCGCGGGCAAGAGCACGCTGATGAAGATCCTGCTCGGCCTGGTCGTCCCGGACACCGGACGGATCGTGCTGCGCGGCACCGAGACCACCATCGCCGACCCCTCGGCCGCGGCGGCGCACGGCATCTCGATGGTGCACCAGCACTTCAGCCTCGTGGACCGGCTCAGCGTGTGGGAGAACGTGGTGCTCGGCGACCGCGGCCAGGTCGACCGGGACCGGGCGCGCACGCTGGTGCGCGAGGTCGGCGACCGCTACGGCCTGCGGGTGGACCCCGACGCGTGCGTCGAGGACCTGTCCACCGGCGAGCGGCAGCGGGTCGAGATCGTCAAGTGTCTGCGCCGCGACCCCGGGGTGCTGATCCTGGACGAGCCGACCTCGGTACTCACCCTGGAGGAATCGCGCGAACTGTTCACCGTGCTGCGCCGGGTGGTCGCCGACGAGGGCAAGGCGGTGATCCTGATCAGCCACAAGCTGGACGAGATCGTGCACGCCACCGACCGGGTCACCATCATGCGCCAGGGGCGCGTGGTGGCCAGGCGGGCCACCGCCGACACCGATGTCCGGGCGCTGGCCCGGGAGATGGTCGGGCGCGAACTGTCCAAGTGGACCGCCGCGTCCGCGGTCGGCGCGCTCGACGCGCTGATCGAGCCCGGCACCGGCGAACCGACCGGCGGCACCGCGGTGTTGGACGTCCGGGAACCAGCGGCGGCCCCCGCCCCCGAGCCGCGTCCGGCGGCCGGCGAGGTCCGCCTGCGGATCACCGACGCGCATGCCCGGGCCGCCGACCGGCGCCCGCTCCTGCGCGGGCTGAGCCTGGAGGTCCGCGCGGGGGAGATCCTGGGCATCGCGGGTGTCGAGGGCAACGGCCAGGCGGCACTGGGCGATCTGCTCTCCAGCCTGCTGCCGCTGGACGCCGGCCGGGTGGAGGTGTGCGGCAGTGCCGTCGCCGCCGGCCGGCCCGGCGCGATGCACGCCGCCGGGGTCGGCGTGGTGCCCGAGGACCGACACGTGTCGGGTTGTGTGCTCGACATGTCGGTCGCGGAGAACCTGATGATGGCCGACCTGTCCTCGGTGACCCGCCGGGGACTGCTCAGCCGGCGCCGGATGGCCGAGCGGGCCCGGCGATTGATCGAGGAGTTCGAGATCGCTACCCCCTCGCCGGACACCCCGATGCGGCAACTGTCCGGCGGCAACCAGCAAAAGGTGGTACTTGCCCGCGAACTCGCCGGCAAACCCAGGGTGTTGGTGGCCGCGCAGCCCACCCGGGGCCTGGACATCGGCGCCATCGAGTACATGACCGAGCGGCTGCACGCCGCCGCCCGGGAGGGCATCGCGGTCCTGCTCCTGTCCACCGAACTGGGCGAGATCCTCACCCTCTCGCACCGCGTCGCGGTGATCCACCGGGGCGCCGTCGTCGGCGAGATGGACCGCGCCGACGTCGACACCGAGCGACTGGGCCTGATGATGGGAGGCCAGGCGGCATGACGTCGACCACCGGGACGCTGATCTCCGAACCACCACCCGCCGTCGCGGAGCCCGAACCCGACGCGCGCCGCCGACCCCGACTCGCCGACCTGGGCACCCCGCTGCTCTACCTGCTCTCGCTGTCCACCGCACTGGCCCTGGCCGGCCTGCTGATCGCGCTGGTCGGCCAGTCCCCGTGGGACGCGGCGAACGCGATGTACGACGGGAGCCTGGCCGACGGCGCGGCCATCGGGCAGAGCATCGACCAGGCCGCACCGCTGCTGCTGGTCGCCGTCGGCTCGGTGATCGCCGCCCGTGCGGGCATCTTCAACATCGGCCAGGAGGGCCAACTGCTGGTCGGCGCCGCGGTCGGCGCGGCGATCGCGCTGTTCACCCCGGGCCCGGGACCGCTGGTGCTGACCCTGGCCCTGCTCGGCGCGGCCGTCGGCGGCGCGTTGTGGGCCGGCATCGCCGCGCTGCTGTTCTACTGGCGCGGCGTCGCGGTGGTGATCAGCACGCTGCTGCTGATCTTCGTCGCGAACCAGGCCGTCTCGTACGCGGTCAACTCCCCTTCGCTGCTGCGCGAGAAGGCGGTGGCGGGGCAGGTCACCACCTCGCAGACCGACATGCTGGCCGAGTCGGTCTGGCTGCCCCGGATCGGCGAATACCCCGACTTCAACATCGGCGCGGGCATCTTCGTCGCGCTGGTGTTGGCCGTGGGCACCTCCCTGGTCCTGGTCCGCACCCGCCTCGGCTTCCGGCTGCGCATGCTCGGGCTCAACCCCAAGGCCGCGCATCGGGCGGGCGTGGGCGCGGTGTTGGTCGGCGGCGGTGCGCTGCTCGCCTCCGGCGCGTTCGCCGGCCTGGCCGGCGGCGTGATGCTCACCGGCAACGGCCACCGCATGCAGGACGGCTTCGCCGACAACGTCGGCTTCGACGGACTGCTCGTCGCGCTCGTCGCCCGGGACAAGCCGCTGCTCGCCGTGCCGGTCGCGCTGTTCTTCGGCGCGCTGCGCGCGGGCGGTGGATTCCTGTCCGCCACCGGGGTTCCGCGCTACATCGTCGCCGTGGTCACCGCGCTGATGGTGCTGGCCACGGTGTTCCCCGCCGCCTACGCCGAGGTGCGACGCCGTCGTACCGCCGGCGCGGCCTGAGACCGGGAGGATGCCATGATCGACGACCTCGCCATGGTGCTGGCCAGTTCGGTCCGGCTCACCGTGCCGCTGGCGTTCGCCGCCTGCGGCGAATACATCGCGGAGCGCGCCGGCACCATCAACATCTCGGTCGAGGCGATGATGCTCGGCGGCGCGTTCAACGCCGTATGGGGTGCCTCGATGACCGGTTCCGCGTCCTTCGGCCTGGTCTTCGGCATGCTGGCCGGCCTGGTCATCGGCTTCGTGCACGCCGAGTTCAGCCACCGCCTGTCGGTCAACACCTACGTGGTCGGGCTCGCCCTGAACGCGCTCGTGCTCGGCCTGACCAGCTTCCTGCTCGACTCGATCGACCTGACCGGGCATCAGGTGGACGCGCTGAACGTCCCGGTCCTGTCCGACCTGCCGCTGCTCGGACCGGTGTTGTTCGCCCACCGCTGGCCCGCCTATCTGCTGGTCGGGCTGATCCCGCTGGTGTGGTGGCTGGTGCAACGCAGCCGCTTCGGGCTGGAGTTGCGCGCCGCCGGGGAGAACCCCCAGTCGGCCGACGTCACCGGGATCGACGTGCGCCGCAGGCGCCGGCAGAGCGTGCTGCTGTGCGGCGTGCTGGCCGGACTCGGCGGCGCCTACCTCGCGGTGGGCGAAGTGGGCGCGTTCAACCAGAACATGACCGCCGGTCGCGGCTTCGTGGTGATCGCGGCGGTGATCTTCGGCGGCTGGACGCTGCGCGGCACCATGGCCGGCTGCCTGGTCTTCGGCGCCGCCGACGCGATGCGGCTCGCGCTGCCCGCGCTCGGCGTGCATCTCAACTCGCAACTGCTGATCGCCGCGCCGTATCTGCTGGCGCTGCTCGCGATGATGTTCCTGGCCAAGACGCACCGCCAACCGGCAGCATTGGGCGCGCCGTTCGTGCGGGGCATCGTATGAGGGCGGTGCGGCACCGCGGCCACGGCGGCCCGGAGATCCTGGAGCAGGTGGTCCTGCCCGACCCGGAACCGGGCCCGGGCGAGGTGCTGGTCGCGGTGCGCGCCGCCGCGGTCAACCGCCTCGACCTGCTGCAACGGCGCGGCCCGGGGCTGCTGCCGGGCTTCACGCTGCCGCACGTGCCCGGCATGGATGTCGCGGGAGACGTCCTGGCCGTCGGCGGCGGCGTGCGCGAGCGCCGGGTCGGCGACCGGGTGCTGATCAACCCGGCTGTGCACTGCGGGAGTTGCGCCGCCTGTGGGCGCGGCGACGAGGCGTGGTGCGGGGCGCTGCGCGTGGTCGGCGGGAACCGGTCCGGCGGCTACGCCGAATCGATCGTGGTCCCCGCCGGGCGCACCCACGTGATCCCGGCACACGTGCCGCACGTGGCCGCCGCCGGGCTGCCCACCGCGTACGGCATGGCCTGGCAGGGCCTGGTCGTGCGCGGCGGGCTGCGCGCGGGGGAGACGCTGATGGTGCACGGCGCCGGCAGCGGGGTGAGCATCGCCGCCGTACAACTGGCCCGCGCACTCGGGGCGCGCGTCGTGGTCACCTCCGGCTCCCGGGCCAAACTGGATCGGATGGCCGACCTCGGCGCCGACGTGCTGATCGACCACCGCACCTCGGACCTGGTCGCCCGGGCCCGCGCGGCGACCGGCGGGGCCGGCGTCGACCTGGTGCTCGACCACGTCGGCCCGGCGCTGTTCCAGGCGTCGCTGCACGCACTGCGCCCGCGCGGCCGGCTGGTCTTTTGCGGGGACACCACCGGCACCGAGGCGGGCTTCGACCTCCCGCACGCGTTCCACAGCGGGCTGACCCTGCTCGGCGCGGGCTCGATCGGCGACGCGGACTTCGCGGCCATGGTCGAGTTCTGCCTGGACCGGGAGCTGACCCCGGTACAGGACGGCACGTTCCCCCTCGCCGACGCGGCCGCGGCCCACCGGCGCCTGGAGAGCGGCGCCGCGTTCGGCAAGGTCACCCTGCTCCCCGGCGGCGCCCGATGACCCCCGCCGAGGCCCTGCTCGTGCTGACGGCGGGCCTCGGCGCGGGCACGGTCAACACCGTCGTCGGCTCCGGCTCGCTGCTCACCTTCCCGGTCCTGCTCGCCCTCGGCCACCCGCCCGTGGTCGCCAACGTCTCCAACACGATCGGCCTCACCCCGGGGTCGATCGCCGGGACCCTCGGTTACCGGCGCGAATTGGCCGCCCAGGCGCACCGGTTGCTCCCGCTGTCCGCCGCCGCCGTGCTGGGCGGCGCGACCGGCGGCCTGCTCCTGCTCGGCCTGCCACCGGGCGCGTTCCGAGCGGTGGTGCCCGTACTGGTTCTGCTCGCCGCGGCGCTGATGGGCGTACAGCCGTGGTTGTCCGCCCGCCTGCGCGCCCGCCGCACGGCCAACACGGTGGTCCCGGCGGTGCTGCCGGGATCCTCGGCCGCGTCGGCTCCCGCGTCCCGCACGCCCGGCTCCGGCGTCGGCGTCGCCCTGCCCGCCGCGGTGTTCGTGGTGAGCGTGTACGGCGGCTACTTCGGCGCCGCGCAGGGCGTGTTGCTGCTCGCGCTGCTCGCGATCGTGCTGGACGAGGACCTGAACCGGCTCAACGGCCTGAAGAACCTCCTCCAGGCGCTGGTCAACCTCGTGGCCGCCGTGCTGTTCGCGCTCACCGCCGAAGTCGCCTGGCGTCCCGTCCTGTTGCTCGCCCTCGGCTCGGTGGCGGGCGGCCGGGTCGGCGCCCACGTCGGCCGCCGGGTCCCCGCCCCGATCCTGCGCACCCTCGTCATCGTCGTCGGCACGGTGGTGGGTCTCGTCCTGCTGGTCACCTGACCCCGCCGGTCCCGTTCCACCGTCGCACTCGTGAAAGAAGGAATCCCATGTTGCGTTGGCTCACCGCCGGGGAGTCGCACGGTCCCGCGCTCACCGCCGTACTGGAGGGTCTGCCGGCCGGAGTCGAGGTGTCCTCCGGCGAGTTGGCGCACGCGTTGGCCCGGCGGCGGCTGGGCAACGGGCGCGGGGCCCGGATGCGATTCGAGCGGGACGAGGTGGAGTTCACCGGCGGCGTGCGGCACGGGATCACCCTGGGCGGGCCCGTGGCATTGCGCGTGGCCAACACCGAATGGGCCAAGTGGGCCGACGTGATGGCGCCGGATCCGGTCGACGCCGACGGGCGCCGCTACGACGAACCGGGCCGGCTCGCCGATCGCGGCCGGGCCGCGGCGCTGACCCGCCCCCGCCCCGGACACGCCGACCTGGCCGGGATGCAGAAGTACGGCTTCGACGACATCCGCCCGGTCCTGGAGCGGGCCAGTGCCCGGGAGACCGCGGCCCGCGTGGCGCTCGGCGAGGTCGCCCGCGCGTTCCTGACCCAGACCCTGGACGTGGAGATCCTCAGCCACGTGGTCCGGATCGGCGCCGTCGCCCTGCCCACCGCGCTGGTGCCCGAACGCGGCAGCCTGGACACGATCGACGCCGACCCGGTGCGCTGCGTCGACCCGGAGACCGCTGCCGCGATGAACGCCGAGATCGAGGCCGCGCAGAAGGACGCCGACACCCTCGGCGGCGTGGTCGAGGTGGTGGCTTACGGCTTGCCGCCGGGCCTGGGCAGCTACGTGCACTGGGACCGCCGCCTGGACGCGCGCCTGGCCGCCGCGCTGATGGGCATCCAGGCGATCAAGGGCGTCGAGGTCGGCGACGGCTTCACCACCGCGACCCGCCGCGGCTCGGTCGCGCACGACGAGATCACCCCGGTCGCCCCGGGACGCCCCGGCCCCACCCGGGTGCGCCGCGAGACCGGCCGCGCCGGCGGCATCGAGGGCGGCATGACCTCCGGCGAACCGCTTCGCGTGCGTGCCGCGATGAAGCCGATCTCCACCCTGTCCCGGGCCCTGGCCACGTTCGACGTGCGCACCGGCGATCCGGCCAAGGCGATCGCCCAGCGCAGCGACGTGTGTTCGGTGCCCGCGACCGGCGTGGTCGCCGAGGCGATGGTGGCCCTCGTCCTCGCGGACGCGGTCCTGGAGAAGTTCGGCGGGGACAGCGTGACCGAGACCCGGCGCAACGCCGACGCCTACCTCGCGGCCCTGCCGGTGACCGTCGCCGACGCGTGAGCAGGCACGCCGGCCCAACTCGGCGGACGGGCTCCGGGGCGATGGCCCCGGAGCCCATCGGCGGTTCAGCCCCCGGCCGGCGCCCCCGCGAGCAGCCGCGCGCGCAGGCCCTCGTCCAGCGCGGCGTCCACACACGTCCACGCCATCGCCAGACCACCGTCAAGCAGCGCGCGATCCGCGGCCGGCCGCGCCGCATACGCGGCGAACTCGGCCTGGTGCAGCCCCACATCGCCGGAGTCGATGGAGATCAGCGGCTGGATGGACGGGATCGCCAGCGACACGTTGGCCATGTCGGTGGACCCGGCCTGCCGATCGTCCTCGGCGGTCACCGGCGGGAACTCCCGCCCCACCAGCAGCGCGTTGCGCTCGTACGCGGCCAACAGGCCGGGGTCGTGCCGGAATTCCGAGTACGCGGGCGAGGTCGAGGACAACGTCAGCCGCGACCGGGTGGCCACCGCGCCCGCCTGGAAACACTCGCGCACCCGCGCCTCCAGGTCGGTCAACCCGGCCAATGTGGCGGCGCGTACGTAGTAGTCGGCCTCGGTGTGCTCGGGGATCACGTTCGGCACCTGCCCGCCGGTGGTGGTGATCCCGTGCACCCGCTGATCCGGCGTCATGTGCTGGCGCAGCAGCCCGATCGCCACCTGCGCGACGGTCAGCGCGTCGGCCGCGTTGATCCCGTCCTCCGGGCAGGCCGACGCGTGCGCGGCCCGGCCGTCGTACTCGACGTGCAGTTGCGCGCGGGCCAGACAGGTCGGATCGAGCCGCTCCCGGGGCGAGGGGTGCACCATCATCGCCGCGTGCACCCCGGCGAACGCGCCGCGCTCCAGCATGAGCACCTTGCCCCCGCCGTTCTCCTCGGCGGGGGTGCCGAACACGCGAACGGTCACGCCCAGGTCGTCGGCGACCGCGCCCAGCGCGAGCGCGGCGGTGACCGCGGCGGACGCGATCACGTTGTGCCCGCACGCGTGCCCGATCCCCGGCAGCGCGTCGTACTCCGCGCAGATTCCGAGCACCAGCGGCCCGTCGCCGCGCTCGGCGACGAACGCGGTCGGCAACTCGCCCACGCCCGGGGTGACGGTGAAGCCGTGTTCGGTCAGCTGCTCGCCCAACCATCCGCAGGCGCGTTCCTCGGCGAAGCCGAGTTCGGGATGGGCGTGCAGACGGTGACTGAGTGCAACCAGCTCTGGTGCGGCGGCGTCCACCGCCGCCTGGGCGGCGGCCTTTGCGGGTGCCGCGAGGTCGAAGGCTCGCATGGGCGCATCCTGCCCCACGACGGACGTAACGGGAAGTGACCGAACGAAGTATCTGTTCCGCGTAACAACGACCGGCTAAGGTGCGGAAATCCATGATCGACAAGGCAGAAGTCACGGAAAACCGGACCCCCGTGCCGGACCGGGCCGAGGCGTTCGAGCGTGAGCTGAACGTCCTCGCCCTCTCCGGCGACGGCTGGCTCGCGATCCTGCGAGCCCTGGCCGGGCGTACCGGCCGCACCGCCCGACTGGTGGGCGTGCACGGTGGTGTGCTCGCCGCGACCGACGACGGCACCGAGTCGATGACCCCGGTCGCGGTGGCCCACGTATTCGTCGAGGACCGCGTGGTCGAGGTCACCTGCGACGAGGGCTGGCGGGCCTCGGCGTTGCCCGTACGGGTGGCCCAACGCCGAGTCGGACTACTGCTGTTGGGCGAGCCGGACGGCGCCCGCGACGACGAGCCGCTGCTGCGCGCCGCGGTCACGGCGGTGGCGATCGAGGCGATCCGGCGGGACGCGGTGGCCACCGCGACCGCCGAGACCGCGGGTCGCCTGATCGACGAACTGCGCTACGGCGCGTTGCGCAACCTGGGCGATGTCACGCGCACCGCCGCCCGGTTCGGCCTACACCTCGATCGCCCGCACTCCGCCGTGGTGTTCGCCTACTCCGGACCCAACCAGCGCACCTGGACCACCGCGCTGTCCTGGCTGGAGATGCCGGTGCGCCAAGAGGGCGAACTGGGCCTGGCGGTGCTCTCGGGCAACGTCGAACGCGAGATCAGCCGCATCCGCATCCGGCTGCAGGGCATGGTCGGCGACGTCCCCGTACTGGCCGCCGCCGGCCCCACGGTCAGCGACCCGCGCGGCACGGCCCGCTCCTTCCACGACGCGGAGACCGTGCTCGGCCTGCTGCGCCGCCGCCCCGGCGAGGTACAGCTGATGTTCTCCTCGCTCGGCCTGGCCCAACTGCTGTTCGGCGTGCCGCCGGCCCGACTCCAGGCGTTCGTGGACCAACACCTGGGCCCGATCCTGGAACGTGAGGAATGGGTGGCCACCCTCAGCGCGTGGCTGGCCACCAACGGCAGCCGCGCCGCGGTCGCCGAGCTGCTGCACCTGCACCGCAACTCGGTCGGCTACCGGATCGGCCAGATCCGCGAACTCCTCGGCGCCAATCCCCTCGACCCCGAGGTCACCCTCCAACTCCAGGCCGCCCTGACCGCCCGCGAACTCCTCCTGGCCCTCCGAGAGGTCCCGTAACACCCCCGCGAGCGCGTGCGCCCCCGGGCGCCCCCCGCAAGCCCCGGGCCGTCCGCCCTCCGGCGCCCGAATGGGGCCATCCGGATGACTCCCGGGCGAGAGTTCGCGTCGATCGGCCGCGCCTCGGCGGGATGCCGCCGGGTGTGGGTCACAGTCGTTCCAGCCCCGGTGCGGACCGCCGGGACGTCGACGCGCGGGCCGATTCGGTCGAGCCCGCCGGTTGCTCGGGGTGTCCCACCGGTCGAGAGGCGATCAGCATGACCGAAACCGACGTGACCCGTACCCCGCACGCGGCCACCCGGCTGCGCGAGCTGGCGTTCGGCGCGATGTCCGCCGGCGCGCTGCGCGCCGCGCTGCGCCTGGGCCTGCCCGACGCGCTGGGCGACACCCCGGCGACCGTCGAGGAATTGGCCCGCGAGGTGTCCGCGCACCCCGGGGCGCTGCACCGCCTGCTGCGCGCGCTCGCCTGCCAGGGCGTCTTCGCCGAGGAGCCCGACGGCCGCTACACGCACACCGAGGCCTCCCGCCTGCTGCGCGCGGACGCGCCCCGCAGCATGCGGGACGTGGCGCTGTGGACCACCGAGCCGTGGACCTGGGAGGCCTGGCCGCACCTGGACCGCGCGGTGCGCTCCGGCGGCAGCGTCTTCCCCGAACTGCACGGCAAGCAGTTCTTCGACTACCTGCACGAGGACGCCCCCGAGTCGGCCGCCGCGCTCGACCGGGCGATGACCCAGTCCAGTCGGACCTCCGCCCAGGACGTCACCGAGGCGCTCGACCTGACCGGCGTGGACTCCGTCGCCGACATCGGCGGCGGCCAGGGCCTGGTCCTGGCCACCCTCCTGGAGCGCAACCCGACCCTGCGCGGCACCCTGCTCGACCTGCCCGGCGTGGTCGCCTCGGCGGATCGCCGACTGCGCGACGGCGGCGAACTCGCCGGCCGGGCAACCCTGGTGGGCGGGGACTGCCGGGTCGACATCGGCGTGCGGGCGGACCTGTACATCGTCAAGAACATCCTCGAATGGGACGACGACAGCACGCTCCGCACGCTGCGCAACATCGTCGCCGCGGCCGCCCCCGGCGCCCGCGTCGCGGTGATCGAGAACCTGGTCGACGAGACCGCCTCGATGCGCTTCACCGCGGCGATGGACCTCCTGCTGCTGCTCAACGTCGGCGGCCGCAAGCACACCAAGGACAGCCTGCTGACCCTGATCGAGCAGGCGGGCCTGCGCGGCCGGGACGTGCGCGCGGTGAACCCCTCGCTGCACATGTTCGAGTGCACGGTCCCGGGGTGATCGGGCCGCACCCGAGCCGCCCGACCCGCCCCGCCGCCTCCGGCTACGGAAAGTCATGCATGATCACCATGAGCTAAACATGCGACTGCTCCCCGGGGGTGAAGCCGGTCGGGATATCCGCCCGGGAGGCCCAGAGCCGGGCCCCGAATGCAGTCACGCGGGTCGCGGGGTCGCCGGCGCCGTTCGATGGTGATGAAGGCGCCTCGCCGATCCCCGTTGCCGATGCCCGTCGGCAGTTCGCGAGCGCCGGAAGGAATATCACGATGCGTCGTGCACGCGCTCTCGTCGCCGGTTCCGCACTCGGCTTCGCCGCCCTGACCCTGGCGGTTCCGGCCGCCTACGCCGATGCCCCGGCGCCGGTGAAGCCGGACAACGCCCCCTCGGCCTCCGGGAACGGCGGACAGGAGAAGTCCTGGTCCGGTGAAGGAAAGTGGACGCCCGACAAGGGCGGCGAGTCCAGCGAGGACAAGGGCGGCGAAGGTGGCTCGCACGAGAAGTCCTGGAAGGAGCACAAGAGCCCGCACGGTGGCGTGCACACCGGCATCGGCGGCTCCTTCCTCGACGACGGTGCCGCGCTCGGCACCGGTGCGGCCCTGATCGCGGGTGGTGTCGGCGTCGGCGTCTACGCGCTGCGTCGTCGTCCCGCCGTCTCGGCGGCCCGGGCCTGACCCGTCCCGCCCCAGGTAACACCCGCCGTGGCCACCGCCCTTCCCGGGGCGGTGGCCACGGTGACGTCGTCCCCGCCCCGGCCCGCACCGCCGGTTCCCCCGAAGCCGGCCCCGGTACTCCTCCGGCCAGGAAAGAGGCATCGTCTTGCACGACCCCGATCCGCCCACCGAGACGTCCGAGCCCGCCGCGCCGCGCCGCATCAGCGCCGCTCGACTGATGCTGATCGCCGCGGTGGCGATCCTCCTGGGCGCCCTGATGATCAAGCACGATCTGAGCAGTGACTCGGGTCCGCCACCCCAACCCGTGCCCGCCGCCGCGCAACCGAGCGCCGCGACGAGCGCCGCACCCTCGCCGAGCCCGACCCCCGAGAGCGGGCCGGCGATGAAACGTTCGCAGCCGGTGCGGATCAAGATCCCCCGGATCAAGGTGGACGCCCCGTTCATCGGCCTCGGCCTGAACTCCTCCGGGGTGCTGGACGTCCCGCCCGCGGGCAACCGCAATCTGGCCGGCTGGTACGAGGACGGCGTCACCCCCGGCTCCCGGGGCAACGCGCTCGTGCTCGGCCACGTCGACACGATGATGGGCCCCGCCGTCTTCTGGGGACTCGGCAGCCTCAAGTCCGGCGACACCGTCGAGATCTCGCGCGCCGACGGCAGCGTGGCCAGGTTCGCGGTCGACTCGGTCGAGTCGTTCGCGAAGGACGCCTTCCCCGACGAGCGGGTGTACGGAAAGACCCGGGATGCCCAGCTGCGCCTGATCACCTGCGGCGGCTCATACGACCGCAAGGCCAAGGACTACAAGGACAACGTGGTCGTCTTCGCCCACCTGCTGCCCCCGGAGTAGCCGCACGCGCTGGTACACCCGCTCCCGCACACACCGCGGCCGGCCCCGGATTCCCTCCCGGAGCCGGCCGCCGCGTGTCGCGCTACACCTGCGCGTCCCCCCCGACCTTCGCGGTCTCACCACCCCGCGCGCCCCGCTCCGTCCGGCACGCCACCGCGCCCAACACCCCCACCAGGGTGCCCTCCGGATCCGGCTCGGCGACCGGGACCCGCCACGCGACGAATCCGTCCGGGCGGACCAACACCGCGCCCTCGTCGGTCACTCCGTGCACCTCGGCCCAGTCCACGTCCGGCGCGGTGACCAGGTCCACCACCGCGGCCTCCGCCTCGGTACCCACCCGGTACACCGCCACCGGCACGCCCAGGCGCCGGCTCGCGCGCTGCACCGACCGCTGCCACGCGGCCCCGGCCGGACCCGCGCCGACCAGCAACACCGGCGAGGTCTCGTACAGGTCCAGGGTGGACACCCGCGCGTCGTTGCGGCGCAGCCACAGGTGCGGTGCGCGGGTGCCCGGCTCGCCGCTCGGCGGCCGGAACCGCTCGGGCAGCACCGGCAGTTCGGGGTCCGCCCCGAGCACGGCAGCGGACGCGTAGCGGTAGCCGAGCACCACGCCGAGCACTCCCGGCTGCTTGCCGCCGCCGACCGTGGGCGCGGCATACCCGGGGTGGCTGTGTTCGGCCGAACGGGTGGACGCCCGCGCGGCCGTGGCCACCGCCACCGGCCGGCGCTCCGCCTCGTAGGTGTCCAACAGGTCGGCGCCCGCGTGCCCGTTCAGCACCGCGGCCAGTTTCCAGGCCAGGTTGTGCGCGTCCTGGATCCCGGTGTTGGACCCGAACGCGCCGGTGGGCGACATCTCGTGGGCCGAGTCGCCGGCCAGGAACACCCGCCCGGAGCGGTAACGTTCGGCCACCCGCTCGGCGGCGTGCCACGGCGCCTTGCCGGTGATCGTCACATCCAGGTCCGGCACCCCGGCGGCGGCGCGGATGTGCGCCACGCAGCGCTCGTCGGAGAACGCCTCGATCGGCTCGTCCTCCTCCGGATGCCACGGCAGGTGGAAGACCCAGTGCTCCCGGTTGTCCACCGGCAACAGCGCGCCCTCGCCCCGAGGGTTCGTCAGATAGCAGACGATGAACCGGCGTTCGCCGACGTGCGCGGCCAGGTCGCGCGAGGTGAAGGTGACGCTCACGTTGTGGAACAGGTCGCCCGGACCGCTCACGTCGATGCCCAGCGCGTCGCGCACCGGACTGCGCGGCCCATCCGCCGCGACCACGTAGTCGGCGCGTACGGTGAGCTGTTGCCCCGTCTCGCGGGTCTCCACGACCGCGGTCACCCCGTCCTCGTCCGGTACGCAGGACCGGAGTTGGGTACCGAAGCGCACGTCGCCGCCGAGTTCGCGGGCGTAGTCGGCAAGTACCGGCTCCAGGTCGTTCTGGCTGCACAGACACCACGACGACGGGCTGAACCTGGCCAGTCCGCCGCCCGGATCGATCTCCTTGAACAGCCACTCCTGGATGTCGCCGGCGATGGTGTCCGCCTGGAGGATGCCGTGGTTGTCGGCAAGTACGGCGGACGCGGCGCGGATTCGATCCTCGACCCCGGCGGTGCGGAACACCTCCATCGTGCGCACGTTGTTGCCGCGCCCGCGCGGATGCCGTGAGGTGTCGGCGTGCCGCTCCACCAGCATGTGCGGGACGCCGAGTCGGCCCAGGAAGACGGACGTGGACAGCCCGACCAGCGAGCCGCCCACGACCAGGACCGGCACCCGGTGTTGGATCTCGGGGTTCATCACTACTCCTGCGTTGGCGAGGACTGCGGACCCGGCCGCCGTCGCGGGCGGAGGAGAGTCCGCCGGGGTCCTCCTGTTCCCGCTCATCGCCGCCGGCCGGTCGTCGTCGCCCAATGTCACTCATATGCCCTCAAAAGATGCACAGGGTGATGATCGGCCGCCACGCTCGAAGTCGAAGCCGGGTCCGGACGGACGGATCGGGCGGGTATCCCGGTGTGATCGCGCGAGCGGCGCGACCGACCGCGACCCGCTCGACCTCCCCGTTCCCCGGGCGGCGTCGGTGCGACCCGGTCCCCCGGGAGCGCCTCGGCGGGCGGGCACGACGTTCGGCCGAATCCCATGACCAAAGGACTGACATGGACACCCTCGTCCACTCCACGGCGAATCCCACCGCCGACACCACGTCCAAGCTCCGGGTGCTGCTCATGCTGGAGCTGCACGAAGGGTCGGAGCAACGTTTCCTCGAGGCCTACGAAGGCATCCGCCACCAGGTGGCCGCCGTTCCGGGCCACCTGCGCGACCAGCTGTGCCAGTCCATCGAGGACCCCAGCCAGTGGCTGATCACCAGCGAGTGGGAAGGCGCCTCCCAATACCTGGCGTGGGTGGACAGCCCCGAGCACCAGGTGATGGTCCAGCCGCTGCACGGCTGCGTGCGCGGCACCCGCTCGCTGCGCTTCTCGGTGGCCCGCGAGACCGACCTGCGCGCCCCCGACGGCCCGGTGATCACCACCGGCGCCCGCGCGCCGAAGGGCAAGGCGAAGACCGGCGGCACGCCCAAGGCGAAGGCGGCGGCCGACAAGGCCCGCGCCGCCGCGCCGGCCGCCCCCGGCGTGGTGCGCTGCGCGCTCACCTTCACCGTCAAGCCGGGCAGCGAGGCCGAGGTGGCCCGCATCCTCGCCGGCTACGAGTCGCCCGAGGCCCGGGTCAACCCGACCACCTCGCTGCGCCGCACCTCGGTGTTCATGCTCGGCAACCGCGTCGTACGGGCCATCGAGGTCGAGGGTGACCTGCGCGCCGCGCTGCGCCATGTGGCCGAGCAGCCCCAGGTCCGCGCCGCAGAGGAGGCGCTGAACCCGCACCTGGAGGAGGCGCGCGACCTGAACGACTCCGAGGCCGCCCGCGCGTTCTTCATGCGCTCCTCGCTGGCCGAGGTCTACCACCTGAGCGCGCCGACCAAGAAGTCGGACAAGGCGTCGGGCAAGAAGTCGAGCAAGACCGAGACCACCCGCCGTGCGTTCCTGTACCCGGTCCGGCACGGTTGCGGCGAATCCGCCGCGACGCTGCTGCGCCGGCACGACGAGCAGGCGATCGCCGTCGCCGGCGGGCCGATCGCGCACAGCCAGGTCTTCCTGCGCGGCGACACCCTGATCCGCGTGCTGGACCTGCGCGGCCCGGCGGACCAGGACCCGGCGCTGCTGCTCGGCGTCGACCGCCGGGAATCCGCCGCCCGGCTGAGCCGACTGCTCGACCTCGGCGAGGACGGCGAGTTGGACACCGACGAGGGACTGCGCCGACTGCTCGCCGCGTGCGAGACCACCCCCGTCACCGACCGTCGCGCCGCCCGCGACGCCTGATCCCCCGGGGCGGCGCCCGACGGCGCCGCCCCGCCACTTGGAGGTGGCACAGATGACCACGCAGACCGTACGCATCGTCAACCTGGACGAGATCGAGCCGAACCGCCGCCGCGGCGGTGACCTCCGGGTCACGCTCGGCCCGGCGACCGTGGGCTCCACCAGCGGCTTCATGGGCCTGGCCCTGATCGAGCCCGGGGACATGATCGCCGAGCACTACCACCCGTACTCCGAGGAGTTCATCCACGTCGTGGTCGGCTCCATCGAGGTCGACCTGGACGGCGTCACCCACGAACTCCGGCCCGACCAGGCTCTGATGATCCCGAAGAACATGCGCCACCGTTTCCGCAACGTCGGTCGGGTGCAGGCGCGGATGGTCTTCCAACTCGCCCCGCTCGCGCCGCGGCCCGAACTCGGGCACGTCGACACGGAGGGGATCGAACCCGCCGAGACCGCGGGCGCCGACTCTTGAGGCGCCGGGTCGCGGTCACCGGCGTCGGGGTGGTGGCACCCGGTGGGGTGGGTGTCACCGCGTTCTGGGACCTGCTGATGGCGGGCCGCACGGCGACGCGCGGGATCACCTTCTTCGACCCCACCGGGTTCCGCTCCCGGATCGCCGCCGAATGCGACTTCGACCCGATCGCGTGCGGCGTCGACCCCGACCGGGCCCGACGCGCGGACCGCTACGTGCAGTTCGCGCTCGCCGCGGCGGCCGAGGCGGTCCGCGGCAGCGGCCTGGACCGCGACGCCGAGGACCCCTGGCGGATCGGCGTCTCCCTCGGCACCGCCGTGGGCGGCACCACCCGGCTCGAACACGACTACATCGCGGTCAGCGGCCCCGGCAAGACCTGGGCCGTCGACCACCGCAGGGCCGACCCCTTCCTGCACCGGGCCTTCTCGCCGAGCACCCTGGCCGCCGAGGTGGCCGAGGAGTTCGTCGCCAAGGGCCCGGTGCAGACCGTCTCCACCGGCTGTACCTCCGGCCTCGACGCGATCGGCTACGCCGCGCACGCGATCGAGGAGGGCCGCGCCGACGTGTACATCGCCGGCGCCGCCGACTCGCCGATCTCGCCGATCACGGTCGCCTGCTTCGATGCGATCAAGGCCACCTCGACCCGCAACGACGACCCGGCACACGCCTCCCGGCCGTTCGACGCGGATCGGGACGGATTCGTCCTCGGCGAGGGCGCCGCGGTACTGATCCTGGAGGAGCTCGAACACGCCCACCGGCGCGGCGCCCATGTGTACTGCGAGGTCGGCGGGTTCGCCACGCGCGGCAACGCACATCACATGACCGGCCTGACCCGCGAGGGCCTGGAGATGTCCGAGGCGATCGACCGCGCACTGGCGGACGCGGAGGTCGCCCCCGACGCCGTCGACTACGTCAACGCGCACGGCTCGGGCACCAAGCAGAACGACCGCCACGAGACCGCGGCCGTCAAGCGCTCGCTCGGCACGCACGCACACAAGGTCCCGATGAGTTCGATCAAGTCGATGGTCGGCCACTCGCTCGGCGCCATCGGCGCCATCGAACTCGCCGCGTGCGCCCTGGCGATGGAGCACAAGGCGGTGCCGCCCACGGCCAACTACGAGACGCCGGACCCCGAGTGCGACCTCGACTACGTGCCGGGCACCGCCCGGCCGATGGGCCTGACGACGGTGTTGTCGGTGGGCAGCGGGTTCGGCGGCTTCCAGTCCGCGGTGGTCCTGGACCGTCGGGAGAGGAGACCCCGATGAACAGCTCCACAGCAAGGCGCACCGTGGTCACCGGCGTCGGCGTCGTCGCGCCCAACGGCATCGGCGCCGACGTGTTCTGGAAGGCGACCCGCGAGGGCCGCTTCGTGCTGGACCGGATCTCCCGCGAGGGCTGCGAGCACCTGCCGCTGACCGTCGCGGGCGAGGTGCGCGACTTCGACCCCGCCGCCGTGGTCGAGGAGCGCTACCTGGTCCAGACCGACCGCTTCACCCACTTCGCGCTGGTCGCCGCCGACCAGGCCCTGGCCGACGCGGCGCTGGGCCCGACGTCCACCTTCGGCGTCGGGGTGACCACCGCGAGCTGCTCCGGCGGCGGCGAGTTCGGCCAGCGCGAACTGCAGAACCTGTGGGGCAAGGGACCCGGCTTCGTCGGGCCGTACCAGTCGATCGCCTGGTTCTACGCGGCCACCACCGGCCAGATCTCCATCCGAGGCGGCTTCAAAGGCCCCTGCGCGGTGCTGGCCAACGACGAGGCCGGTGGCCTGGACGCGCTCGCGCACGCCGTCCGGACCATCCGCCGAGGCACCGACGCCGTCGTGGTCGGCGCCGCCGAGGCACCGCTCGCCCCCTACTCGATGGTCTGCCAACTCGGCTACGACGCGCTCAGCCTCGCCGCCGACCCCGCACGCGCCTACCTCCCGTTCACCTCCGCCGCCCGCGGCTTCGCCCCCGCCGAGGGCGGCGCGATGTTCGTCGTCGAGGAGGCCGAGTCGGCCCGCCGGCGCGGCGCCCGGATTCGGGCCGAAGTACTCGGACACGGCGCGACGTTCACCGGCACCTGCGGCTGGGGACCGTCCCGCCACGGACTGGCCCGGGCGATCCGCGACGCCCTGGCCGAGGCCGAATGCGGACCCGCCGACATCGACGTGATCTTCGCCGACGCGCTCGGCACCCCCGAGGCCGACCACGCCGAAGTGCTCGCCCTGTCCGACGCGTTGGGCGCTCGCGCCGCCCGGGTGCCGGTCACCGCGCCCAAGGCCGGCATCGGCCGGGCCTACTGCGGCGCGCCGATGCTCGACTGCGCCGCCGCGATCATGGCCATGGAACACGGCGTACTGCCGCCCACCCCGGGCGTGTTCGACATCTGCCACGACCTCGACCTGGTCACCGGCCGGGCCAGGAACGCCGAACTGCGCACCGCCTTGGTGCTCAGCCGCGGCCTGATGGGCGGCAACGCCGCACTGGTGCTGCGCCGAGGCGACGGCCGCCCCGACACGCCGTAGCCCGCTCGGCTACTCCCGTGGCCGGTAAGACCCGTGCCCCTCGTACGCATCATCCGACTCATCCGAAAGGAAGCCCGCGATGAACGGACCGCTCACCCACGAAGTGCTCGCCGAGGTGATGAAGTCATGCGCCGGCGTCACCGCCAGACCCGAGCAACTGCGGGACCCCGACGCCACGTTCGAACAATTCGGCCTCGACTCGCTGGGCCTGCTCGGGATCGTCGCCGAGCTGGAGCGGCGCTTCGAGTTCCCGCTCGGCGCGGACGTGGACCAATGCAAGACCCCGCGCGAGTTTCTGGAAACCACCAACTCCCAACTCATCTCCGGAGTGTGACATGGCCGGCCATACCGACAACGACATCGTCATCGCGGCCCCGTTCGACCTGGTCTGGGACATCACCAACGACGTGGACAACTGGACGAACCTGTTCAGCGAATACGCGTCGGTGGAGGTCCTCGAGCGCGAAGGCACCAAGGTCACCTTTCGCCTGACCATGAAACCCGACAAGGACGGCAAGATCTGGAGCTGGGTGTCCGAGCGCGAGGCCGACCGCGAGACGCGCACGGTGTGGGCGCGCCGGGTGGAGACCGGGCCGTTCGCGCACATGCACATCCGCTGGGAGTACCACGAGGTGCCCGACGGCGTACGGATGCGCTGGGTCCAGGACTTCGCGATGAAGGAGACCGCCCCGGTCGACGACGCGTGGATGACGGACAACATCAACCGCAACTCGCGCGTCCAGCTCGAACTGATCCGGGACCGGATCCAGGAGCGCGCCCGGGAGACGGGCGTCGCGCCCACCGTGCGCACCTGGTGAACTCCGCGTCGTCGCCCGCCCCGGCGCGACGACGCCCCGCCGGTGGGGGCGCGCGGCGAGGGGCCCCACCGGGCCCCCCCGCGACAAGGGCGGCACCCATGGCCCGCACCCAGATCGTCGCCCGGGGGAAGCCCCCCGCGGC
>NZ_JBSHGZ010000050.1:29372-66499 GCF_053618075.1 Embleya sp. NPDC055664
CGGGGCCGCCCCCCCCCCCCCCCCCCCCCCCCCGGGGGGGGGGGGGGGGGGCCCCCCCCCCCCCCCCGGCCCACCCCTCGACAAGGACGGCACCCATGCACCGCACCCTGATCGTCGCCCGGATGAAGCCCGACTCGGCGACCCCGATCGCCGACATCTTCGCCGCCTCCGACACCGGCGAACTCCCGCACCTGGTCGGGGTCACCGGCCGCAGTCTGTTCCAGTTCGGCGACCTGTACCTGCACCTGATCGAGGCCGACCGGCCCCCCGGCCCCGCGGTCGCGAAGGTCGCCGGACACCCGGAGTTCCGCGACATCAGCGAACGGCTCTCGGCGCATGTGAACGCGTACGACCCGCAGACCTGGCGCTCGCCCCAGGACGCGATGGCCCGCGAGTTCTACCGCTGGGAGCGCGACGCGCAGCGGTGACGTCGCCGCCCGTCACCACCGTCCAAGGCCCGACCGTCCAAGGACCTGATGTCATGATCGAGACCCATCCGGGGCTCACCGTCGACAGCCGACCCGACTGGGTCAAGTGCGGACGCTGCGCCGAACTCGTATACGGCAAACGTTTCACCCGGGACCTGCGGGTGTGTCCCGACTGCGGCGAGCACGCGCGCCTGACGGCGCGTGAACGCCTGGATCAACTCCTCGATCCCGGCTCGGAGACCGCGCTGCGCGCCGACCCCGCACCGCACGACCCGCTCGGCTTCGTCGACTCCCGGCCCTACCCGGAACGGCTGGATCGGGCGCGTGCGGAGACCGAAATGGACGAGGCCGCGGTGGGCGCGCGGGGCACCATTCACGGGCAGCCGGTGGTGGTGGTCGCGATGGACTTCCGCTTCCTCGGCGGCAGTCTGGGCTGCGCGGTGGGCGCGGTGGTCACCGCCGCCGCCGACGAGAGCCTGCGGACGGGGATCCCGCTGCTGCTGATCACCGCCTCCGGCGGGGCGCGCATGCAGGAGGGCGTGCTGTCGCTGATGCAGATGGCCAAGACCGCGCACGCCCTGGCGGAACTGGACGAGGCCGGCGTGCTGGTGTTGTCGCTGATCACGGACCCCACGTACGGCGGGGTGGCCGCCTCGTTCGCGACGCTGGCGGATGTGATCCTGATCGAACCCGGCGCGCGGATGGGCTTCGCCGGGCCGCGGGTGATCGAGCAGACCATCGGCGAACGGTTGCCCGAGGGGTTCCAGACCGCCGAATTCCTGCTCGAACACGGGATGGTGGACACGATCGTCGCGCGAGCGGCGCTGCGCGCGACGTTGCGGCACTTCCTTGCGGTGGGCGGGGCGGGGCGGCGGGACGGGGGGAACGACACGCTCCTGAACGGGATCGTGTCGGGTGGGTACGAGTCGGAGGCGAACGGTTCGACCTTGAACGGGGCCACCCCGAAGGGCACTACGCCGAACGGGGTCGTTCGGAATGGCTCCGCCGCGAACGGGTCGGCTGTGAACGGGCATGCGTGCCATGAGCCGTCGCTCGGCGAGCTTGCGGGAGAGCCCGGGGAGCCCGGGGAGTCCTGGGAGGCTGTTCGGCTGGCGCGGCATGCGGGGCGGCCGACGATGCTCGACTACGCGGGTCGACTCCTGGAGGATTTCCACGAGTTGCACGGGGATCGGATCGGCGCCGACTGTCCCGCGATCGTGGGCGGCATCGGTCGGCTCGACGGTCGGCCGGTGATGCTGATCGGGCATCAGAAGGGCGGCGACAACCTCGCCGAGCGGCAATACCGCAAGTTCGGCATGGCCACCCCGGCCGGCTTCCGCAAGGCGGGTCGGTTGATGCGGCTCGCCGCCAAACTCGGCCTGCCGGTGATCACCCTGGTCGACACGCCGGGAGCCAACCCCGGACCGGACGCCGAACGCGACGGCCAGGCCGTCGCCATCGCGGAGAACCTGCGCCTGATGGCCCGACTGGACACCCCCGTCGTCACGGTGATCACCGGCGAGGGCGGCAGCGGCGGCGCACTCGCGCTGGCCGTGGCCGACCGGGTGCTGATCGGTGAGCACGGCGTCTACTCGGTGATCAGCCCCGAGGGCTGCGCCGCCATCCTGTGGAAGGACCCGTCGGCGGCCCCCGCCGCGGCGGCGGCGCTCCGTATGGGGCCGCGCGACCTGCTGCGCCTCGGTGTGGTCGACCGGATCGTCCCCGAGCCACCCGGCGGCGCCCACACCGACCCCGGCCGAGCCGCCACACTGCTGCGCACGGCCCTGATCCCCGTCCTCGACGAACTCCTCGCCCTGAACCGCACCCGCCTCCTACGCGAACGCGGCGAACGTTTCCGGAGGTTCGGCGCCCCCGAGGCCACCCGCGCCGAGGCCGTTCGCGCCGAGCATGCTCGGGCCGACTCCGTTCGTGCCGACTCCGTTCATGCCGGCGCGGACCGAGGCGACTCCGTTCGTACTCGCTCCGTCCGGAACGAAGTTGCCCCGGGTGCGGCAGTGCGTGTCGAGACGATCCGCGCCAAAGCCGCCCCCGTCGAAGCTGCTCCTGCCGAAGGAAGTGCCCGATGAGTTCGCCCCATGGACCGACCCAGGCGCGCGACGTGCACGCCGATGATCGACCCGACCGCCACCCCGCCGGCTACGCCGACGAGCGCTGGGTCAGGCCGTTCGAGCCCGCGCATGCGTCCGCGCATCCTCGGCCGGCCGCCCCCGAGGCGCCGGGCCCGGCGCGGCCGGCGCCCGTGCCGCCGCGGTGGATCCGGCTGCGCTGCGGCGACACCAGCATCGAGATCGAATGGCCCGAGGCCGCCCCCTCCGGCACCGCCCCCGCCGTTCCCGTCGCCGTGCCCGTCGCCGCCGTCCCCGGCGAGCGGTCGGCCGAGCCGGACGGCGGACGCCGCTACGTGTCGGCCCCGATGGTCGGCACCTTCTACCACGCTCCCGAGGTGGGTGCGAAGCCGTTCGTCAGCGTCGGCGACACCGTCCGCCCCGGTCAGACGGTGGGCATCCTCGAGGTGATGAAGATGATGAACACCATCACCGCCGAGGTGTCCGGGCTGGTGGTGGAGGTGCTGGTGGCCGACGCGCAACCGGTCGAGTACCAGGAACCCCTGCTCGTGATCGACACCGGCGGCGCCGATCCGGACGCGGGCGCCGACGACCGCCCCGGCGGCTCCCACAACCGGCACTGACGACGACCCGAGGTGGTCCCCGTGTTCTCGACCGTGCTCATCGCCAACCGCGGCGAAATCGCCCTGCGGGTCGCCCGCACCTGCCGCGAAATGGGCATCCGCAGCGTGGCCGTGTACTCCACCGCCGACCGGGAGTCCGCGGTGGTGCGCTTCGCGGACGAGGCCGTGCACATCGGTCCGCCGCCGGCCAGGTCCAGCTACCTCAACATGCCCGCGATCATCGAGGCGGCCCGGCGCACGGGGGCGGAGGCGATCCACCCCGGCTACGGATTCCTGTCCGAGGACCCCGACTTCGCCGAGATCTGCGAGGCGAACGGGATCAGCTTCATCGGCCCGCCGCCGCACGTGATGCAGCGGCTCGGCGACAAGAGCGAGGCGCGTGCGGTGATGGCCGCGGCCGGACTGCCGGTACTCCCGGGCAGCGACGGCGCGTTGGGCTCGCCGATGGAGGCCGCCGAGATCGCCGCGCGGGTCGGCTATCCGGTGATCCTCAAGGCGGTGGCGGGCGGTGGCGGTCGCGGGATGAGCGTGGTCCGCGACCCGGACGAGCTGGCCTGGGCCTACCAGGACACCCGCGCCCGTGCGCGAGCCGTCTTCGGTGACGAACGGCTGTACCTGGAGCGCTACATCGACGGCGCACGGCACGTCGAGGTACAGGTGTTGTGCGATGGGCGCGGCGGCGCCGTGCACCTGGGCGAGCGGGACTGCTCCGCGCAGCGCAGGCACCAGAAACTGGTCGAGGAGTCGCCCGCCCCGAACCTGCCGGCCGAGACGCGCGAGGCGATGTGCGCGGCGGCGTTGCGCGGGGCGACGGCGGTCGGCTACGTGGGCGCGGGCACCTTCGAGTTCGTGGTCACGCCTGCGAACCGGTTCCACCTGCTGGAGATCAACTGCCGGATCCAGGTGGAGCATCCGGTCACCGAGATGGTCACCGGCGTGGACATCGTGCGCGAACAGCTCACCATCGCCGCCGGCGCGCCCCTGGCGTTCGGTCAGGACGACGTGGTCCCGCGCGGGGTGGCGATCGAGTGCCGGATCAACGCCGAGGATCCGGCGCGGGGCTTCGCGCCCACGCCGGGCCGGTTGGCGGAGTTCGTGCCGCCCGGTGGTCCGTGCGTGCGGATCGACACGCACGCCTATCCGGGCTGGACGGTCGGTCCGGACTACGACTCGCTGCTTGCCAAGGCGATCGTCTGGGCACCCGACCGGGAGCGGGCCATCGCGCGCGCCGATCGGGCTCTGGGCGAATTCCGGGTGGCCGGCGGCGGGGTGCACACCACGCTGGGCTTCCTGCGGCGGCTGTTGGCGCACCCGCGTTTCCGGGCCGGCGAACACACCACGGATCTGGTGGACACGATGACCTCGGACGTCACCGAGTCCGCCCCGGCCGCGCCCGTACCGGTGCCGTGAGGCCCTGAGGCCCTGCGGCGCGACCCGATGTCCCGTACCCGTTCCTGCACAAGCGAAGGCGGATCATTTCCCATGCACTCCATGCACGCACTGCCCGTACAGCGGCTGCTTCCCCTCGGCTGTGTCACCGCGCTCACGATCCTCGGCTCGGTGTTGGCGCCGACCGCGCAGGCGGAGACCCGGCACGTCGTCCATCCGGGCGAGTCGATCCAGGCGGCGGTGGACGCCGCCGCACCCGGGGACATCATCGAGGTGGCGCCCGGTACGTACGCCGGCGGCGTCCTGGTCCGCACCGATCGGCTGACGATTCGCGGGGCGGGCGAGCGTACGGTGCTCACCCCGGGCGAGGCGGACGCGACCAACGAGTGCGCGGCGGCCGGGAACGGACTGTGCGTGGTCGGCACGGCCGAGCACCGGGTCGCGGACGTGCGGATCCAGTCGTTGACCGTCACCGGCTTCACCAAGACCGGCGTGATGGGCAGCGACACCGAACGTATGCGGGTGCGCCGGGTGTTCGCGCATCACAACGGTGAACACGGGATCGGCCAGGAGAATTCGGTCCGGGGCGAACTCACCGACAACACCGCCGAGGACAACGGCCAGGCGGGGCTGTTCCTGGCGGACACCGACGATGCGATGGGCGCGAGCATCGCCCGCAACCATTCCGCCGGCAACCGGCTCGGTGTACTGATCCGGCGCGGGCGGGAGTTGGCGATCGAGCGTAACGAACTGACCGGGAACTGTGCCGGAGTGTTCGTCGTGGGCGACGACAAGGAGCCCGCCGCCGGGCCGCTGACGATCAGGGGCAATCGCATCGACGAGAACAACAAGTATTGCCCGCCGAATCCGCGACTGGCCTTCATCCAGGGTTCCGGGATCGTGCTCACCGGCGCCCGGGAGACGCAGGTGACGGACAATCAGGTGCGGGACAATCAGGGGGAGTCGCCGATGTCGGGCGGCATCGTGGTGATGCCCAGTCAGGCCGGGCGGCCGACCGTGGGCAATGTGATCCGGGGCAACGTGGTGACGGGCAACGCGCCTTCGGACCTGGCGTACCGGGTCACCGAGATCAACACGTTCGAGGCGAACGTGTGTGAGCGGTCCGAGCCCGCCGGGCACTGCTGACGGGTTGTCGGGAGAGTGAACCCACCCGGGCCAAAGGCGCGTCGCGTGTCGTCGGCCCGGGTCAGGGTTGTTCGGGGGCCATGCCGGACATGCCCGGGTCCGGCGGGTCGTCACCGTAGCCCAGGGTGGTCATCATGCCCTGCTCGCTGTGGTAGAGGTTGTGGCAGTGCAGCATCCACTCGCCGGGGTTGTCGGTGAACACGTCGACGGCGACGGTCCTCCCGGGAAGTACCACCACGGTGTCCTTGCGCGGGCCGCGGCCCTTGGATCGACGCACTTGGAAGGTGTGCCCGTGCAGGTGGACGGGGTGCCAGATCCGGGTCCGGTTGGTGAACGACAACCGCACCCGTTCGCCGGCGGCGACCGGTACCCGCGGCAACTTCTCGTCGGGTGTTTCGGCGGCGGCGATCCATGCCCTGCCTCGTGCGCCCGTGTTGTTGAGCACGAGGCCCACCTCGCGGGCGGCCCCGTCGCCCGGGTCGACCGACGGGTCGGCGCTCAGGTCGGCGAGGTCGAGCACTCGGCGCTCCAGTTCCGGGACGTCGACCGAGGCCGGCGGGGCGTCGCCGGTCGAGGTGCGGACCACCGCAAAGGCCCGGGCGTTCTTCCCCTCCGCCGCGGCGACCAGCGGGAACACCCCGTCGTCGAGGGTGACCAGCACGTCGTAGCGCTCGCCCATCCCGATCAGCAGCGAGTCCACCCGCACCGGTAGCACCGGGAAGCCGTCGGTGTGGGTGACGGTCAGCCGGTGGCCACCCAACGCGACCCGGAACGCCGTGTCCGCCCCGGCGTTGATCAGGCGCAGGCGGACCCGCCGGCCCGGTGCCTCCTCGAATACCGTCGGGGTCTGCGCGGTACGGCCGTTGATCAGGTAGTGCGGGTAGGCGATGTGGCCGCCGGGGCCGCCGAGCAGCGTGCTACGCAGGAGTTGTGCGGGCCGCGCGCCGGCGTTCAGCTCGGCCAGCACCGCGTCCGGGTCGGTGCCGGTGCCGTCGATCCAGTCGTCGAGTACGACGGTCCACTCCGCGTCGTAGGACAGCGGCTCGGCCGGGTCCTCGACCACCAGCGCGCCGTAGAGCGCGCGGTCGAGTTGGGTGCCCACGTGCGAGTGGTAGAAGTACGTGCCCGGGTCGGGCGCGACGAAGCGGTAGTCGAAGCCGCCGCCCGCCGGAACCGGGGCCTGGCTGAACCCGGGGGCGCCGTCCATCCGCTGATCGATCCGTACCCCGTGCCAGTGCACCGTGGTGTCCTGCGGCAGGTCGTTGCGCAGGTCCGCGGCCACGGTGGCGCCGGCCGCCACGCGGATCTCCGGGCCGGGGACGCGGTCGCCGAACCCCCAGGTGGCCACCTCGCGCGCGCCCAGGTCGACCGTGGTCGGCGCGGCCGTGAGCACGAGCGCGACATCGGCGGCCGAGCCGGCGCGGGAAACGGGCGCGAGGGGCGCGGGGGCGCCAGCGCCGAGCCGGGTGCCGGTGCCGGCGGCAAGCAGCGCGGCGGTGCCGGCCGTACCGAGCAGCAGTGAGCGGCGGGTGGGGCGGGAGGGGACAGGCAACGGTGCGGCCCTGCTTCCTGAGGTCGGCTCGCGATGGGGCGTCGCCCGCCGGGTGCCGGCGGGATCCGGCGCCAGTACCCCGCCCCGGTCCGGCGAACACGCCCTGGCGCCAGGCCACTCCGTCGGCCGCGATTCGTGCCGCCGGTCGGGTGAACGAGCGCAAACGGCAGTTGCCTCCCGGGATTCCCCTCGTTGCACCGGTCGATCGCGCCACCCGCGGCGCCATCCGAAACGGAGATCACATGTACACGTTCAAGAAGTCGGCCTCCGTGGCCGCCGGTGTCGCAGCTCTCGTCATGGCCGGTGCCGGCGTCGCCAGCGCCGGGTCCGAGGCGAACGGCGCGGCGGTCGGCTCGCCCGGCGTGTTGTCCGGCAACAACATCCAGGTTCCGATCCACGTGCCGATCAACATCTGCGGCAACAGCATCAACATCATCGGGCTGCTCAACCCGGCGATCGGCAACGTCTGCGCGAACGTCGACGGCGAAGAGCGCGAGCACGGCAAGCACGAGGCGCCGCACCACGGTGAGCACCACGAGGCCCCGCACCACGGTCAGCACGGCTGATTCGAGGTTCGTGCCGTCCGTCCTCCGCTGACGGCGCGTGACACCGCAGTACCGGCGGCCCCTCGATGCGGACGGATCCGAGGGGCCGCCACACGCGGCCGGTGGCGGCGCTCCCCCTGCGGCGCGGCCCCGGCTTCGTCGTGTGCACGACGGGCTACGGTTTGCGACCCACCGCGCCCCACATGGCCACCTCGGGGGCGCGGACCCCGGTATCCGGCCGCCAGTGCGAACAGGTGACGACACCCGGTTCGAGCAGTTCCAGGCCGTCGAAGAAGCGGGCGATGCCCTCCGGTGAGCGCTGCTTGAGCTTGGGCGTGCCGTGCTCGTTCCAGAACGCCACCGCGTCGTCCACGTCCGGCGGCGCGGGCGGGCTGGTCACCGTGTGGGACAGCGCGAGATGGCTGCCGGACGGAAGCGCGTCCAGGAGGCGGCGTACCGTGCCGTAGGCCTCGTCGTCGTCGTTCACGAAGATGATCACGCCGAGCAGGACCAAGGCGATGGGTTGGTCGAAGTCGAGGGTCTTCGACGCGCGGGCCAGGATCTCGTCGACATCGCGCAGATCGGCGTCGATGTAGCGGGTGGCCCCCTCCGGACTGCTGGTCAGCAGCGCCCGGGCGTGCACCAGCACCAGGGGATCGTTGTCGACGTAGACGATGCGGGACTCCGGCGCCACGCTCTGCGCGATCTCGTGGGTGTTCCCGGCCGTCGGCAATCCGGTGCCGATGTCGAGGAACTGCCGGATGCCCAGATCGCGGGCCAGGTAGCGGATCGCCCGACCGAGGAACTGCCGGTCGGCCAAGGCGTAATCGCGGGTGCCGGGGTGGATCGCGGCGATCTGATCGCCGGTCTCCCGGTCCACGGGGTAGTTGTCCTTGCCGCCCAGCCAGTAGTTCCACACCCGGGCGGTATGGGCCACCTCGGTGTCGATCTTCCGCTCTGGTAAAGCCGATTCGGCGTCGGGCATGAACTCGGCCACGAACTCTCAACTCCGGATGCCGTGTGGGGTGGTCCAGGCCAATCTAGGGGCCGTTCGACCCCAGGCGGCAGGCATGGCGGTGAATCTTCCGTCAGGGTCGGCAAAGTTTTCCGGGCGGTGACGGAACGACCCGTTTCGGTACGGCTGTTCGGCGCCGAACCGAGGTGGGTGTTCAGTACCCGGGCAGTCGATGTCGAGCGCCGTCCCATACCCTCCTTCGGTCGTTATCTCGACAAGGAGAGGTACGGAAATGGTTCGGATTCGTCTCCGCGCGCAGCTACGCGCGTCGACCTTATGGGCCCGCCGACGCGGCAAACGTTCGCGAGTGGTGGCCGCCGGTGCGCTGGGCGCGCTGTTGCTGGGACCGCAGATGGTGTCGCCGGCGGTGGCGGCACCGACGGCGGAGGTCGGGACGGCGCAGGTCAACGCGGCAGTGCAACCGAGTCGGTTCGTCACCTGGAACATGCAGGGTCGTTCCGGGGACGGCCCGGATACGTCCAAGTGGCCGGTGGTCGACGGCCTGAAGGGCGATGCGGACCTCATCGCGCTGCAAGAGGCCGGAACCGAAAGACCCGACGGTGGGCAGCTTCTCAACCGGTACCGGAACTATGAGGACGAGGAAGTGGGCGACGCGGTCGACGTCCCCGAGGATGCCGACGATGGGGCCGTGAACAACGATCCCAATCTGCCGCCGCTCAGATATGACCTGACCGAGACCAAAGTGGGTCGTGAAGGGGGGCGCAACTCCGGCTACCTGTACTTCCTGAAGATCCATCCCCTTCAGAGGCCCTTGCCGAACGGCAACATCCCGCGGATCAACCCGCGAGGCGTCCGGACCTCGATGGCGATATGGTCGAGACAAGAGGCGGACGGTTTCGGCGCCGTCTTCGACCCGGCGCGCAACCGCAGCCGGCCCGCGCTCGGTCTGCGCTTCGGGGACAACTGGGTGTTCAATGTGCATACCGCCGCCATTCGCAGCGAACGCACGCCCAATCCGCATGCCTTGGGCCTGCTCGGGGCCATCCGGGCCGGCGTCGGAGAGGACAACTGGGCCGTTCTCGGCGACTTCAACAGTCTGGCGGACACATTCCCGGAGAATCAGGGCATCCGACTCTTCGCCCGCCGAGGCGGCATCGCCACGAACCCGGCGCAGATGACCCATCGCTCGGGGTACCCGCTGGACTTCATGGTGGTGGCCGGGCAGCGCGGCGATGTGAACGTGTCCGTGGGCAACGACATCGGCTCGGATCATTTTCCGGTCCGTATCGCACCGCCGGGCCCGGTGGACTGCACCAGATGGGACCACACCACGCGCTATCGAGCCGCAGGTGTTCGCGACGAGGCATCGAGCCCCCGGGCGGGCGCCGCGGACGCCGAGGATCCGAACTGCTCGACCGACGGACGACCCACCGCCGCGGTGTCGTTGGGCGACAGCTACATCTCCGGTGAGGCGGGCCGCTGGGCCGGCAACGCGGATACCGGCGAGGTCGGGTACTGGGGCACCGACCGGGGCGACTCCGTGTACGGCAACACCAAGTACGACGGCGGCAACGGGTGCGAGCGCTCCGACGTCGCCGAGATCAACAGTGCGGCTCTGGCCGTCGATCGCCGGATCAATCTGGCCTGTTCCGGCGCCGAGACGAAGAACCTGCTCACCGACGCGTTCAAGGGTGAGCGACCACAGGTGGAGCAACTCGCCGATGTGGCCAAGGACAACAGGGTCACGCTGATCGCGGTTTCGATCGGCGGCAACGACCTGAAATTCGCCGACATCCTGGCGAGTTGCGGCAAGGCGTTCTTCAACCTCGGGCCCGATTGCGAGAATCGCGGAGGCACGGGCTGGGAGAAGGCTCTCGAAACCTCGCTGCCCGACACGCAGCAGAAGGTCTCGGCGACACTCGCGGCGATTCGCGACGTGATGCGCCGGGCCGGGCAGTCGGACACCTCGTATCGCCTGGTGCTCCAGTCCTACCCGACACCGCTGCCCCGGGCCGCCGACAACCGCTACGAGAACTCCATCAAGCCGCGCTACTCGCAGGGCGGTTGCCCGTTCACCGACGCCGCCTCGGATTGGGCGGTCGAGTCGGTGGTGCCGCGGATCACCTCGATGCTGCGTGCGGCGGCGACCACCGCCGACGCCGAATTCCTGGACCTGACCAAGGCGTTCGCCGGACACGAATTGTGTGCCAAGAACGCCCGCCAGGCCGGCGGGACGGATGCCAACGGGGTGCCCGGGGCCGAGGCCGAGTGGGTGCGTTGGGTGCCGTACCTGGCGGGTGTACCCATCCCGGAGCCGCACCAGCAGGGCGACTACCGCGAGGCGGTGCACCCGAACAGCTTCGGCCAGCAGGCGATCGGGGCCTGCCTGGCCGCGCTGGCCAACCGGGAACCGGACTGGACCAGGCGCGAATTCCGCTGCACCAACACGCCGGGCAAGGGGCCGGACGGCGTGAGCGGTGAACCCATCTCGCCGAGTTACGTGGAGGAGGGTTGGGTCCGGCTGCGCAACGCCGAGACCGGCGAGTACCTGCGCCCATACGAACCGGGCTCCAAGTGGGTGGTCACCGGCCCGTCCGGCGAGGCCGGCCGGGAGTGGTTCATGGCCAACGGCCAGGCCGGCATGGTGACGCTGCGGAGCAACCAGAACAACTACCTACGTGGCGACGGTGGCGCGTCCTGGCAGTGGGCCGCGCTCGGCGACTCGGTCGAGTGGTTCACATCGGACGACGCGGTCGGCGGCGCCCGGCAACTGAAGTTCGTGGACATCATGCAGGGGCTGCCCGCCACGTTCTGCCTGGCGCACAGCACCTCGCGGCCCACCCACTGGGCGAGTGGGGATCCGTGCAGTGATGCCAAGAACCAGCGCTGGTGGATCGAGCGGGTCGGCGCCTCGCCACCCCCGCCGCCGCCGCCGTTGGAGCGCGCCACCACGTGGACGCGGGTCGTCGATCGTGGGCTGGTCACCAACCGGGTGAGCACCAAGTGCATCGACGTGGACACCCGGGATGCCGAAGGGCGGCGTGACGGTGGTCGGATCCACCAGTGGGGGTGTGGCGGCTGGGACAACCAGCAGTGGGATCTGCGGCCGCGACACGGTGACGGGTCGATGGAGATGGTGAGTCGCTACAGCGGCAAGTGTCTGGACCTGGACGTGGGTTCCGGACGGATCCAGCAGTGGGGTTGCGGTGGCAGCAACAACCAGCAGTGGTTCCCCGACGGTGAGCAGTTCCGCAACAAGCACTCCAACACGTGCCTGGCGGCACGCGATGGTGCCGACGGCAGTGAGCTGACCATGGGTCCGTGCCAGACCTCCCCGGTGTGGGACGGCGACGCGGGCGACCCCTTCGACGCGGGTGACGGACGTTTCGACGACGGCGGCGCGCGACCGGCCCGACCGGCCGATCAGGCGGCGTGCCGACCGGACGGGATGCAGCCGACGCAGGGCGTGGCGACGCGCTACTGCGACGTGTACCAGGGCGACGGGCGTGAATGGCTCGGCCAGGACCGCAGCCGGCGGGTGGTCGGCTACTTCACCTCCTGGCGCACCGGGGCCGACAACTCCCCGCGCTACCTGGTGAAGAACATCCCCTGGAACAAGGTCACCCACGTCAACTACGCCTTCGCGAAGGTGGAGAACAACCGGATCTCGGTCGGCGACGTGAACGACCCGAACAACCCGTCGACCGGGATGACCTGGCCCGGGGTGACCGGTGCCGAGATGGACCCGGCGCTGCCGTACAAGGGGCACTTCAACCTGCTCACCCGCTACAAGCGTGACCATCCCCGGGTGAAGACGCTCATCTCGGTGGGCGGTTGGGCCGAATCGCGCGGTTTCTACCGGATGACGACGAACGACGACGGGTCGGTCAACCAGCCGGCCATCGACACGTTCGCCGACTCGGTCACCGAATTCCTGGCCCGTTACGGGTTCGACGGCGTCGACATCGACTACGAATACCCGTCGGCGCTGCCGCAGTCCGGCAACCCGGAGGACTGGCCGGTCTCCGACCCGGTGCGCGGTGGGCTGAACAAGAGCTACGACGCGCTGATGAAGACGCTGCGGGAGCGGCTGGACAGGTCGGGCGCCGACCGCGGTCGATACCTGCTGCTCACCTCCGCGGCGTCCTCGTCGGGTTACCTGGTGCGTGGTCAGGAGAATCAACCCGCGCTTCAGTACCAGGACTTCATCAATGTGATGTCCTACGACCTGCACGGCTCGTGGAACTCGTTCGTGGGCCCGCAGGCACCGCTGTACGACGACGGGCGGGACGCCGAACTGGCCGCCGCCGGGATCTACAACGACCAGGACCCGAATACGAAGGACTTCCAGAAGAACGGCTACTTCAACGTCGACTGGTCCTACCACTACTACCGGGGCGCACTCCCACCCGGCCGGATCAACCTGGGCATGCCGTATTACACGCGCGGCTGGAAGGACGTACAGGGCGGTACCGACGGGCTGTGGGGCAGTTCGGTGAAGACGGACCAGGGCGCCTGTTCGCCCGGGACCGGTGACAACGGCGGGAAGAGCAAGTGCGGTTCCGGCGCGATCGGGATCGACAACCTGTGGCACGACACCGACCGGGGTCGCGAGGTGGCGGCGGGCTCCAACCCGCTGTGGCACGCGAAGAATCTGGAGAACAACATCCAGCCCCGCTACATGGGCCGCTACGGGCTCACCCCGGACCGGGACGCGGACGACCGCATGTCCGGGACGTACGCCCGCAAGTGGGACGACACGCTGAAGGCGTCCTGGTTGTGGAACGCGGAGAAGCGGGTGTTCCTGTCCACCGAGGACGAACAGTCCGTCGATACCAAGGTCCATTACGTCAAGGACAACGGTATCGGCGGGGTGATGTTGTGGGAGATGGCCGGCGACTACGCGCTGCGCGACAACGGCGAATACGGCATGGGGTACGACCTGACCAGCCGGATCGACGGGGCGCTGCGGGGTACCTCCGGCTACGGTGACACGCGCGCGGGACGGCCGATGCCGCCGCAAAGCGTGGACGTGAAGGTGCAGTTGGTCGACTACCCGAGCACCGAGATGTATCCGATGCAGCCCAAGCTGCGGATCACCAACGACTCGGCGGTCACGCTCGCCCAGGGCACCGAGATCGCGTTCGACATCCCCACCTCGACGCCGCCGGTGCTCAAGGACGACAACTACAAGGAGATGCCGATCATCCGACCCGGGCGCACCGGGCCCAACGTCGGCGGCCTCGGCGCCGACTTCCATCGGGTCACCGTCAAGCTGGAGAAGTGCCAGGACATCCCGCCGGGGAAGAGCCTGGACATCGGCATCAAGTACTACCTGCCGATCACCGGGCCGGCGAACGTCACGGTGAAGGTGGGGGATGGGGAGTTCGGCGTCACCACGGAGAACCGGCGCGCCGTCACCGGCGTGCAGCCGCCCGAGCCCGAGGCGGGCACCTGCTCGGCCCCCGAGTGGAGGTCGGGCACCGCGTACAGCCCGACCGGCGGGCGGTTGTGGTCGCCCTGGAACAAGGGCGCCAAGGGCTGGCAGTTCGAGTATCAGGGCAAGCTCATGGACCACTACCCGGACCAGTCCCGGGTGCACCTGATCGAGCCGATCGAGAGCAACGACAACCAGTACTGGCAGGTCACCGACGCGGGTGGGGGCTGGTATCGGATCGTCAACGGGAACCGCTGCCTGACCGCCACCACCGGGGGGCAGGACCTGTCCACCACCGGGTGTGACGGCAGTGATCGGCAGAAGTGGCGGTTCGTCCCGGTCGACCTGCAAACGGGAGCGGAGGGCACGCCCGGCGGTCCCGCGCACGGTGTGGCGGCCAAGTTGCGTTCGGCGAGCGGGTTCGACGCCGAGGCGCAGAACGGCAGCGCGGAGCGCGAGACGCACGTCCTGGCGGGTGATCCCGCCGGTTCGTCGGCGGCGTTCGTGTCCTGGCAGGGCTACTTCTGGTACGCCCAGTGGTACACCACGGTCGAACCCGGACTGGCCGAGCCCAACGGCGGCCGGCCGTGGCGACGGCTGGGGGCGACGCCCTGAGCGAGGTGAGCAGTAGCTGACCTCGCGTCAGCCGGCAGCCCGGGCCCGGGTCGGAGTGTCTCCGACCCGGGCCCTTCGGCGTTCCGCCCTGGCGGCGCGCGGAGTTCAGTCGACGGCGCGGGCGCGGATCAGCTCGGCGAGGCGGTGCAGGGCGGCGGGGTTGTCGGCGAGGAACAGGTTGGGCTCGACGAGTTCGAGTTCCATCACCACCGGCGAGCCGTCGTCGGCCAGGGCCACGTCGACGCGGGCGTAGAGCAGCGGATGTGCGACCGGGACCACGGACAACGCCGCGACGGCCAGGTCGAGCTCGGCGGCGGTCGGGGTGTACGGGGCCAGACCCGGATGCGGGTGGCGGTCGTTGTCGAGGACGCCGACCTCGGTCAGGACCGGCCCCTTGCGCATGGCGTGGCCGAACGTGCCGCCGAGGAAGACCAGCGCCCGTTCGCCCTCGTCGATCCGGGACAGGTACGGCTGTACCATCGCGGTCTCGCTGCCGGCGTGTAGCGCGGCGATGTGGCGGGCCGCCGCGTCGTGGCGCTCCGGGGCGGCGTGGCGGGCGCTGTCCCGGGCGCCGGAGGAGACGGTGGGCTTGATCACGAAGTGGCCGTGTTCGGGCAGGATCGCCCGCTCGCCGGGGGCGACGAAGCGCGTCGGCACCACCGGGACGCCGTGCGCGGCGAGTTCGCGCAGATACCGCTTGTCGGTGTTCCAGCGCACCGGCGCCGGATTGTCCAGCCGGGTCACCGCCTCGACCGCGTCCACCCAGGCCAGATAGGACACCGGCCGCTCGCAGTAGCCCCACGTGGACCGGATCACCACGGCGTCGTACGCCGACCAGTCCACGTCGGCGCGATCCCAGGACACCGCCTCGGCGTCGACGCCGTGCGAGCGCAGGGCGGCCACCAGCGGCGGCATGTCCGCGTCCAGCCGGAGGCCCGGGCCCGAGGTGGCCGGCGCCACGCGGATCGTGACCGACATGGATACCTCCGAGGGCGGTGGACACGCCGTGGCCGCGCGGGAACACCGGGTCGGCGGATCATCTCAGGGCCCGCCCGCGAGCGGGCCGCGTCTCGCGCCGACCCGGGTTCGCGGGCGTGGCTTGTTCGGGCGGGTCGTCGGGTGTTGATGACCTTCGGGCGAACGATAGCCGTCCATTGGCCGACATGGTGCGATTGCACCCGCGAATGCCCCCAGACTGCCACCGCCGACCGGTCGGGGTCGGGGGTGGGACCGTGGATGAGCGAGGACACCGTGGCAGACGAAACCATGGACGATGTGCGTGCCGGGGTGCACGCGACCTATGTGGCGGCGGCGAGCGCCGTGCTGGCCGGGGGCAGTGTGACCAGCGAATCCTGCTGTGACGGCAGTGGGGTCGGGGTCGGTCGGGGGTTCGGGGCGGGGCGGTATCGCGCGGAGGAGTTGCGGTGGCTGCCCGGGGCGGCGTCGGCCGCGAGCCTGGGGTGCGGCAATCCGGCCGCGGCGGCGGACCTGGTCGAGGGCGAGCGGGTGCTCGATCTCGGCTCGGGCGGCGGCATCGACGTACTGCTTTCGGCCCGTCTGGTGGGGCCGAAGGGGCGGGTGTACGGGCTCGATCTGTTGGACGAGATGCTGGAGTTGGCCGGGGCGAACGCGCGGCGCGCCGGGGTGGACAACGTCGAGTTCCTGAAGGGCTCGATCGAGGCGGTGCCGCTGCCGGCCGCGACGGTCGACGTGGTGATCTCGAACTGTGTGATCAGTCTGGCGGTGGACAAGGGCGCGGTGTTCGCCGAGGCATTTCGGGTGCTGCGCCCCGGCGGCCGGTTCGCCGTGTGTGACGTGGTGGCCGGCGAGGGGTTGACGATCGAGGAGCAGATCACGCGCGGGTCGTTCGCCGGGTGTCTGGCCGGCGCGTTGGCGGCGAGCGAGTATCGGGCCGGGCTGCGGGCGGCCGGGTTCATCCGGATCACCGTCGAGCCCTCGCACGAGATCACCGACGGGATGCGGTCGGCGATCGTTCGGGCCGACAAGCCGAAGGTGTGCTCCTGCGGCTGGTGACCTCGGGGTCGACGGCGGGGTCGGGGGTGTGGCCCGCCGCCGATCCGCCGCCGCCCGGTCGGTGGGGTGGGTGCGGCATGCTGGAGGGGAACCGACGTCGTCGTGCGGAGGAGGAGCTGGCGGCGATCGAGCGGGCCCGCTCGGAGCGTGAGGTCCGGCGCATGGTGACGGAGATCAATACCAAGATCGTCGCCGCGTTGCGGATGCCGCCGCCCGGGCCGGTGCTGGGCCTTCGGCCGTTCGACGAGGAGGAGGCCGTCGCCCGGTGGCGGGCGACGCGGCCGGAGCCGGCGGCGCCGGCGAATCCGGTGGGTACGGACGCGCGTCGGCGTGGGTCGTGGTGGCGGCCCTGGCTGCGTCGGGTGCGGTAGGCGCGGGGCGGGTCCGTCGGCGGGCCGGTCTTCGGCCGGGACGGAGACCGCCGGCTCGACGTGGCCCCGGTGGTGTCGAGGTGGGTCGTCGAGCCGGCGATCGTCCGGAGAACCGGGCGGACCCGGGGTGGTTCAGGCCGCGGGGCCGGTGAACAGGCCGCGACCGGTCTTGACCGCGCGTCCGGCCTTGACCAGACCCTCGGTCGAGGTGCGCACGCTCTCCATGCGGCTCTTGGTGGCGACCTCGCCCAGGGCCTCGGTGAGCTGACGCACGTTCATCGGCTCGCCGGTGCCCGCCAACAGCGCGGCGATTTCGTCGCGCAGGTGGGAACGGACCGGACGGGCCGCCGGCGCCGCCGCGGGAGCGGGCGCTTCCGTGGCCTTGGCCTTGGCGGCCTTGGTCGCGGTGCCCGCCTTGGTGGTGGTCCGCTTGGTGGCGCTCGGCTTGGCGGTGGCCGGTTTGGCGGCGGTCGCCTTCGCCGCGGCGCCGGCCTTGGTGCGGGTGGACTTCCTGGCCGCGGGCTTGCCGGCCGGAGCCTTGCGGGCGGAGGCGGACTGTATCCGCGTCTGCTCCGCCACCGCCGCGACCGCCTGCTTCTTGCGGCGCGGGGCCGGAACGGTCGCCGCCGGGGTCTCCGGAGCGGCCGGTTCGGGTGCTGCCTCGACGACCGGCTCGGGCGAGGCGGTGGCCTCGGCCTCGGGCGCGGCCTCCACGGCGGGTTCGGCCTCGGACACGGGTTCGGCCTCGGGCGCCGGGGCGACCGCGGCTTCGGCGACCGGCTCCGCCGCGGCCTCCTCGGCCGGGGCCGGCGCCGACGCGGTCAGCGGGCGGATCAGCGCCAGTTGTTCCACCGCGCTCAGCCGAGCGGCCAACTGGGCCTCGACCACGGCCAGTTCCTCTTGCAGCCGGTCCCGTTGCCCGGCCAGTTCCGTGGCCTCCTTTTCCAATGCAACTCTCAGTTCGTCAACCGACGATGCGACCATCCGGCGACTCCTTTTCGTGGTTCGGCAATCGGGTCGGGGCAGTCGCGATCCGGCGGACCGGACCACGTTGTTCCCCTTCGGCGGGCGGGGGCATCCCACCCGCGCTGGGTCCATGATCGCCCGTTCCGCGCGTGACATGCACCAAAACACGTTTCCGCGTGCGGAATTGCCCGAAGAAAGCTTGGATCGGCCGCTCTGCGTGCGGTGTTGCGGACGGGTTGTGACATGGGAAACCGGGTTCGGGGGTTTCGGGGCGGGGTCGAAGCCCGGATTCGGCAGTGCCGATGTGCTGCCGAGCGCGGTTCGGGTGTGGTTTCGGGACGGTGGCGGCGCGGTGGCGGGCCGGCGCGGATGGGTGCGGCGGGTACGGACTGCGGCTCTCGTTGATGTTGTATTGAAAATGAAAACCATTCCCGATACGGTCACGGCGGATCGATGCTCTGCGAGAGAGCCGTCGCCGCGGTCGGAGAGGGAGTTCGGTGGGTCATCTGTTGGTTGTCGAAAGTTGGGTCGGGGCGATGAGCGGGTTGTTGCCCCGGGCGATCCACGAGGCCGGACACGAGTTCACGTTCCTCACCCGGGACCTGCACCACTACCTGCGCGCGACGCCCGGCGCGGCGCCGCATCCGCTGCTGTCCGCGCGCAACATCGTCACGACCGAGACCAACGACGCGGCGGAACTGCCGGCCGCCGTCGAACGACTGCACGAGGTGTTCGCGTTCGACGGGGTGTTGTCCGCGTGCGACTACTACCTGCCGGCCACGGCGCGGATCGCCGCCCGGCTCGGCCTGCCCGCTCCCGCGCCGGATGCGGTGGAGGCGGCCTGCCGCAAGGATCTGACCCGACTGCGCCTGGCCGAGGCGGACGTGCCAGGCCCGCGCTTCGCGCTGTGCGCGGACCGGGCGCGGGCGCGTGCCGCGGCGCGCGAGATCGGCTACCCCGTCGTGGTCAAGCCGGTGGACCTGTGCGCCGGGATGTTGGTGCGTGTCGTCCACGACGAGGTCGAACTGGCCCGCGCACAGCGGGCGATCACGGACCTCACGGTGAACGCGCGCGGCCAGCGCCGGGCCCCGGTGGTGCTGATCGAGGAATACCTCACCGGGCCCGAGGTCAGTGTCGAGACGGTCACCCGGGCGGGGCACACCCACGTGGTCGGCGTCACCGACAAGAGCCTGGGCGCCGAGCCGACGTTCGTCGAGACCGGACACATGTTCCCGGCCGCACTGGGGCCGGACCACACGCGGGCCGCCGCGGACACCGCCGTACGCGCGGTCGAGGCGCTGGGCCTGGACCACGTCGTGGCGCATACCGAGATCCGGCTCACCCCCGACGGGCCGCGCACGATCGAGGTCAACCCCAGGCCGGCGGGCAATCGCATCACCGAACTGGTCCGGCACGTCACCGGCGTCGACCTGGTCGTGGCCTGTGTCGATGTCGCGCTCGGCCGACGTCCCGACCTCGCGGTGCGGGAGACCGGCGTGCGCAGTGCGGCCATCGGCCTGCTGCTGCCGGACGAACGCGACCTGTCGGCCGACGGGACGGGCACGCTCGCCGGTATCGACGGCGCCGACGCGGTACGCGGCGAGCCGGGCGTGGTCGAGCTGACCCTGGCCGAACCGGGGCGGGCGGTACGGGCCGCGACCAGCAACAACGAGTATCTGGGCCACGTGCTGACCGCCTCCCGGGGCGCCGGCGCGCGGGAGTCGGCCGAGCGCATGCTGGGTCGGCTGCGCCCCCGCTACGCGGCCGTGTCGGCGGTGACCGGGTGAGCCGGCCGCGATCCGTGCCCGGCCCCCCGGGCGCCCTCGACGATCTGCTCGTCCGGGTCCGCGCCGGGGAGTTCGGGGCCGACCCGAACCAGGAGCGGGTGAGTACCGCCTTCCGCACCGTGCAGGCCGTCCGGCACGCGGAACGCACCACCGGCTACCGCAACGAGGTGCTGAGCGTGCGATTGGGTGCGGCGGTCGGCTCGTGTGCCGCCGAGCCGGGCACGCTGCCCGCCGACACCATCGACGAATGCGTCGGGGCCCGCGTGGCCGACCTGCTGGCGCATCCGCTCGCGCCGGTCCGGATCGCCGCCCTGGACGCCTACCTGATGCGGGCCTGCCCGCATGGCCCCGAGCACGGTGCCCGGGCGTACCCGCTGCCGGCCGGGAGTTCGCTGACCAAGTCGCGGGCCCGGGCCCGGGCCGTGGTCGAGCTGCTGCCCCTGGCGCGGGTACGCACGGTGCTGGTCGTGGGCGTGGTCAACTCGCTGTTGGAGCGGCTGCGTACGCTCGGGATCGGCTGCGTGCCGTGCGACTTCGAGGGTGGGCGTACCGAATGGGGCGAGCCGATCCACCGTGACGCCGAGGCCGAACTGGACGGCTGCGACGCGATCCTGGCCTCCGGCATGACGCTGGGCAACGACACCTTCGAGCCGCTGCGCGCACATGCCGCGAGCACCGGCAAGCCGCTGGTGATGTTCGCCCAGACCGGCAGCGCGATCCTGCCGCACTTCCTGGGCGCGGGGGTGAGCGCGGTGTGCGCCGAGCCCTATCCGTTCTTCTGGCTGGACGGCGGACCCGGTGTGGTCTACCGCTACGGCGGGTCGAGCGCGGCGTACCGGCCCGGCGACCCGGGCGCGGCACACCGACCCGGAGAGCCGAGCGCGGCGCACCGGCCCGAACGTACGAGCGCGGCGCACCGATCCGGAGGTGCCGCGTGAATACCCTCCCGCTTCCGCGCGCCGTCGGTTCCACCGGCGCCAATCCCGACCTGCTGGCCCTGCTCGGCCGCACCCCCGTGGTCCGCGTCGGCACCGAACTGCCCTGCCCGCACCCGGGATTCTGGGCCAAGCTCGAATACCTGAGCGCGGGCGGCATGAAGGCCCGCGCCGCCGTATCGATGTTGCGCGGCGCCCGCCGACGCGGCGAACTGCGCCCGGGCGCACTCGTGGTCGAGTCCACCTCGGGCACACTGGGCATCGGTCTGGCCTTCGCCGGACAGGCGCTCGGCCATCCGGTCCGGCTCGTCGGCGACCGCGAACTCGAACCGTCCATGCGGCAGTTGTTGCGCGCGCACGGCGCCGAATTGGACCTGGTGGAACATCCGGCGGCGGTCGGCGGCTGGCAGGCCGCCCGGCTCGCCCGGTTGCGCGAGATCCTGCGCGGCACGCCCGGCGCCTACTGGCCGGACCAGTACAACAACCCCGACAACCCGGCGGGCTACGCGTCGATGGCGACCGAACTCGCCGACCAGCTCGACCACGTGGACATCCTGGTGTGCAGCGTGGGCACCGGCGGGCACAGCGCCGGGCTGATCGGGCCACTGCGTCGGCGCTGGCCGGCGCTGACCGTGATCGGCGTCGACTCGGTCGGCTCGACCATCTTCGGCCAGCCCGCCCGACCACGCCTGATGCGCGGGCTCGGCAGCAGTATCCGGCCGCGCAACGTCGCGCACCACGCGTTCGACGAGGTGCACTGGGTCGGCCCGGCCGCCGCCGTCGACGCATGCCGCCGGCTGGCCCGGGGCAGCTTCGTCAGCGGCGGCTGGAGCACCGGCGCGGTCGCCCTGGTCGCCGCGTGGGCGGCCCGGGTCCACCCCGGTACGACCGTGGCCACCATCTTCCCGGACGGCCCGCACCGGTACCTGGGCACCGTCTACGACGACGCCTTCTGCGCCGCGCACGGCCTGGACGGCGCTCACGTGCCCACCCACCCGGTGGAGATCCTGGACCCCGGGATCGTCGAGGTCGGCGGCTGGGCGCGCTGTCGCACGGTCGCGCGCACGCCGGGCGGCCCGGGGCCGTCGGCGGGGGAACACGCGCCCGCGTCGCCCGCCACGCCCGCGCCCCGCGTCGCGAGCATGCCCCAGACCTCCATAACGGGGTCCGCATGAGGCTCACGTGGCAGACCACCCGGCTCGAACTGGGTGAGCCGTTGCGCATTTCGCGGTCGGTGATGGCCGGGCGGGACGCCGTCTGGGTGTGTGTCGAGCACGAAGGGGCACGCGGGTGGGGTGAGGCGCTTGGCAGCACTCGGCTCGGACTGTCGGCCGATGACATCGGGGCGGCGCTGGCGCGCGTGGCGCGGCCGTGGCTGGGGCGGTTCGGCGAACCGGAGAGCGCTTCGCGGGAGTTGGCCGGCAGCGGAGCGAGCGGGCTGCCGCTCGGGGTGCGGGCCGCGCTCGACGCGGCGTTGCTCGACCTTATGGGTAAGCGCGCCGGGCAGCCCGTACATCGGCTGCTCGGCGCCGAACGGGCGCCGGCGGCGGTGACCGCCCGGACCATCGGGCTGGGCGGGATCGAGCACGCGGCCGGTGCGGCGACACGATTGGCCGGACTCGGGTTCACCGTGCTCAAGGTGAAGGCCGGTGCACCCGATCCGGCGCACGATCTGGCCCGGGTCGCGGCCGTGCGCGACGCGGTGCCGCACGCCCGGCTGCTGCTCGATCCCAACGGTGCGTGGAGCGAGGCGCAGACCATGGAACTGCTGCCGCGCTTCGCCCTCCTCGGGGTCGAGGCGGTGGAGCAGCCGATCGCCGCCGGGCGGCCCGAGGTGCTGGCGCGGATCGCTCGGCACGCGCCGATCCCGGTGATCGCCGACGAGGACGCCATCACCCGCGAGGATGTGCTGCGGCTGGCCGGACGGATTCCCGGGGTCAACCTCAAACTCGCCGAATGTGGCGGTTTGCGTGCGGCGTCGCGGATCGTCGAGGATCTGCGCGGCAGCGGTACCGAGGTCATGTTCGGCTGTCTGACCGGCAGTTCGCTCGGCATCGCGCCCGCCGTACACCTCGTCGACCGGGCCCGCTGGGTCGACTTGGACGGGCATCTGCTGCTCGCGCACGATCCGTGGACCGGCATCGGCGGTAGCGACGGCACGGTGCGTGCCGCCGGACACGCGCCCGGGCTGGGTGTGCGGCGCACGATCGGGGCCGCCCGATGAGGACACTTCGCGCGGTGGCCGAATTCCCGCTCGCGGTGCGGTTGTTGCTGGTCAACCAGCTGGGCGTGAACATCGGCTTCTACCTGCTGATCCCGTATCTGGCCACCCACCTCACCGACGACCTGGGGATGTCCGCCGCCGTCGTCGGCATCGTCCTGGGCGTGCGCAACCTCGCGCAGCAGGGCCTGTTCATCCTCGGCGGCTCCGCCGCCGACCGGCTCGGCGCACGCGGCGTGATCATCGCCGGGTGTGCGCTGCGCGCCGTGGGATTCGGGTTGTTCGCGCTGGGCGACGGACTCCCGGTGCTGCTTGCCGCCGCGCTGCTCAGCGGACTGGCCGGGGCGCTGTTCAACCCCGCGGTGCGCACCTACCTCGCCCGCGAGGCGGGGCCGCGCCGGGCCGAGGCGTTCGCCCTGTTCAATGTCTTCGCCACCACCGGCGCCCTGGTCGGCCCGCTGCTCGGCAGCCTGCTGCTCCTGGTCGACTTCACCGCCGCCGCACTGACCGCGGCCGTGCTGTTCGCGGCGCTGACGATCGCCCAGGCGCTCGTCCTGCCGGCGCGCCCGGTGCCCGCGCCGGAGCGTTCGGTTTTGGCCGACTGGCGCGAAGTCCTGGGCAACCGAGCCTTCGTGGCGTTCTCGATCGCGATGGCCGGGTTGTACGGCCTGGAGACGCAGCTGTATCTGCTGCTCCCGGACGGTGTTCGGCACGCGACCGGCCAGGAGGCCGCCGTCGGGCTGCTGTTCCTCACCGGGACGGTCGCGAACCTGCTGCTGCAACTGCGGATCACCCGCTTCCTCCAAGCGCGCGGGGACCGTACCCGGTGGATCACGATCGGAACGGCCGTGACGGGACTGGCCTTTCTGCCCCCGATGGTGGTCGCCGGCGGCGCCGGCCCGGACGGGACCTGGGACGCGGTGGTGCGGATGGTGCCGCTGATCGCCGCCGCCCTGCTGCTGCATCTGGGTGTGATGATCGCCCAGCCGTTCGTGCTCGAACTGGTCCCCGCCTTCGGCCCGGACCGATTGACCGGCACCTGCTTCGGGCTGTTCTACGCGGCGTCCGGCATCGCGGCGGCGGCCGGCAACGCCGGGATCGGCTGGGCGATGGACGCGGGCGCGGACGGTGGCCGGGCGTGGTTGCCGTGGGCCTGCTGCGCGCTCCTGGGCCTGGTCTCGGCCTCGGCGGTGGGGTGGCTGCGCCGGGGTGGGACGCTGCCGTCGACCGCGCCCGGGACCGGTGCCGTCGAGCCCGCCGCGGCGTCGCGTACCTCCGACCACCCCAGGGCCGAGAGCGAGTCCCGATGAGCACCCGTGCCGGTTGCGCGGTCGGGAGCTTGTCGTGATGAGCACCCGTGCCGGCTGCGCGGCTGAGAGCTTGCCGCGACGAGCACCCATGCCGGCTGCACGGCCGAGAGTTTGTCGTGAGCACCTGTTACCGCCGCACGCCCGAGAACTCGCCCCGATGAGCGCCCGCGACCCGTACGAAGCCGAGAGCGAACCGACGTGAGTACCCGCAATCTCCTGACCGATACCCCCGAACTCTACGAACGCCGCTTCCCCGACCCCGGCCGGCGCGCCGCCCGGTGGACCGACGCGACCCTGCGGCGCCACGGCGGCGGGCCGCGTGTGCTGGACGTGGGGTGCGGCACCGGGCGGGACGCGGCCTGGTTGCACGCGCACGCCGCCCGCGAGGTGGTCGGCATCGACACCTCGGCGGCGATGGTGCGCCACGCCCGCACCCACCACCCCGGCCCGGACTACCGCCTCGCCGACATGCGCGACTTCGACCTCGGACGTGTCTTCGACGCCGTGGTCTGCCTGGACAGCGCGCTGCTGTACTGCCACGAGAACACCGACCTCGCGGCGTTCTTCGATCGTTGTCGGGAACACCTCGTGCCCGGCGGGCTGTTCGTGGCCGAGCTGCGCAACGGCGCCTATTTCCTCCAGGGCGCCGAGGGCGCCCGGACCGAAACCGAACCCCGGACCGATACCGTCGTGCACGCCGGGGTCACCTACACCTCGCGCACCACCCTGTGGGTCGACCACGGCGCCCAACTGCTGCGCCGACGCCGGGAATGGACGTCGGACGACGGAGCGCCGGCCCGGACGCAACTCTCCGCGTGGCGGCTGTTGTTCCCCCGCGAGCTGGGCTACTTCCTCGACGTCGCAGGCTTCGACGTGCTCGACCTCTACGACCACCCGGGACCGCGTACCGACCCGCCCTGGATCGAGGGCGCCCCGCCCGCCGCGACCGGGCACGGCGACCGCCTGCACGTGGTCGCCCGCCGCCGCTGACCCGGCATCACCCCGCCCACCATCACCGCCGACACGGAGAGAACGACCCATGAGCCGGATCCACCCCCGCATACCCCTCGGCGCATCCCGCGCCGGTACCTCCCGCCGGGCCTTCCTGACCGCCGGGGGCGTTGCCGCGCTGACCCTGGCGGTGGGCTGCGCCGGCGGCACGGCCGAGCCCGGGCCGCACGCCGGTACGCCGGGCGAGGCAACGCTCAGGCGCGGCGGGCGACTGCGGGCGGCCTTCCCGGGCGGCGGTGCCAACGAGACGCTGGATCCGCACCTGGCCAATCTGTTCGTCGACGTGGCCCGGGCCAAGGCGCTGTTCGACAAGCTCGCCGACTACGGCGCGGACCTGGCCCCGGTACCCCGGCTCGCCGCCGGGTGGGAGCCGAACGCGACGCTGGACACCTGGCGGGTACGGCTGCGTCCGGCGACCTTCCACGACGGCCGGCCCGTGACCGCCGAGGACGTGCTGTACAGCTTTCGCCGGATCGCCGACCCCGCACGGGCGTTTCGGGCCAAGGCCGCGCTGGAGTCGATCGACCAGGCCGCGAGTCGGGTGATCGACCCGGCCACGGTGGAGTTCCGGCTCAAGCTGCCCTACGCCGAATTCCCCAACGTGCTTGCGGCTTTCGGCGCCTACATCGTGCCGACCGGCGCGGACTCCTTCGAGCGGCCGGTGGGATCGGGGCCGTTCGTGTTCGGGTCGTTCAAGCCCGGGAGTTCGCTGCTGCTGCGACGCAACGACGGCTACTGGGACGGCGGTCCGCACCTGGACGAACTGGAGTTCGTGATCGCGGGCGAGGAGTCCGCGCGGACCAACGCGCTCCTTGGCGGGCAGGTCGAGTACGCGCACGAGTTGAACCCGGCCACCGCGCGGGTGCACGAGGGCCGGGGCCGGATCACCGTGTTGCGGTTGCGGAACAGCGCGATGCAGGGCTTCGTGATGAAGACCGATCGGCCGCCGTTCGACGACCGGCGGGTCCGGCAGGCGTTCTGCCTGATCGCCGACCGTCGGGAACTCGTGGACGGGGCACTGTCCGGCGCCGGGGAGGTGGGCAACGACCTTTTCGGCAAGGGATATCGCTACTACGCGGCGAGCCTGCCGCAGCGCACCCAGGACCTGGCCCGGGCCCGGGCGCTGCTGCGCGAGGCCGGCGCCGAAGGTCTGACCGTCACCCTGGACACCGCGCCCGCCGCCACCGGATTCGTCGAGGCCGCCGGGATCTTCAAGGAACAGGCGGCGAAGGCCGGGGTCACCGTTCAGGTGCGGATCGGCAACAAGGACACCTACTGGAAGGACATCCTCACCTCCGGCACGCTCGCGTCCTACCGCTCGGGGGCGATGCCGATCGAATCGCACGTCTCCCAGCGGTTGTTGACCGGATCCACCACCAACGCGACACACTGGCGGGACCGGGACTTCGACGAACTGTATCGGCAGATCCAGTCCACCCCCGACGAGGCGTTGCGCACCGCGCTGTACGAGCGTATGCAGCGCCGACTCCACGACGAGGGCGGGTTTTTGATCTGGGGCTTCGCGGACTGGATTGTGGCCACCGCGAACCGGGTGCGCGGCGTGGCGACGAACGCGCCCGCCAATACGCTGGATTGGGCCCGGTTCGACAAGGTCTGGCTCGGGTGAGCGCGGATCGTGGCCGTCCGGCACGCCGACTGCTGCTCGGCCCGGTCCAGATCGCGGCCGTGGTGCTGTTGATCTTCGCGTTGACCGAGGCGCTCCCGGGGGACGCGGCGGTGGCCCTGGCGGGCGACCAGCCCGACCCCGAGCGGATCGCGCGGATCCGGGAGTCGATGGGCCTGGATCGTTCGGTCGGCGGACGGTTGGCCGCCTGGATCGAGCGTCTGGCGCACGGCGACCTGGGCACCTCGCTGGTCTCGGGCCGGTCGGTCGCCGACCTGCTCGCCGACGGGTTCGGCCCCACCCTGATACTGGCCGGGGTCACGGTCGTGCTGCTCGTGCCGCTGTCGGTGGGTCTGGGGGTGCTTGCCGCGCGGCGCGAGGGCGGTCCGGTGGATCGCCTGCTCAGTGCGCTGACGTCGGCGGTGCACGCGGTTCCGGAGTTCGCCCTCGGGGTGTTGCTGATCACGCTGTTCGCGCTGGAACTGCGGTGGTTGCCGCCGACGGCGGTGGGTACCGACGGTGATCTGCTCGGCCGTCCGGCCGTGTTGGTGCTGCCGGTGGTGGTGCTGCTGTCCCGGCCGGTGTGCACGATCGCCCGGCTGGTGCGTGCGGGCATGATCGACGCGATGGCGTCGCCGTACGTGGCGCACGCGCGGCGGCTGGGTCTGTCCGGTGCCCGGGTGTGCCGGACGCATGCGCTGCCGAACGCCCTTGCCCCCGCGAGCCAGCAACTGGCCCGCACCTGCGACTGGTTGCTGGGTGGCGTGATTGTGGTGGAGGCGCTGTTCGTGATCCCCGGGCTCGGCACCGTACTGGTGGACGCGGTCGCGGCGCGCGACATCCCGGTGATCCAGGGGCTGGCGCTGGTGTTCGGTGTGGTGACCGTTTCGGTCAACCTTGTCGCCGACCTCGTGACGCTGCGGCTGGCGCCGCGCGTGGAGGTGGCGGCGTAGTGAACTCACGTTTGGGGAAATCGAGTTGGGGCGACGGTGGTGGTCGGCGGTATGCGGTGGCGCTCGCGTTGATCGGGCTGCCGCTGGTGATCGCGTTGATCGGGCCGTGGTTCGCGGGGCCCGTGCAGCCGCGCGCGGTGTCGTTCAGCGCCGGGGAAGGGCATTGGCTGGGCACCGACTTCGCCGGGCGCGACGTCTGGCGGCAGGTGTTGCTCGGCGGGCGATCGGTGGTGTTGGTGGCGGTGGCCGCGACGGTCCTGGCCTATCTGGTGGCGGTGCCGCTCGGGCTGGCCGCCGCGGCGACGCGGCGCGGGTGGGTGGCCGAGGTGCTGATGCGGCCGCTGGACGTGCTGATCGCGATACCGTCGCTGCTCGTCGTGCTGCTCGTGGCCGCGCTGTTTCGGCCGGGGCCGGCCGAACTGGTGCCGGTGATCGCTCTGGTGGCGATGCCGGACGCCGCGCGGGTGGTGGCCGCGGCGGGCACCGAGGTGGCGGCGCGGCCCGCCGTCGAGGCGTTGCGGATGCAGGGCGAGTCCTGGTGGCGGATCACGGTCGGCTATCCGCTGCGGTCGATCCGGCGCACGCTGGCCGCCGACGCGGGGACCCGGCTCGCCAGTGCGCTGTACCTGGTGGCGACCGCCGCGTTCCTGGGCGTGGGTGTGGCCCCGGACGCCGCCGACTGGGCGGTGATGGTGGACCGCAACCGGCCCGGCCTGTTCCTGCAACCGTGGGCCGTGGTGGTACCGGCGGGCCTGATCGTGGCGCTGTCGATGGGCACGAACCTGGCGTTCGACACGGCGTTGCGGACGCCGACGGCCGGGCGGGGGAGGGCCGATGAGCGACGCTGAACCCGTGGCATTCGTGCGCGGGTTGCGGGTTGCGGTGGGTGGTCGGGCGATCGTGGACGGGGTGGATCTGACGCTGCGTGCCGGGCGGATCACCGCGCTGGTGGGGCCGTCGGGCAGCGGCAAGACCACCACCGCGCTGGCCCTGCTCGGCGAATTCCCGCTCGGCGCCCGGGTGACGGGCGAGGTACGGGTGGTGGGCGGGGGAGCGGTCGGGTACGTCCCGCAACATCCCGGCGCGGTGCTCAACCCGGTGCGTCGGGTCGGCGTGTTGTTGCGGGACATCGCGCGAGCGCGGGCGCGGGTGGGCGCGGGCGGCCGAGGGTCGCACCGGGCCGCGGTGGACGAGGCGTTGCGGGCGGCGCGGATCGAGCACCCCGAGGAGGTCGTGCGGCGTTTCCCGCATCAGCTCTCCGGCGGGCAGCAGCAACGCGTCGTGGTGGCCCAGGCGTTGTTGCTCGGTGCGCGGGTCGTGGTCGCCGACGAGCCGACCACGGGGCAGGACGCGCTGACCAAGCAGGGTGTCGTGGCGCGGCTGGCTGCCCTGGCCGGAGAGGGGATCGCGGTGTTGTTGCTCAGCCACGACCTCGACGTGGTGCGCCGACTCGCGGACGAGGTGGTGCTGTTGGCGCACGGGCGGCCGGTCGCATTCGGGCCGACGGCGCGGGTGCTGCCGGCGCCCGAGCGGGTGGAGGTTCGGCCCCGAGGGCCGGCCGCGGACGACGGCCCCGACCCCACCACCGCCGTTCGGCTGGAAGCTCGGGACCTCACGGCCGGATACCCGGCGGGCGTGCGGCGCCGGGTGACCGTCCTGGACCGGGTGAGCCTGTCCGTGGCACCCGGCGAATGCCTTGCCCTGGTGGGCCGTTCGGGCAGCGGCAAAACGACACTGGGCCGCTGCCTCGCCGGCCTGCACAGTGGATACCGCGGGCGGATCCGGTTCGACGGGACGACGTTGCCCCGCTCGCTGCGTGGTCGTACCACCGACCAACTGGCGGCCGTGCAATACGTGTTCCAGGATGCGCGGGCCTCGTTCGACGAGGGCCGGCCGGTTCTGGACCAGGTGGCCCGGACGGCCGTACGGCTGCGCGGTGTGCACCCGGACGCGGCTCGGACGCAGGCGCTCGACACGCTGGCCGAACTCGGCCTGGCCGCGCCCGTGGCGGAGCGCCGACCGGGCGCGCTGTCCGGGGGCGAGTTGCAGCGTGCCGCGTTGGCCCGAGCCCTGCTTGCCCGACCCGGTGTGCTGGTCTGCGACGAGATCACCTCGGGCCTGGATGGCGCGGCCCGGGCGGAGCTGCTGGACCTGCTCGCCCGTTCCCGGGAACATAGCGGCCTGTCCCTGGTGTTCATCACCCACGACCTGGCGGCGGCGGCCCGGCTCGCGGACCGGATCGCGGTCCTGGACGCGGGCCGGCTGGTGGAAGAGGGCCCGGCGGGACGGATCCTGACCGACCCTCGACACACGTTCACCCGCAGGCTGGTCCGCGCGGCCGGCGGTGCCGTGTCATGGAGCGGGGGAGACGACTTCGGCGACCCGGCCGGTAGGGACGTTCCCGACCCCCCTGCGGATCGGCCCGGGGTGAACGACGGCGACCGCGTCGAACCCGTCCCGGGCCGGGCGGGTGAGCGACGTGGCCCGACCGGAGGTTGACGGACGTGGTCCGGCGGGTACCGGCGCGTCGGTGGCGGCCCGATGGGGGCTGCCCACGATGGCGAGTGACGACGGGTTCGGGGGCGTCGTTCTTCTCTGGAGGTTCCGTCATGCCCGAGGTAACCAGTCCCTATAAGCCCGGCACACCCTGCTGGGTCGACCTGATGGTGCCCGACCAGCAGGCCGCGCTCGACTTCTACCGCGACCTGTTCGGCTGGCAGGGCGAGGTGGGCCCGCCGGAGACCGGTGGATACGCGGTCTGCACGCTCAACGGCAAGGCCGTCGCGGGCATCATGAAGGCGATGTCCCCCGACGGCGGACCGACCCCGCCGACGGCCTGGACCACCTACCTGGCCACCGCCGACGTGGACGCCTCCCAGGAGAAGATCGCCAAGTCCGGCGGCACGGTGATGATGCCCGCGATGGACGTGATGACCCTGGGCCGGATGTGCGTCGCCGCCGATCCCACCGGCGCGGTGTTCGGTCTGTGGCAAGCGCGGGACTTCGGCGGGGCGCAGGTGGTCAACGAGCCCGGTTCGGTGATCTGGAGCGAGCTGAACACCAGCGATACGGGCGCTGCGGCGAAGTTCGGCAAGGCCGCGCTCGGTCTGGAGGCCGAGCCGATGGAGGGGGCCGAGGGCTACTACTCGCTGAGCGCGGATGGGCGGGTGGTCGGCGGGATGCAGGGGCTCGACCAGCTGCCGCCGGGCACGCCGTCGCACTGGCTGACCTACTTCTCCGTCGACGACACCGACAGCGTCGTCGACGCGCTGGTCCGGGCCGGCGGCAACGTGCTCAAGCCGCCGTTCGACATGATGGCCGGCCGGATGGCCGTGGTCACGGACCCGCAGGGCGGCGCGTTCGCGGTGATCAACGCGACCGCTCCGGCACCGTAGTGACCCGACGGTCCGCCCGGCATCCCACGCGGGCGCCGGGCGGACCGCGCGGTCGTACCGCCGGGCGGTGCCGTCGGGCAGGCGGCGCGACGGTGCGGCCGGACGGGTGACCACCGGTGCGCGTCGCCTGCCGCCGCCGGGCCGGCGAGGCGTACGTACCCGACGCTGAGCGCATGTCTCATCACCTCAGCGGACCCGACCTGCGGTCCCCCAAGGACGACGCCCGGCTCGACCTCACCGACCTGTTCGTGTTCTGCCGGCCCGGCGGTCGCACCGTCCTGATCATGAACGTGCACCCCATCGCCGGGGCGGGCGCGACCTTGCACCCGGACGCGGTGTACCGGATCAACGTCGACACCGACGGCGATCTGCAGGCCGACGTGGCGTTCAGCGTGGTCTTCTCGGTGCCCAAGGACGGACGCCAGACCGCCACCGTGTATCGGGCGACCGGCGCGGCGGCCCGCGCGCACGAGGCGACGGGCGAGCCGATCGTCGTCGACGCGCCGGTGGCCGGCGACGCCGACGCGATCGTGGTTCGGGCCGATCCGTACCGCTTCGCCGTCGGCCTGCGCAGCGACCCGTTCTTCGCCGATCTGGACGGCATTGTCAAGGATTTCCAGTGGACCGGAGTGGACTGGGGCGCCGACAAGAACGTGCTCGGCATCGTGCTGGAGATGCCCGACGCCGAACTCGGCGCCGACCCGGTGATCGGGGTCTGGGCCCGGGTGAGTCTGCGGCAGGACGGCGGGTTGGAATCGGTGGACCGGGGCGCGCATCCCTCGCTGACCGCGTACTTCAACGCCGAGGACGTCAAGGACGCCTACAACGCCGGCGAGCCCGCGCAGGACTGGGACACCTATCACGAGGCGTGGATCGCCGCACTCGCTCACTTCGGCCACTACGAGCGGGCCGACGCGGAACGTACGCTGCGCACGGTCCTGCCGGACGTACTGCGCTTCGACCGCTCCCGGCCCGCCGCCTATCCCAACGGCCGCACGCTCACCGACGACGTCACCTCGGCCCGGCTGACCATGTTGTCCAACGGCAGGATCACCAGTGACCACATCGGGCCGCACACCGACCTGCTGCCCGACTTCCCCTATCTCGGCGCGCCGCACCCCGCCTGAATCGGCCGCTCGCACGCACGAACGGTCCGCCCCTCGTGGTGTGAGGGGCGGACCGTTCGTGCGTGCGAGTCGGGACTACGGGGTCGGGTGGGTGTCGTCGGCCAGGGCCTTGAAGCCGCGCAGCCGCAGGCTGTTGCTGATCACGAAGACCGAGCTGAAGGCCATCGCGGCACCGGCGAGCATCGGGTTCAGCAGGCCGGAGGCGGCCAGCGGGAGGGCGGCGACGTTGTAGGCGAAGGCCCAGAACAGGTTGGACTTGATCGTGCCCAGGGTCTTGCGGGCGAGGCGGATGGCGTCGGCGGCGGCGCGCAGATCGCCGCGCACCAGAGTGAGGTCGGAGGCCTCGATGGCGACATCGGTGCCGGTGCCCATGGCCAGGCCGAGGTCGGCCTTGGCCAGCGCGGCTGCGTCGTTGACGCCGTCGCCGACCATGGCCACGATCCGGCCCTCCTCCTGGAGGCGGGTGACCACGTCGACCTTGTCCTTGGGCATCACCTCGGCGAACACGTGCTCTTGGTCGATGCCGACCTGCGCGGCGACGGTGTGCGCGACGGTGGTGTTGTCGCCGGTGAGCAGGATCGGGGTCAGGCCCAGCTCGCGGAAGCGGCGGATGGCCTCGGCGGAGGTGGGCTTGATCGCGTCGGCGACGACCAGCACCGCGCGCGCCTTGCCGTCCCACGCCACCGCGACGGCGGTACGGCCCAGCGCCTCGGCGTCGGCCATGGCCCGCTCCAGCTCCGCCGGGAGGTCGAGCGCCCACTCGGTCAGCAGCCGGGTGCGGCCGACCAGAACGGCGTGGCCCTCGACGATGCCCTGCACGCCGAGCCCCTCGACGTTGGCGAAGTCCTCCGGGTCCGGCAGGTCGCCGACCCGCTCGGTGGCGCCCTTGGCGACGGCTTGGGCGATGGGGTGCTCGGAAGCGTTCTCCAGGGCACCGGCCAGGCGCAGCACCTCGGCCTCGGTCTCGTCGGCGGCGAGGTGCACGTCCAGGAGCGTCATCCGGCCGGTGGTGACGGTGCCGGTCTTGTCGAGCACGACGGTGTCGACGCGACGGGTGGACTCCAGTACCTCGGGGCCCTTGATCAGGATGCCCAGCTGGGCGCCGCGCCCGGTGCCGACCATCAGCGCGGTCGGGGTGGCCAGGCCCAGGGCGCACGGGCAGGCGATGATCAGCACGGCGACGGCGGCGGTGAACGCGCCGGCGATGCCCTGGCCGGTGCCCCACCAGAAGCCGAGGGTGGCGGCGGCGAGGGCGATCACGATCGGGACGAAGATGCCGGAGACCTTGTCGGCCAGGCGCTGCACCTGGGCCTTGCCGTTCTGCGCGTCCTCGACCAGCCGGGCCATCTGGGCGAGCTGGGTGTCGGCGCCGATCCGGGTGGCCCGGACCACGAGCCGGCCGCCGGCATTGACGGTGGCGCCGGTGACGGTGTCGCCGGGAGCGACCTCGACGGGGACCGACTCGCCGGTGAGCATCGAGGCGTCGACCGCCGAGGTGCCCTGCTCGATCACGCCGTCGGTGGCGATCTTCTCGCCGGGACGGACCACGAACAGGTCGCCGACGACGAGCTGTTCGACCGGGATGCGCTCCTCGCGCCCGTCTCGCAGCACCGCCACGTCGCGGGCGCCGAGTTCGAGCAGGGCCTTGAGCGCCGCGCCGGAGCGGCGCTTGGCGCGGGCCTCGAAGTAGCGCCCGGCCAGGATGAAGGTGGTCACCCCGGCGGCGGCCTCCAGATAGATGTTTCCGGCCCCGTCGCTGCGTTCGATGGCGAAGGAGAACGCGTGGGTCATGCCGGGTTCGCCGGCGCTGCCCCAGAACAGTGCGTAGACCGACCAGGCGAGCGCGGCCAGCGTGCCCATCGACACGAGCGTGTCCATGGTCGAGGTGCCGTGCCGCAGGTTGGTCCAGGCGGCCTTGTGGAACGGCCACGCGCCGTAGGCCACGACCGGCCAGGCCAGTGCGAGGGACAACCACTGCCAGTTGGTGAACTGGAACGCCGGGACCATCGCCATCGCGATCACCGGCACGGTCAGTACGGCGGAGATCAGCAGCCGGTCGCGCAGGGCCCGGACCCGACCACCCTCGGGATCCGCCTCCGGCGCGGCTTCGCCGGTGCCGCCGGCGGTGACGGGAGGGGCGGGGAGTTCGGCCGTGTATCCGGCCGCCTCGACCTGGGCGATCAGGTCGGCCGGCGCGATCTCGCCGGCGTAGCTGACCTTCGCCTTCTCGGTGGCGTAGTTGACCGTCGCGGTCACGCCGTCGAGCTTGTTCAGCCGCTTCTCGATGCGCATCGCGCACGAGGCGCAGGTCATGCCGCCGATCGACAGTTCGATCTGCCCGCTGTCCTGTGGCGTCGAGGTTTCGGTGGTCGAACCCATCGCCTGCTCCTGTTCGGATCGGTGGTTGCGCGGCCGTCGCGGGGCCGGGGGCGGTGGCGGCCGGTGCCGTCCCGCGATCATGCCTGAACTATACCCTAGGGGGGTATCAAAACGTCAAACGTCGGCCACGGCCGAGGGTGGCGTCGGGCATCCCTAGTGGGCGTGCTCGCCGTGCTCGGGCTGGGCGGGCTGGGCGGGCTGGTTGGGCTGCGTGGACTGGGCGGGCGGCGGAGTCGGTGCGGTCGCGGCGCCCACCGTGACGGTGAACTCGGCGGTGCGGACCCTGCCCTCGTGTTGGAAGTCCAGGTAGAGGCGGTAGTTGCCCGCGCTGGGGGCCTGGGCGTGGAAGCCGATGCCGGGGCCCGCGGGGGTCTTGCCGTCGCCGGGCGCGCCCTGCGGGTGCACGTGGAGGTAGGCCAGGTCGCCCTGGCGCAGCGCGACCAGGTGGCCGTAGGCGCCGAGGTAGGGCTGGAGGTCGGTGACGGGGCGGCCGTCCTTGCTCACGTTCAGGGTGAGCGGTGCGGATGTTGTGGTCAGGTGGCCGGCCAGGGTGACGGTGTAGCCGTCGACGACGGCGGTGCGGCTCGGCGCGGGCAGTGCGGCCGGTACGTAGTCGCCGGCCACCACGACGTCGGCGCCCAGGGTGAGCGTGCCGCCGGGGTCGCCGGTGGGCGTGAAGTCGGCGAACATCCGGTACGTGCCGGCGTTCGCGAAGGTCAGCGGCACGCTCCAGGTGCCGTCGGCGCCGAGCACGGGATGTACGTGCTGGAACCCGGACAGGTCGCGGCGGGCCACGATCAGGTGCAGGTCCTTGTCGTGGGCCCGGTCGTAGCGCGTCCACGGTTGCCCGTCCGGGCCGAGGACGCGGAAGCGGAAGTCGGTGGTGGTGCCGGCCGGCAGCGGCTCGGTGGGGGCGACCAGGGTGTAGCCCCGCTCGGAGACCTGGAGGCCGCCCGGCATCTCGGCGGCGGCCGGTGTGGCGCCGGGGGAGCGGGCGCCGCCCGACGGGCCCGCCTGGGTGCCGCCGTGGCCGCCGTGTGCGGGGGCGGGATCGGAGCCGACCGGGCCGACCGCGTGGCCGATGCCGAAGGCGGCCCCGAAGGCCAGCACCACGCCGGCGCCGAACGCGCCGACCTTGACTGCGGTGTTCATGCTCTCTCCCTGTTCGATGGCGCGTTCGACACCGCGTCGGACGCCGCGTTCGAGACGGTGGGGCGGGTGGTCGCCGTGGTGCGGCGGGCCCGGTGGTGTGGCCGACCGGGGCCGCGGGTGGCGACGAGGGGGCGCCGGTGTCGGGCGGCGCCCCCTCGACGGGTCAGTGGCAGCTGCCGCAGCAGCTCGCGCCGGCCTCGGGGGCCTCGGCCGCCGGGGCGACCAGTTCGTAGCCGGCCTCGTCGATCGCCGCCGCGACGGCCGTGTCGGCCAGGGCCGCATCGGAGGTGACCGTCACCTTGCCGCTCGCGAGGTCGACCGCGACCTCCGTGACGCCGTCGATTTTGCCGACCTCGGCCTTGACCGAGGAGACGCAGTGGCCGCAGGTCATGCCGGTGACGGTGTAGGTCGAGGTGACGGAAGTGGTCGTGCTCATGGCGAAGCCTCCTGGTTCTCGGGTCCGCCGCACCGGAGGTGTTCCGGTCGACGGCTTCGACTACAACATACCCCCCCTGGGTATGTTGTCAAGCCGAGGGGATGGATTCCTGTTTCCGAACGGGGGGTGCGAACGCGGGGAACTCCCGTCAGGAGCGCACCAATCGGGCCACCGCGTCGGCGGCCTCGCGGACCTTGGCGTCGGCCGCGTCGCCGCCCTGCCCGGCGGCCTGGACCACACAGTGCCCCAGGTGATCGGTCAGCAGCCCCAGGGCGACGGCCTGGAGCGCCTTGGTCACGGCGGATACCTGGGTCAGCACGTCGATGCAGTAGGCGTCCGACTCCACCATCCGATGCAGCCCTCTGACCTGGCCCTCCACCCGCTTCAGGCGGGCGAGGTAGGCGTCTTTGCCGTCGTCGTATCCGGTCATCGCGGGCCTCCTTGGTCGCGCATGCGGTCTCGGCTCGACCGCAAGGTACCCCCGTAGGGTATCGTTTCGTCCGGTCGAATACCCCCGGGCCCTATGAAAATATTCGGAACGCCGGGTGCCCGGCCCGAACGTCGGAGGCACGACATGCGGCCGCCCCCGGGCGACCGGGGGGACGCGGGGGGCGGCCGGGGGGTCGGG
>NZ_JBSHGZ010000051.1:0-62279 GCF_053618075.1 Embleya sp. NPDC055664
GTTGTGTATACGAGACAGCGTTCCGAGAGCGTCCCGAACAGGCGGCGGGGCCGGGCCCGTTCGGACCCGGCCCCGCCGGTCGTACTCCCTGCCGTGACGCGTCAGCCGGCGCCGGGCCGGCCGCTGCTCGTGCCTCGGTAGCCGAGATCCTGCGCGGCGAAGTCCTTCCGCACCACATGTGCGGAGGAGACCGTCGCGACTGTGGCCGCACCGCGCACGATCGACGCCGAGTTGGTGCCGTAGGCGAGCGGGAACAGCCTCGCCTGCACACCGGCGGCGGCCTGGTAACTCTGGCCGGCGCCCCCGATCGTCGCGTTCACCGTCGCCGGAGCGACGAGGAACGTGAGCACCTCCACCGAGTCCCTGGGCGGGTCGGTCCCCGCTCTGGGGGTCATCAACTTCGTCTGACCGCCCGTCGGCCGGGCCGCGGCGAACTGCACGCGATGCGTGAGATACGCCGTGTCCCGGGTGATCGCGGGCCACGCACCGGTCTTGAGCCGGACCAGGTAGTAGTCCGAGATGTCGACCCAGGTGTGCCCCGAGTTGGCCGAGGGCGCGAACTGGGTGCCCTCGGAGTAGTCGTTCCAGGTGGTCAGTTGCACCCAGTCGGCGCCGCCGGAGATGCTGTTGTCCCAGGAGACCCGCAGGTTCTCGGTGTTGTTCGCCTCGTCGTAGATCCCCTGGTTGGGACGCTCGTCCTGCACCGCGACCGGCTGCATCCAGATCTTGCCGAGGCTGTGCGCCTTGGCGATGTCCGATCGGATGTTGCCCTGGCGGTTGGGACTGCGATTGCCCCAACTGGAGAACCCGTAGCTGACCGAGGCGTACTTGTCGGCGTTCGCCGCGAAGTTCAGGAACACCGGGACCAAGGCGACCCTGGTCTGGTGGGACTTCTCCATCGCGGTGATGAACTGCCCCCACCACTGCGGTGTCTGCTGCTCCGCCTTGAAGGGGGAGATCACCACCCGACCGTCCGGGAGACGCCGGACGGAGGCGGAGGACGCCAGGTCGGCCATCGACGCGGCGAGACCGACGGGGGTGACGTCCTTGAGCGAGGTCATGTCCGGCATCGGCACGATCGTGAAGCCGGGATCGGTGCTCTCGGCCGCCTTGATCAGCGTCTTGAGCCTGCTCCAGTGCGCACCGGTGGTGTTCAGTACGTCGACGGTGAAGCCGTCGACACCGGCGGCGGTCGCATCCCGGATCTCCCGTTGCATGTCCGCGAGTTGCCAATCCCCGGGCAGTGGCGCGCGCGGCGCCGGCCGATCCCGCAGCAGACCTCCGTAGGCGGCGTGCTTGCCGCTCTCGCCCGCCGGGTCGAGGTAATTGCGCTGGTAGTAGTCCTGATTCGGCTCCTTGTTGTCGAGGGAGGCGGGGTAGGGGGTGAAGTAGTGCGCGTACACCTTCTTGTCGCTCGCGCGCAGTGCCGCCGTGGACGGCATCTCGAAGGGCAGCGCTCCCGTGGTGGGGGTGGACGGATCGGTCCAGCGGACCGAGAGCCGGGGAGCCTGGGCGGCCCCCGCGCGCGTGGACTGGAACACGCCCTGCGCGCCCTTGGCCGCGGTCAGCGCGAAGGTGTACGACCCGTTGCCGGTGAACGTCGAGGACACGTCGATGGATCCGACCTGCCCCGCGGCGAACCCGTCGCGCGAGCCCACCTCGTCCCCGAACGCGGGCTGCCGGTTCCAGGTCAGCGTCTTCGCCGACCAGGTACCGGTGACCTTGTGCACCCGTACGGAAGTGTCGGTGGTCCGGGCCGAGTACAGGTCCAGACTCAGCCGCACGTCCCGGGCGCCCGCGGGCACGCCCGCGACGGTGAACCGCAGGAAGGCGCGACGCTCGGAGCGCGCGACCCCCTCGCAGGTCTCCGGACACACCGACAGCCAGGTCTGCGAGTCGTGGGTCTTGGCCGGAGCCACCTGACTCACATAGGCGTTCTCGGTGGTGGGCACCGTGGCCTTGGAGTTGTCCGAGTCACCCGACGCGACCCCGAAGGTGACGGCACCGCCGACCAACAGGAACGCGGGCAACACGAATTTGAGCGAACGAAATCGCAAGAAGCCCTCCACGGTACTTCGAGACAACCGACGTCGACTTTCCCGCGATCGGCAGGGGCCCGAATCGGGCCACGACATGACACGGCCCGGCCCCGAAGGGGACGCCGGCGCGGCGCGACGTCGGGAGCGGGTGGTCAGCCTGCGGCGCCGGGCCGGCGGGGGTCGCGTCGGTGGGGGCGGCGGCCGATCAGCAGGAGTGCGCCGACCCCGGAGACGAGCACGGCCGCGGACGCGCCGGCGATCCGCAACACGCCGTCACTCGCGCCGGTGTGGGCCAGTTGACCCGGCACATCGCCCGAGACGGGTGGGGTTCGTTGGTCGTCGGGAGGAGTCGACGCCGAGGTCGACGTCGACGGTGAGGTGGACGGGGGCTTGGACGTCGTGCCGGCGGACGTCGAGGGGCTGGGCTTCGAGGTCGGCGCGCCGGTACTGGGCACGGCGGTGGTCGGCGGGGCCGTGCCGGTCGGCGGCGCAGTGGTCGGCGGCTTGGTCGACGGCTTCGGCGACGACGGCGCGCATTCCTTGCCGCCGTTCCAACCCGCGATCAGGTCGGTCGGGAATTTCGCGTCGGGATAACGCGGCAGCGGATTGGCCTTCCCGTCGAAGACCTTGTCGTTGCCGTACAGATCGATCTGGCCGAAGCACGGCGGCGCGTAGCGGCTGATGTCGAGGGCGGCGGTGGGGTGCGCACCGGTGAGGGACACCGTGCGGGATCCGAGAAAGCGCTGCACCCCCGAGGTTTTCCAGGTGGGGCCGTCCGCGCTGTACGCGGCGAGGGTGACCTTGTACGTGCAGGACTTCGGCACGTTGCCGGCGACACGCACGTTCACCTTGGTGGCGAGGGAACCCAACAGGCCCGCCTTGGACCAGGTCTTGCCGTTGTCGACGGACCATTCGATGGCGGCCGTCCCGCATGCCTTGGCGTCGCCGTCGCCCGCGTGGGCGGGGCCGGCGCCGGCCACGGTCGCGACCAGCGCCACGGCGCCGACGCCCAGGCCCGTGGCGAGCCTGCCGGGCACCCTTCGTCTGATCGTCGTGTCGGTGTGACTTCGTTGCACTGTGCTGCTCCCCGGGCTGGGTGAGGGGTGACGACTCGATCCGCGGTCGGAGGGAGTCCGGGGGCAGGTTCGCGCCGTGCGTGAGTGTGAGGAAGGGCGAGCCGGTCACCCGGGACGGGTATACGCGCGGGTAGCCGCCGTCCGCCGTCCTTGTCGTCCTCTTCGTCCGCCGTCAGGCCGACTGGGCGCCGACGCCTTCCGGCAACACCCGGCCCACCCAATCCCGTACCGCCGCCTCGGTGGACGCGGCGTCGGTCGACTCGCGTCGGTCGAAGACCCGGAACCGAGCCGCGTCGTCGGTCGCGAGCCGCTCGAACAGGACCGCCTTGTGGTGCAGTTGCACCGGGTCGAGCAGTTTTTCGTGGTCCTGCGCGCGCACTCGCTCGACGACGGCTTCCGGTTCGTCCACGTTGATCAGCACGACACCGGGGAGCGGTCGCCATTCGGCGACGGTCGCCAGGAACCGGCGCGCGCTGCGGTGTGCCCGGTCGACGTCGCCGGGATGGCGGGCGACCGCGTCCTCGACGGCCGCCGTGTAGATGCCGCGCTGCTCGACGACGGTGCGTCCGGCGGCCAGGAACAGCCGGGCGGATTCGTAGCGGTGGGCCTGCATCGCGATCAGGGTCAGCGTCTCCGAGGCGGACCGTCCGCCCCTGATGTACGGGTCGCCCCCGACCGCCTCGGCCAGCGCCATCAAGGTGGCGAAGTCCGGCCGGGCGTTGGGTTCGCGGGTGGATCCGACGAAGATGCGCGGGGGTGAGATGATCGACCGCAGCAGCGCCGAACTCACCTCGTACGCCTCCAGCCCCTCCACCCCCACGAGCAGGCCGGGGCGTCTGACGCGCCCACCCGTGGTGACTTTGGACTCACGTTCTCGGGTGGGGTCCTGCGTGGTCTGAGACATGGTCGAATGTTGCGCCGGGGCGATCGGTCGACAACAGGCCGCGACGGGCATCAGCGACGGGTAAACCCCATGGTAATAAGGAGAGTTCGCCGAACCCGGGCCGGTGTACTCCCCCGGGAGGTCGATCGCCGATCGGTTACCGGACGGCGGTGCCGAGCGCCGAGCCGGCGTCGATCGCCGGGGAAGCGGGAGCCGGAGCGGTGTCGGTGACGACCACGCAGGCCATGGTACGGGCCAACTCCCGGTCCACGACGACGGACAGGCCGCCCCGGCGCGCGGCGTCGCGCTGCCGCGAGGCACCGGAACCCTCCGCGAGCACCCGCTCGATTGCGGTCTCGACCCGGTCGAGGTCGTCGGTCTCGCGCAGGTACGGGGCCATGTCGGCCACCAGGGCACGGACCACCGTGGCCGCAGGACGCGTCACTGCGGCCACGGGGTCGATCAGGTCGTGCGCGAGCCCGCAGCGCCCCGCGTGGCGGATCGCGTCGAGGGCGATCGTCGGCGAGGCCGCCGGGGGCGTGCGGTGCGCAACGACGGCACGGGAGGCGTACCGGTAGAGCGCGCGGAACAGGGCCGCGATCGCGACGCTCGCCTCGACGTCGGCGATGGCGTCACAGACGCGGAGTTCGAGCATGGGCGCGTGCGCCGACAGGCGGAGCGGAAGGTGCGGCGTCTCGCGGGGCGACGTCGTGGCGCCGACACCGCGTACGGCCTTCGTCGGGGCCGAGACCTGCGGGCGGTTCCAGCGCCAGCTGGCGTGGCCCGTGTCGCGGCCTGCCCAGTACGGCGAACTCGACGACAGGGCCAACAGCGTGGGGACATGCGGCATGATCCACGCGATCGCCCGGGTCGCCACCTCGCTGTCCTCGGCCTCGACGCGGACGAACATGCCGCAGGTGACCGGGCCGTCGGCGGGTTCCGGGTCGTGGTACGGATGGTTGTGCTCCGGGAACTCCCGGTTCGCGTCCGGGTTCGGGTTCGCGTGGAGCAGGGGTGCGGTTCCGCTCGCCAGCGCACCCAGGTGCAGGCCCGCGGCGCGCTGTACCAGGATTCCGCGCAGTGCCACCAACTCGCCGCGCAGGTCCTTGAGTTCGTGGTGCGCGGAACCGACGAGCCGGATCGTCGAAGCGGTGCCCCCGCCGACGAAGGCGCCGATCGGAAGGCGGTGCAGGAGCCTGCGCGCCGACGGGACCACCCGTTTGGTGGCCAAGTCGACGACGTGGAACTCCTCTTCGATACCCAGCTTGAGCACAGTGACCCCTTCATCGGCCTCGGCAGGACGCCGACGAGGTCCGGGCAACCCGTGTCCGTGGGCGCCCCGTCTCGTCGCCTGCCGCCTCGGACCCATCCGATCGGCGTCCGGAACAACGGAGCCCATCGTCGCCACGGGCCGAGCGGGACAGAAGGACGGGGTGGTTACCACGTATGGGTAAATCCTCCGGTAGCCCGGGTGCCCGGTGCGGTTCAGGTCGGCGGGGGTGGGCTGCCGGGAGGCCGCGGCGGCAGGTGTTCCGAAGGTGGGGCCGGCCGCGTGTGCGCGCTCCACGGCGAGACCGGTACCGGGGCGGATGCGGCGGACCTGCGGCGCAGTGCGTAGCCCGCGGCCGTCGCGACCAGGAACGCGGCGGCCGTCGCGCCGACCGGGAGGCCCCAGTCGGAGGCGGCGGACGACGTGTCGCCGTCGCTGGTCCGGGCCCCCGCGTGCGCGGTCGAGTCGGCGACGGGGCGGCTTTGCGCGGGGGGCGGCGTTGGGGTCCGTGCCTCGTTGTCGGGGTCGATCGGCTCATCCGGGTGTTGCACGGGCACCCCCTCGACGGATACCTCCAGCGTGATCGGGACGACGACGCCGCGTTGCGGTCCCTGGGCGCCCGAGATCGAGACCTGGATGTAGTACGGCCCGCGCAGCGCGTAGTGGTCGTCCTTGAACTCCTTCAAGGAGCCCTTCGTCCCGTCGAAGTTCTCGTACTTCTTGCCGTCGCCCACGGTCCACGCGCCCGAGGACACCTCCAGATGCGAGGTGCCGGGCGTGAGTTGGTTCGGCGGGGCGGCGGTGTTCGGGATGGCCTCGCGCAGCGGGTTGTAGAGGTTGACGACGAAGCGGGGGCCCTGCTTGTACGGGAAGTCGGTCGGGATGTCGACGGAACCCTTGACCGACAACCGCTGGCCGGCCTGCACGTACACGCGCCAGAACAGGAAGTCGCCCACGACCAGGCTCTCCCGATGCACGCCGGAGACGAGCGTGCCCGCGCCGTTGAACGAATAGCCGCCGGCGGCATCGGCCGCCGCCGGGGGTTCGGCGCCTGCCGCCGTGCCGATGAGGGCGATCGGGGCGGTCAGGGCGGTGACGGCGGTCAGGACGGCGATTGCCCGACGGATGCCCGGCATGCGGCTCATGCTCGGCTCCGGCGGCGGCGCGAGGAGGTGGCCACGAAGGAGCCCAGGGCGCCGCCGAGGAGGATCGCGCCGGCGATGAGGGCGACGGTGGTCGTGGTGCCGGGACCGTTGTCGTTGTCGGCCGCGCGGGCGGCCACCGGGGCGCGCGAGTCGTCGGCAGAGCCCCCGGAGGGCAGCTCGGCGTTCGCGCCGGCGCCGGCGGTGGGGGTGACGGCCGGGGCGCCGTCGGGTTGCGTGGCGTCCGCCCGCTTCGGATGGCTGATCAGGAGTTCGAGGAGGATCCGACGCTGGGGGTCGACCTCGGCGTTGTGCGAGATCCGCAGGCATCCGATGCCGTCGGGCGACTTGGCCGTGTTGTGCTTTCCGCCGGTGGCGCCGGTGGTGACGATGTTGTTCGCCTCCAGGGCCACGCCCTCGCTCAGGAGCCAGCTCTGCGGCAGGTCCGGTGGACCGGAGCGGATGAACAGGTGGGTCAGGAACGCCGAGTTCTCCCGACTGTCGTCGTGGCGCATGCGCTCCGAGAAGATGGCGGTGGCGCCGATGGCCAGGTCCTCGTCCGGGCTCTTGCGGATGCGATACCAGAGGTCGCGGCTGGTGGTGAACGCGTCGAGATACTGGCCGTCCTCGACCATCGGCGCGTTCGGGCATCCGGTCGTGGCGCCCTGGACGGGGCGTCCGGAGGCCGTGTACGGCGTCGCGGCCCGCCGGAAGAGGCCGGTCATGCCGGACACCAGCGAGTCGGCGTCCTTCGCGTCGGCGTAGGCCCCGCCACCGGCGGTGGTGATGCACTTGAGCTGGTCGCGGGCCGCCCCCGAGACGTTGAAGCCGACCGCGTCCACCGTCAATTTGGTGCCGCCCGCGTTCAACTCCTTGGCGACCTCGCACGGTTGCGGCGGCGCGCAGGTGTCCTCGCCGTCCGACACGAGGATCACGTGCCGCTCGCCCTGCGTACCGAGGTCGTTCGAGGCGGCCCGCAAGGCGTTGCCGATCGGGGTGAATCCGATCGCGGTCAACCCGGCGACCTGCTGTCGGGCCGTGCTCTTGGCCGCCGCGGTCGGCGTCGCGACCGGCATCAGGAGCCGGGTGTCGGCGCAACCCTGGACCTTGTCCGTTCCCGGGTAGGTCGAGCCGTAGACGCGGATGCCGACCTGCGCGGTGTCCGGAGCCGTGTCGAGGATGCGGTTCACCGCCTGCTTGGCGGCTTCCAAGCGGGTTTGTCCGCCGCCGGCGTCGTTTTGCTTCATCGAGCCGGACAGGTCGAGTACCAACTCCACCTTGGCCGGCTCCGACCCGCTCTGCGGCGCCGGATCGGCCGTCGCGACGGAAGCGGGCCCGCACAGCGCGAGGAACAGCGCGGCCGGTGTCACGGCCGCGCAGGCGCGTAGGTATCGGATCACAGAGTCGATCATGGGAGCCGGAACCTCCGATGCCAAGGGGGAAGGCCCATCGGACTCGCTGCACCGATCGTGGTCCGGCTCATCCTGAACGCCGAAGAACGAGGCGGATAGCCGGATTGCGCGAGCGGAGAGCCGGCCGGACGGTCGGCCGCCCGACCGGCGACGGGCGGTGAAGAGGTGGCGCCGAGGGCGGGCCTGGTGTTGGGTTGGGCTTTGCGTCGGTCGGCCTCCGTGCCGGCGCCCGGTTCCCGATCACAGGCCCAGAAGCGCCGTTGCTCAGCGTAAGACTTCTTGGACCCAGCGGGTCTTGGCAGCACGGTCACCAAGTCGCAGTCTTGTCCAACGGCCTTGCAAGCCAACGGATTTCGGCTGCTTCGACGACCCGCCCGAGGGTCCGCCGACTTCGCTCGACCACGGGGGCGGCCCGACCGTCGAGGGCACGGGACGGTACCTACGCCATGGCTGTCCGGCCGAGGGAACACACGCGGGCGGCGGAACACGTGCAGCCGACACTGGACACATCTCAAGGGGACGCATGTCGATTCGGACTGTGGGTGTCGAAGAAGAGTTTCACATCGTCGACCGTCGGACGGGGAGGTTGAGCCCGGCGGGTACGGAACTGCTCGCCGAGCTCCCGGCGGCCGGCTTCACCGGTGAGGCCAAGGAAGCGTCGATCGAGACCAACAGCCAACCACACCGCGAACTGGCCGACCTGCGCGCCGACCTGATCGCCTCCCGAAGCCTTCTGGCCCGCGCGGCCGAGAAGATCGGCGTGGCCGTGATCGCCTCGGGCACCGCGCCGTTGATGGACCTGGCGGACTCGCCCCAGGCCCCGGGCGACCGCTACGCCGCGATCAAACGCGACTACGCCCTGGTGGCGGACGAGCAGGTGATCTGCGGGATGCACGTCCACGTCGGGATCGAGGACCGCGACGTGGCCGCGCGGGCGATGGCCTGGATCTCGCCGCATCTGCCCACCCTCCTCGCGTTGTCGGCCAGTTCCCCCTACTGGCTCGGTACCGACACCGGATACGCGAGTTGGCGCAACATGCTCTGGCAACGCTGGCCGTCGGCGGGCCCGGCCGACACTTTCGCGTCGGCCCGGGAGTACGACGCCATGTTGGAAGGTCTGGTCCGCTCGGGGGTGATCCTCGACATCGGCATGCACTACCAGGACCTGCGACTGTCCTCGCACGTGCCGACGATCGAGATGCGCATCTGCGACGCCTGTCCGGACGTGGACACGTCCGTGCTCATCGCCGTGCTCTTCCGTGCCCTCGTGCACCGCGCGATCCGGGCCGTCGAGGCCGGGGAACGACCCCCGCAGCACTCGCCGGCCTGGCTGCGCGCCGCGACCTGGCGGGCCGCGCGCTCGGGTCTCGAAGGGCAGTTGATCGATCCGACGACGATGGCCGGCGACTCGGCGCGCACGGTGATCTGGACGCTGATCGAGAACCTGATGCCGGATCTCGTCGCGGCGGGGGACTTCGCCTTCGTACGGGCGGTGACCAAGCGGATGTTGGATGCCGGGAGCAGCGCCGCGCAGCAGCTTCGGGTGGACGATCCGTCGCCGCGGGCGGCGGCGCAATTGTTGCGGGCGCAGACGGTGTCGTTCGGTGAGATGCCGGGCGCGAGCGCGGGTGCGAGTGCGAACGGGGTTGCGCGCAAGAAGCTTTCCGGCGAGGTGAGCGAGGTGGGCGAAGGAGAGGGTGTGGATTCGAGTGTGGAGCGGGTGACCGATACGCCCACTTTGGTTGCCTGATGTTGCTGGTTTTGCGGCAGTGAGTGAGAGCTTCGGAACGGGTGCACGGATCCTCGTGCACCCGTTTTGCTTTGTCGCGAACCAGGTCTGTCCGCATCTTGATACGTAAATCTCATCATTCGACATGACGGCGTACGGTGAGGCGCATCGGCGAATCGGGATCGCGAGAAGCGAGGGCGTCATGTCGAAGGAATCCGCGGTATACACGCACGGGCACCACGAATCCGTGCTGCGTTCGCACACCTGGCGGACCGCCGCCAACTCGGCGGCCTACCTGCTCGACCGGATCGAGCCGCACATGAGGATCCTGGACATCGGGTGCGGGCCGGGCACCATCACGGCCGATCTGGCGGCACTGGTCCCCGACGGCGGGGTCACCGGTGTCGACCACGCGCCGGACATCCTGGACCGGGCGCGCGCCACGGCCGCCGAACGCGGGCTGGAAAACACGGAGTTCGCGGTCGCCGACGTGCACGCCCTGGACTACCCGGACGACACGTTCTGCGTCGTACACGCGCACCAGGTGCTGCAACACGTGGGCGACCCGGTGCAGGCCCTGCGGGAGATGTACCGGGTGACCAAGCCGGGCGGGTTCATCGCCGCCCGGGACGCGGACTATCCGGCCATGGTCTGGTTCCCGCCCGTGCCCGGCATGGACGAATGGCTGGACCTGTACCTGCGGGTCGCCCGCGCCAACGGCGGCGCGCCGGACGCGGGGCGGCGGCTCAAGTCCTGGGCGCTGCAAGCCGGTTACCCCGACATCACCGCCTCGTCGAGCACGTGGTGCTTCGCCGACCCGGCGGAACGCGCCTGGTGGAGCGAGCTGTGGGCGGACCGCACCCTGGCCTCGGCCTACGCCGACCGTGCCGTCGCCGGCGGCCACGCGACCCCCGACGAACTGCACGCGGTGTCGAACGCCTGGCGGCAGTGGGGCAGTCGCGAGGACGGCTGGTTCTCGGTACAACACGGAGAAATCCTCTGCCGCAAGGCGGGTTGATGCTGCCGGGGAAGCCGACGAAGAGGATTAGGGCAGTCGCTGGGGGCGCGTACACGATCACGGCGTCCCAGCGAGGCACCGCAGAGGCCGATGGCTCGGAAGCGTCGGGAAGACAGCCGTCGGCGACCATGTTCCGAGAGTTCGAGCCGGGCACGGAGTTCCCGTCGTGCGCGGCGAGGACGCGTCGCGAAGCTGTTGCCCGGGTGGGGCCTCTCATCGCCTCGCATCACCACTACGGGGCAGGTCATGATTCTCGGCTCCTCACGATGGCCCCGCCGGCCGACGGCGCGGTCGGTGGAGGGTGCCGCGGCCAGGAGTGGCTGGGGGCCGTTCGATGTCGCGATGATGGGCACAACGGCCGACGCGCTCGGCCGAGGCGGCAACGCCGCCCGCCACACCACACGACCACCTGTGGGATCGCGCCGGTGCCAGGACCTTGTGCGTCCTCACCGCCGCAGCCGAGGAGGCGCTGTGAAGGAGTACCCCCCGATCGCGGACCACGGCATCGTCGGCGACCTGCAGACGGCGGCGCTGATCGCCGCCGACGGCACCGTGGACTGGTGGTGCACACCCCGGTTCGATGCCCCCAGCGTGTTCGCCTCGCTTCTCGACAGCGACCGCGGAGGCCATTGCCGTCTCGCGGCCGATGTCGGAGACGACGCGACCGTCCGCCAGCTCTACCTCCCCGACACAGACCTGCACCTGCAGGTCACCGCGCCGATCACCTTGCATCCGGACGGCACCGACGTCTCCGCCCGTTTCACCCTGCAGGCGGGGGAACGGGCCGCGGTCGTGCTCACCAGCGAAACCGGTACAGCGGGCGCGCTCAGCGGCTGTCCCGGCGGTGCCACGCCCTCCGTCGAGGCGGTCCTGGACGCTTTCGAAGGGTGCAGTGCGTTTTGGCTCGACTGGCTGCGGGCCTCCCGCTATCGCGGCCGCTGGCACGAGATGGTCACCCGTTCCGCCATCACGCTCAAGCTCCTTACCTACGCCCCCACGGGCGCCCCCATCGCCGCAGCGACCATGGGGCTGCCCGAGCAGATCGGCGGGGAACGCAACTGGGACTACCGCTACACCTGGGTTCGCGACGCCTCCCTGTCGGTCCGCTCCCTGGTTGGCCTCGGCTTCACCGCGGAGGCGGACTCCTTCCGCCGTTGGCTGCGCGATCGCCTCGACGCAGGCGGCACCGCCTCCGGCGAACCGCTGCAGATCATGTACCGCGTCGACGGGGAACCGCACCGGACCGAGGAGGTGCTCGACCACCTGGAGGGCTACCGCCGCTCCGCCCCGGTACGGGCCGGAAACGCGGCCGCCGACCAGATCCAGCTCGACATCTACGGTGAGGCCGCCTACGCCCTCGCCCAGGCCGAGGACATCGGCGCCGTCCGCGGCCGGCGCGCCTTCGCACGCGTCATCGATTGGCTCGTAGAGAACTGGGACCGGCCCGACGAGGGCATCTGGGAGACCCGCGGAGGACGCCAGAACTTCACCTACAGCCGCCTGATGACCTGGGTCGCCTTCGACCGCGCCGCCAAACTCGCCACCGCCTACTCCCGCCCCGGCGACCTCACCCGCTGGCTCGGCGCACGCGACGCCGTCCTGCGGCAGATCGTCGAACACGGCTGGAGCGAAGAACGCCGGGCGTTCGTCCAGCACATCATCGTCATCGGCACCAAGGAGGGCTTGGCCTCGAACCGCGCCCGCAGCCGAGTCGGTGGACGCCCCGGTGTCGCCACCGAGATGCTCACACCCGATAACAGGCTCTTTGAAGGCTGAGTAAGCCTTCCGGAAGTATTCGTTGACACGAATATTCGTGTGGGTGAATACTTTGGTCATGGACGAACTCCTTGTCGCGCTGGCCGATCCGGCTCGTTGGCGGCTTGTCGTGTTGTTGGCGGAGCGGCCTCGGTCGGTCGGGGTGTTGGCTCGGTTGGCCGAGGCGCGGCAACCGCAGACGACCAAGCACCTGCAGACGTTGGAGCGGGCCGGGATCGTCGCGTCGCAGCGCAGCGGGCAGCGTCGGATCTATGCGTTGCGGCCCGGTCCGCTGCGGGAGTTGGCCGACGCGCTCGGGCGGATCGCCGATACGGCCGAGCGGGTCGGCGGGCCGGGGGAGACCCACGACCGCTACGGGCGCGGCTTGGAGGCGGAGCGGCTCGCCGCCGCGGAGGCGGGGTGGGCCGACGGCCGCTCGTTCGGGTTCGCCCGGTCGTTGCCGGCGCGGCCGGGTGCGGTCTGGCCGTATCTGACCGAGGCGGCTCTGCTCGCTCGATGGTGGGTGCCCGACGATCTGCGGGTCGCCGAATCGGTCTTCGAGGCGCGACCGGGTGGGCGGGTCGTGCTGGAGTATCGCGATGCGGAGGACGTCGACGACACCGGCCCGGTCGTGGGTCGGGCGGAGGGCGTCGTCGACGAGGTACGCCCCGGCGAGCACCTCGCGTACCGGCTTTTGCCGCTGCTGCCCGACGGCGGGCCCGCCTTCACCTCGCACGTCGAGCTGGACCTGCGCCCCGACGGCGCCGGCTCCGGGCTCGACGTGCGTTGGCGGATCACCGACAGCACCGTCGAGTCGGCCGACTTCATCGCCGGCATCGAGATCGGCTTCGGCCAAAGCCTCGACAAACTCGCGGCGATCCTCGCCGCGGCCACGCACACCCCCGACACCGACACCAGGAGCACGCGATGAGCACGCAGACCGCCGGCCGCAGGATCGTCACCAACATCGCCCTGTCCCTCGACGGCCGCTACGCCCGCCCCGACGCCCCCGAGGACATGAGCTGGGTGATGCCGTACGCGCTCACCGACGTCGCCCGCGACCACCTCACCCAGCTGTGGGAGCCGGCCACGACGGCACTGCTCGGACGGGTCAACGCCGAGGGATTCCTGGGCTTTTGGCCCACGATCATCGGCGCGGAGGGCGTCGATCCGCGCGACGAGGGCTTCGCGAAGTGGCTCGTCGGGACCGAGAAGGTCGTGCTCTCCTCCACGCTCGGCGAGGCGCCCGCGCCCTGGGAGCGGACGACGATCGTGAACAAGCCGACCGCCGAGGTGGCCGCCGACCTCAAGGCGAGCGAGGGCGGCGACATCCTCGTGCTCGCCGGCGCCGGTGTGATCAAGGCACTGCTGGCCGCGGACGCGGTCGATCGCCTGGCGCTCACCGTGTTCCCGGTCTTCCTCGGCGGCGGTCCGCGCCTGTTCGAGGACGGCCTGCCGACCGCCGAGTGGACGCTCACGGCGCAATCCGCGGGCGAACACGGCACGCTGTGCCTGGTCTACGACCGCGTCCGCGGGGGATTCGCCGGGTGACTCCGGAGCGACCCGGCGCGGTCAGGACGCCGGTGTCGGGGCACGGTGGTGCGGGTCGGCGGTGAACCAGGCTCGGGCCAGGTCGGCGACGGCGGCGAGGGTGCCGGGTTCGGCGAAGAGGTGGCCGGCGTGGGGCACGACCGCCAGTTCGCTTTCGCAGCGCAGGTGGGTGCGGGCCTGTTCGTTCAGGGAGAGGACGCTCGTGTCGTCGCCGCCGACGATGAGCAGGGTGCGGGCGGTGACCTCGGGCAGGCGGGGCGTGGCCAGGTCGGGCCTGCCGCCGCGGCTGACGACGGCGCTCACCCGCTCGCCGAGGTCGGCGGCGGCCCACAGTGCGGCGGCGGCGCCGGTACTGGCGCCGAAGTAGGCGACGCTCGCCGTCCGGGCCTCGGGTCGTTCGCGCAGGTCGCGGGTGACGGCGACGAGGCGTGCGGCCAGGAGCTCGATGTCGAAGACGTTGCCTCGGGCCTGTTCCTCGGTTTCGGTGAGCAGGTCGAAGAGCAGGGTGCCCAGGCCGGCCCGATTGAGGACGTCGGCCACGAAGCGGTTGCGGGGGCTGTGTCGGCTGCTGCCGCTGCCGTGGGCGAATACGACGATGCGGTCGGCTCCGGCGGGGACGGTGAGCCGGCCGCGCAGTCGCACGGCGCCGACGGGCAGGTCCACGTCCTCGTCCGTCGGGCCGGCCCCGCCGGACGGGCCCGGCGTCGGGTTCCGGGCGGCGGCCCGGGTCAGGCAGTCGACGACCTCCTCGTCGGTGGTCTGGGAGAAGTCCGAGTAGAACTGTCCGACCGCCATGAAGCCGAGGGGGTTGTGCAGGCAGACCAGCTCGTCGGCGTCCGCTCCCGCCGACCAGCCGGACGGCGCGACGGGCACGGCGAGGACCACGCGGGCGGCGCCGCGGGCCCGGACGGTGCGGCAGGCGGCGAGCGCGGTGGATCCGGTGGCGATGCCGTCGTCGACGATCAGGACGGTGCGGTCGGCGAGTTCGGGGGGCGGCCGGCGGCCCCGATAGCGGTGCGCGCGCTCGGTCAGCAGGGCCCGCTCGCGCTCCTCGATGTCCCGCAACGTGGTCGTGGAGACGCGCGAGCTGCGCACGACACGGTCGTTGAGCACGCGGGTCCCGTCCTCGGCGATGGCGCCCATGCCCAGTTCGGGGTGGGACGGCACGCCGAGTTTGCGCACCAGGCATACGTCCAGGGGTGCGTGCAGGGCCGCGGCCACCTGCGCCGCGACCGGTACCCCGCCTCGGGGCAGGCCCAGGACGATCACGTCCTCGCCGGCGAGGTGGGTCAGTCCGGCGGCGAGTTGTCGACCCGCGTCGACTCGATCGGTGAAGAGCATGGTTCCTCCTCCGTGCGAACGCGGGGAAGAGGCCGGGGCTCGGGCCGCGGGGGACGGTTCCTGGGGAGGCGGCCCGGGCGATCGGCGCCGGTTGGGTCCGACGCGGGTGGTTCCGGCGCGGGCGCGGTGGGTGATCGCGGTCGCCGATCTCGGCTCGTCCCGCTCCTTCGATTCTGCGACCCCGGCGCACCGAGTGCCCGTCGTCGCGACGACGGGACGCACACGCGAGACAGACAGCGGACGGACGAGAGACAGTGGAAGGGGACAGCATCGCCATCGAGGGGGGTTCCCAGGGTTACCGGGAGCTGTCATGACAACCGGACGTCGACCCGTGGTGGTCGGAGTCGAGAACTCGGCGGCGGGCATGCTCGCCGTCTCCTGGGCCGCCGACGAGGCCGCCCGACACGCGCTGCCGCTGCGCCTGGTCCACGCGTCGGAGTGGCCGGCCGATCCGGCGGGCGCGGAGACCGCGGCGGAGTCGAGCCGGCACGACGGCCGGCTGCATCGGGCGCACGTCTTCGACTGGTCGGTCGAGACGTATCCCGAGGCCGAGGTCCCCGTGGTGCGCCGCAGTTGGGCCGAACGTCGGCGCGCGGCCGACGAGGCGCTGTTGGACAAGGCGCGGGTGGTGGCGGCCAAGCGCAGACCGGATGTGGCGGTGACCACGGCGGCGGTGGACGGGCGGCCGGTGGACGTGTTGCGGGTGGAGGCGCGTGAGGCGAGTGTGCTGGTGCTCGGGTCGCGCCGGTTGTCCGCGTTCACCGAGTTGTTGACGACGGGCAGCATCGCGGTTCCGGTGAGTGCGCACGCGCCGTGTCCGGTGGCGGTCGTGCGTGGGCCCGAGCCGATCACCGGGGAGCCGCCGGTGGTGGTGGTGGGTGTCGACGGGTCTGCCGGGTGCGAGCGGGCCGTCGGGTACGCCTTCGAGACCGCCTCGTTGCGCGGCGCGGGCCTGCGGGCGGTGCACGTGCGGCCGCCGACGGCGAGCATGGTGGCCGCGTTCGGCAGCGAGGCCGAGGTGGAGGAGGCGCTGGTCCGGCTGGGCGAGACGCTGGCGGGATGGAGCGAGAAGTATCCGGACGTGTCGGTGGAGCGGGTGACGATTCTGGGCCATCGGGTGCGCGCGTTGGCGGATGCGGCGGCGGACGCGATGTGTCTGGTGGTGGGCAGTCGGGGAATGGGCGGTTTCCGCGGCATGCTCCTGGGGTCGGTTACCAACGGGCTGATCCACCACGCTCCCGGGCCGCTGGTGATCGTTCCGCAGGGCGGCGACGTCGGGTGAGCGCGTGGCGGGCTCGGGTACGGGTCCGGGAACCGGCGCCGGGGCCGGTGCGGGGCGTCCGGCGGCGTGGCGCGGGTGGATCACGGGCGGGTCGTGGACGCGTCGCGGTGCGGGATCCGGGTAGGCGGGCGAAGGAGTGCTCGGAGTGCGAGAGCCGTCGTGGACGCGTCGGGGAGTGATCCGAGCGGGAGACGGACGGGAGGTCGCGGGGACAGACGCCGCCGAAGGATCCCGGGGCGAACCCGGGGAGCGATGCGAGGGAGACAGAGCGATGACCATTCCCATGCCGGTGGACCCGGATACCCGCCCGCCGCAACCGACGCCCTGGCCGGGACCGGGCCCGGGGCCCGTGCCGGAGCCGGAGCCGCCGCGACCGGGGCCCACGCCCGAACCGGAGCCGGGCCCGGAGCCCGAGCCGCAACCCGTGTGACCTCGGTGATCGTGTCGGCGTGTGCCCGGTCGGGGACGCGGTGCGAGCGGGTTCGGTACGGGTTGGGCCGGCCCGAAGCCGGGCGTAGCGTTGATGGGTGGGGGTGTCGCACGCAATCCCGAGCGGAACGGATGTGAGCGTCGTGATCATCATCGGACTCTTCATCGCGGCGGCGAGCGTCGCGTTCGCGGCCCTGCTCGTCGCGTACAACACCTCCGGGGGTCCCGAGTACACGGTGAGCATGTTCGACACGGACATGGTCACCCTCGATACGCTGGCGGCGTTCCTGGCCGGGCTGGCGCTGGCGCTGTTGTTCTGCGCGGCGCTGGCGATGGTGGCGACGGGGATGCGGATGCGGGCGCGGCGGCGCAACTCCGCGGCCCGCGTTGGGGATTACGACCGGGATGGCCGGGCGGCTCGCTACCGGGCCGCGCACGAGTGGCGGGCGGATCCGGCTCGCACCGAGCGTGCGGATGCGCGTGGGGAGCCGACGGCGCCTGCGCCGCAACGGCCGCCGGAGCCGCCGGAGGGCAATGTTTGAGGTGGTCGCGCGTGACGGGCCGGCGCGGCGGGTCCGCCGAGCCCGCCCCGTTGTTCGTAGTGTGGCGGGGCGGTGTCAGTCCGGCTGGATGCGGCTGTGGCCGGTGGGGCTCGGGGTGTCGCGCATCTCGCCGAGGGCCTTGGTCTCGACGAGTTCCTTGAAGCGCAGCAGGTCCGGCCGGACCCGGGTCGCGGTGAAGGGCGGGGTGGTCTCGGTGGTGTCGGTGAGGCCCTCGGGTTCGACCTCGGTGACGACGTCGATGGTGGTGTGGTCGGCGTCGACCGCGCGGAAGGTCACGAGCGCGTGGTGGCGGGGTTCGTCCGACACGGTGCACCAGGAGACACGTTCGTCGGGGAGTTCCTCGGTCTCGGTGCCGAATTCGCGGGTCACGCCCGCGGTGTAGGTCCTCCAATAGTGGTGGTGTGCGTCGAGCCGGACCACCTCCTCGACCCCGTCCATGAACTGCGGGTACTCCTCGAAGCGGGTCCACTGGAGATACGCCGTATGCAGCGGGACGTCCACGTCGACGGACTCGGTCGCGGCGGTCATGGCGGTCACCTCCCACGGTGGGACGAACGATATGTCTGCGGCCTGCCCTGGGGTCGCGCGCCCAAACGATGTCGCTGCGGCGGTACGGGCGCGGGTGGGGTGGGGGGATGCGCGCGGGGTGGGAGGGGAGGATCGAGGTCCGGTCGGGCGAAATCGCCGCCACCGAGGGACACCACCGGGGTGTGGTTGCTACGTTGGTGGCATGACGGTGATGACGTTGCGGATTCCCGACGACCTCGACGCCTCGATCCGGGCGGGCGCGGCGGCGGCGGGGTTGTCCCTGAATGCCTATATCGTGCGGGCCGCGCGCCGGCAGGCGGTGCTGGACGCCGCTCGGCAGTTGGCCGCGCTGGGTCTGGGCGAGGAGTTGTGCGGCGAGGGCGACACGCTGTGAGGCGTGGCGAGATCTGGACGTTGGGCGACGGCCGCGATGTCTTGGTCGTCTCGCTGGACGGTCTCGAACAGGCCTATGCGGCGGTGCTCGCGATCGTGCTGCATCCGGCGGGCCGCTTCCCGGACACGGCGATGTCCGTGGTGATCGAGCAGCCGCTGCCGTCGACCGCGGTGGCGGTCAACCTCCAGCAGTTGCGTACCGCCCGGTTCGACGACGCGAAGCTTGTCGGCACCGTGGCCCGCGAGGTGATGGAGCGGGTCGATCAGGCGCTGCGCGCGGTGCTGGACCTGTAGCCGGGCCCTCCGGCCGGGGCGGGCCGGGTGTGATGCGTCGTCGACGCGACGCCGGGGTGTGTGGTGATCGCGGAGATCACGGTCGGGGCGGTGCCGGGGTCGCGGAGCTCGACGCGGAACGAGTCCGGCAGTTGTTCGGGGCCGATCGCCGGGGCCGGGGCGGTGTTCGTCCATTGCAGGCGCAGCCGCTCCCACGCCTCCTGGTGATCCTCGTAGTACACCCGCTGAACCTGCGGCATGGCTTCGAGCGCGGCGGAGATGTCGGCGCGCTGGGCGGTCGTGACGAGGCCGGTGGCGCAGCCGCCCGTCCGGGGGTCGCCGACGTGACACAGGAATACGGAGAGGTCGGCCTTGCCGGCCCAGTAATCGGCGCCCGGCGGCAGGTTGTCCCCGGCCGGGGTGGGGGTTTGCGGGGTGCCGGCCCCGTAGCCGTCGTCGGAGCAGCCGGCGATGGTCGTGAGCGACATCAGCGCGGCCGCACAGCCCGCGGCGATGGTGCCGGTGCGTGATGTGACGTGTTTGGTCATCTTCGTCCCCAAGTGGTGAACATCCCGGCTACTCAGTGTAGTTGGTTCATCGCGCGATGCCGGGTCATCCGTCGTGGGGTCGGCGGGTGCGTCTGGTGTCGACGTTGGTGGTCAGTGTGGTGAGGAGGTCGGGGAGTTCGGCGACGGTCGGCTCGGGCAGTCCGGTCACGGTCTCCTCGGCCAGGGTGCACCATGCCTGTTTGATCCGCTCGACCAAGTCCCTGCCGCTGTCGGTGAGTTCGACGACGGAGGCACGTTTGTCGGTGGGTGCCGGGGTGCGGCGGATGTGGCCGGCGGCTTCGAGTTTGCGGGTCATCAGGGTGACGCTGGGCGGTTCGCAGCCGAGTGCGTCGCTGAGTCGGCCCTGGATCATCGGGCCGTTGCGGGCGAGTTCGAGCAGCAGTGCTTCCTGGCCGGGGTGCAGGCCGAGGGGGGCGAGCAGGGTGGTGATCCTGGCCCGGTGGCGCAGGCTCAGCAGGCGGATGGCCTGGTTGAGGGCGTCGGCCCGGTCGAAGTCCATGGCTCTTCTCTCTCGGCTCTCCCCGACGGGTTACTTACGTGCATAACATTACCGCCATGGAGTGGATGGCGCTTCGGAACCCGCCCAGGCGCACCGGTTTGGCCGGGCAGAGCCGAACAGCGAGGCCGCGATCGTGCGCTGGACGTGTGCTTCCGGCCCGACCTACCGTCGGGACATGGCTGATTCGACCACCTCCTCGTCGCCCTCCGCCGACCCGTTCTGGACCGACGCCGAGCGGCATCTCGTGCGCTACGGAGGCGAGTTCACTCGCGAGATCATCGATCGTGCCGCCGGGAGCTTCGTGTTCACCGCCGACGGCCGGCGCATCCTCGACTTCACCTCCGGGCAGATGAGCGCGATCCTGGGCCACGCGCACCCGGCGATCGTGGACACCGTGCGGCGGCAGGTGGCGACCCTGGACCACCTGTACAGCGGCATGCTCAGCCGTCCGGTGGTCGACCTCGCCCGGCGGCTGGCCGCGACGCTGCCGGATCCGTTGGAGAAGGTGCTGCTGCTGACCACCGGCGCCGAGTCGAACGAGGCGGCGATCCGGATGGCCAAGCTGGTCACCGGCCGGCACGAGATCGTCTCGTTCGCGCGGTCCTGGCACGGCATGACCCAGGCCGCCGCGTCGGCGACCTACAGCGCGGGACGCAAGGGCTACGGGCCGGGCGCGCCCGGCAACTTCGCCATTGCGGTGCCGAACGTGTACCGGCCCGACTTCGTCGCGGCGGATGGGACGCTCGACTGGCGGCGGCAGCTGCACTTCGCGTTCGACCTGATCGACGCGCAGTCGACCGGGAGTCTGGCCGCGTGCCTGGTGGAGCCGATCCTCAGCTCGGGTGGCATCATCGAGTTGCCGGTCGGCTACCTGGCGGCGCTGCGCGACAAGTGCCGGGAGCGCGGGATGTTGCTGATCCTCGACGAGGCACAGACCGGCCTGTGTCGCACCGGGGACTGGTACGCGTTCGAGCGCGACGGCGTCGTGCCGGACATCCTCACGCTGTCCAAGACGCTCGGCGCGGGGCTGCCGCTGGCCGCGGTGGTCACCAGCGCGGAGATCGAACAGCGGGCGCACGAGCGGGGGTTCCTGTTCTTCACCACGCACGTCGCCGATCCGCTGCCGGCGGCGGTCGGCAACACCGTGCTGGACGTGCTGATCGCGGATCGGCTCGACGAACGGGCCCGCTCGCTCGGCACGTTCCTGCGTCGGGGGCTGGTCGAACTCGCCGAGCGTCACCCGGTGGTCGGCGACATCCGCGGTCGCGGGCTGCTCGCCGGCCTCGAACTGGTCGTCGATCGGGACGACGCGAAGCACGGCTCCGACGAGCTGGGCGCGCGGGTCACCCGGCGCTGCCTGGAGTTGGGGCTGCACATGAACATCGTGCAACTCCCGGGCATGGGCGGGGTGTTCCGGATCGCTCCGCCGTTGACCGCGACCGAGGACGAACTCTCGCTCGGGTTGGGCATCCTGGACGAGGCGATCGGCGACGCGTGCGCGGGAGCGCGGTAGGTGGACGGGCGCTTGCGGCGGGTGGGCGCCTGCGGCGGGTGGGCCTGCGCGGGGGCTTCCGGAATGCCATTCAGGTTTGTGATAGCTTCTAACCGAAATGCGGGGATGTGGCTGCGTGTGCGAAAAGGTGGCGGGTCATGGCGGAAACCGAGGCGAACACCCCGCGTGAGCGCTACCGGACGCAGGTGCGGACGGAGATCAAGCAACACGCGTGGGAGCAGATCGCCACGGCGGGTGCGTCCGCGCTCTCGCTCAACGCGATCGCCAAGCAGATGGGCATGAGCGGTCCCGCGCTCTACCGCTACTTCGCCGGCCGTGACGAGCTGATCACCGAGCTGATCCGGGACGCGTACCGCAGCATGGCCGACGCCGTCCGGGTCGCCTTCGAGGGCGGTGCCGACGTGGCCGAGACGGCGCGCGCCATGCGCCGGTGGGCGCTGGCGGATCCGCAGCGCTACCTGCTGATCTACGGCACGCCCGTCCCCGGCTACCACGCCCCCGACGACATCACCGCGATCTCCGCCGAGATCATGACCACCCTGCTCGACATGTGGAGCGCGCAACCGCCCGCGGAGCACGCCACGACCGCGTTGGAGGCGCACCTGGCGCGGCACCGGCGCTGGGCGGGCGAGCATCCCGCGCCGCCGGCCGTGCTGCACCGGGCCCTGATCTTCTGGACCCGGCTGCACGGCGTGCTGTCCCTGGAACTCGCCGGCCACTTCGTCGGCATGGAGTTCGACCCGGAGCTGCTGTTCGAGGCGGAAATCGCCGCATTGCAGGCGTAGTCGGGACGGGGTCAGCCGGCCCCGGCGGACAGCGGGCCGGCGGGGCCGAAGGCGAGGCGGGCGAAACGTTCGCCGATGCGGCGGTGGGCGGCCGGGTCCGGGTGCAGGTCGTCGGGCAGCGGGAGTTCGGCCTGGTCCGCCGCGCCGTACAGGTCGAGGCCGTCGAGGTGGTGCAGGTTCGGGTCGTCGGCGGCGCGCCGTGCGACGATCCGGGCCAGCTCGTCCCGGATCACGGCCAGGGTCAGTCGCCCGGCGGCGACCTGCGCACGATCGCCCGTGGCCACGAACCGCAGGCGTCCCTCGCCGAACGCGGCCGGGTCCACGGTGCACGGCCCCGGGGTGTGCTCGTGGATGGCGCAGTGGATCGGCGAGACCACCAGCAGCGGGGTGTCGGGGTGTCCGTCGCGGATGGTGTCGAGGAATCCGTGCACCGCCGGGCCGAACGCCCGCAGCCGCATCAGGTCCGCGTTGACGATGTTGATGCCGATCTTGAGGCTGATCAGGTCCGCGGGGGTGTCGCGCATGGCGCGGGCGGTGAACGGGTCGAGCAGGGCGCCGCCGCCGAAACCGAGGTTGATCAGCTCCACGCCGCCTCGGGCCGCGGCCAGGGCCGGCCAGGTCCCGGTCGGGGTGGCCGCGTTGGAGCCGTGGCTGATCGAACTGCCGTGGTGCAGCCACACCTTGCGCCCGTGCGCCGGTGCCGCGTGGATGGGGGCGTCGCCGCGCAGCGCGACCAGCTGTGTGCTCTCGTCGTGCGGCAGCCAGATCTCGACGTGCTTGTCGTGGGTGGGCAGGTCGGTGAAGCGCAGGGTGCGCACCGGGCCGGGGCGGGTGTGTGCGCTCCCGCCGGCCAGGTCGATGGTGAGCGTGTCGCCGTCGGGCACGCTCGCCCGGGCGGTGAGGTTTCCGTCGACGAGGAGTTCGTACACACCGTCCGGGCGCGGCGGGGCACCGGGGTAGACCCGCTTGGTGGCCACGACGTCCAGTTCGAGGACGGCGGCCCGGGTGCGCATCGCCAGTCGTACGCCGGAGGGTTGGGACTCGGCCATGGCCAGTTGCTCGTCGGGGATCTGCCGGCGGGCGTGCGCGGGCAACCGGTGGGGCACGATGCCGCGTTCGGTGTGTTCCAGGTCGAGGGCACCGCGCAGCAGGTCGGCGGTGATGGGGGTGGTGGTGTGGGCGTACGGGGGGTGCATGGGCTCGGTCTCTTCGCTTTCTTCGCTCTCTTCGCTCTGCGGAGATGGCGGGGTCAGGAGGTGGTGGGCCAGGTGCGCAGCAGACCGTCGAGGGCGTCGAGGATCGCGCTCCAGCTCTGTCCCGAGTCGGGGGCGCTGTGCTCGAAGCCGCCGGCGGACTCCAGGTCGACGAAGCCGGCGAAGACGCTGCCCAGCAGCCGGACGGCGTGCGTTTGGTGCGGTTCGGCCAGGTCGTATCCGCGCAGCAGCGCGCGCATCATCCGCGCGTGCCGGACGCCGGCACCGGCGGCGGCCGTCTCCGGGTCGAGCCGGTATCGCGCGGCGGCGAAGCGGCCCGGGTGGGCGAGGGCGTAGTCGCGGTAGACGTTCGCGAAGGCGGTCAGTGCGTCCTTGCCCGCGCGTCCGGCGATCGCGGCAGAGGCCCGGTCGGCGAGTTCCTCCAGCGCGAGCAGCGCGATGCGGGTCTTGAGGTCGTGGGCGTTGGCGACATGCGAGTACAGGCTCGCGGTCCGCACGCCGAGGCGTCGGGCCAACTCCGCAGGTGTCGCCTGCGCGAACCCGGCCTCGTCGGCCAGTTCGGCCCCGGCCCGCACCACGTTTTCGGTGGTCAACCCCACGCGCGCCATGCCCGGCTCTCCTCATCCACTCTCGGGTTCACCTGAATGGATTATGCGCATGCCTAATGCATTTAGGCAAATGAGATGCCTTGTTAGGCCGAGTGGGCTCTCGGTGCCGAGGTGCGCGGCGGATGGCGTGAAGACTGCCCGGCGTTGCGGCGTCTGGGGTTGGCTATTCGGACGGATTTGGTGATCGCTCTTCGTCCGCGGCGACGATTCGAGGTGTTCGGGGGCTGCCTACCCTGAGCGTCCACTGCGGCAGTCGCGCCGTTCTCCGAGGAGGTATCCAGCATGGGACGATCCGATGCGGTCGGGTCCAGTGTTCGGACAGCGGGTCCGAACATTCGTACGTCGATCGCCGCCGCATCGGGGGGCGAAGGGCGTACGCGCTCCGCCGTTCTCGCCGTTGGTGCACGATGAGAGGCGTCGCGCGGGCTGCGGCCGGTGCGGTGGCCGTGGGGATGCTCGCCACCGGGTGCGGCGGCACCGGCGCGTCGAGCGCGGGCGGGAGCGACACGATCACGATCGGTATCTCCGAGGACCCCGCCAACCTGTCTCCGCTCACCTCGCTTTCCAGGATCACCTCGCTGATGACGCGGTTCTCCTACGACGCGCTGGTCAACACCACGGTCGACGGGCGGATCGTCTCCGGCGTCGCCGAGAAGTGGGAGTCCGATCCCCTGTCGGCCACGTTCACCCTGCGGCGCGACGTGCGGTGCGGCGACGGCCGGATGTTGACCGCGTCCGCCGTCGCGGCGCAGTACAACTACATCGCCGACCCGAAGAACACCTCACCGCTGTACGGCCTGGCCGTGGCGCCGGGAACGGTTGCCACCGCGGACGACGCCACCAACACGCTCGTCCTGCGCACGCCCGAACCCACCCCGTTCCTGCTGCGCGGCGCCTCCCAACTGCCGCTGGTGTGCCCCTCGGCACTCGCGGCACCCGGCTCGCTCGACCACGCCACCGACGGCACCGGGCCCTACCGGCTCGTCGAGGCCGCGACGGGTGACCACTTCACCTACACCAAGCGCCCCGACTACGTCTGGGGACCGGGCGGCGCGAACTCCACCGAACTGCCCGAGCGGCTGGTGTTCAAGGTAGTCACCAACCCCTCGACCAGGGCCAACCTGCTGTTGGGCAAACAACTCGACATCGCCTCCGTGACCGGCGCCGACCGGGTCCGGCTGACCGCGGCGGGGCTGAAGTACCACGTCGAGCGCAACCCTTACGGGATGTTCCTGTACAACGAGGCGCCCGATCACGTCACCGCCGATCCCGCGGTGCGCTGGGCGCTGACCGCCGCGCTCGATCTCAAGCAGCTGGGGGCGGTGGCCACCGGCGGCAAGGGCTCGGCGCCGAACCGGGTCGCGGTCACCATGCTGCCGACCTGTCCGGCGGACGCCGTGAGCGCCAACATCCCGCCGCACGACCCGGCGCGCGCGGCGGCCGCGCTGCGCGGGGCCGGGTGGACCAAGTCGGGCGGGCACTGGACCAAGGACGGCAGGCAACTGTCCATCGTGCTGCCCTACTCGGGGACGGCCGGCTCGGAACTGTTGTCCGCGGTGGAGCTGGCGGTCGAGCAGTGGCGCTCGTTCGGGGTCAAGGTCAGCCGCCGGCCGCTCACGGCCGGGACCACGGGAGAGGTGCTGGCCTCCGGGCAGTGGGACATCGCCTGGGTACCGATCACGCTGACCCAACACGACCAACTCGTGCCCTTCTTCAGCGGTCCCAAGGGGCCCGACGGGCTCAACTTCGGCGCCGTGGACAACCCCGAGTATCAGCGCCTGGTGGGCCTGGCCATGAACAAGCCGGACATCGCGGGCTGCGACGAATGGACCGCGGCCGAGGCCGAGTTGGTCAAGCGGGTCGACGTGATGACCTTCGCGGACATGCAGACCCCGTACTTCGCCACGCGCGGCACCACGTTCGCCATCGACGGTGGCGGGATCGACCCGATGTCACTGCGCCTGAACCGCTGAGGCCGGCGGAGGTGCGGGCCCGGCCGGGCCCGCACCTCCGCACGACCACGCGACGCGCCGCCGCATCCGGGCGGCGCCCCATCCTCCTCGAACCGTGCCAAGCGGCACGGTGGTTCACCTGCGCGCGAGCGAACGCCGAAGCACCCCTGGCGGGCGGCGCGGGCGGGCGGGGTTAGAGGAGGTCCTTCATGAACTCGGTGGGCCAGGCGGCGGAGAAGGGCTTGGGGAGCCAGACGGGTTCACCGACGTGGAAGACGGTCGGGGCCGGGTAGGTGCCGTGGATCGCGTCGCGGAAGAGCAGTACCTCGGCCCTGCGGCGGTCGACGACCAGATACAGCGGGATGCCGCTCGCGGCGTACTGGCGTGGTTTGGCCGCCGGATCGTCACGGTCGAGGTCCTCGCGTCGGGTGGAATTCGATGTCACCTCCACCAGCATCAGGATCCCGGCGGGGGACATGGCCTTGCCGGCTCGGACCAGGACGCGGCGGGACGGGTCGAATACGACCAGGTCGGGGGTGCGCTCGGACGCGCCGAACTCCACCGAGGTGTTCTCCCGCAACGCCCGCTCGGCGGCGCCGTCGCGCGGCAGGGAGGCGAGGAAGGAGCGCAGGTTGTCCAGGATGTCCCCGTGCGCCGCGTCGGGTGCGGTCATCATCACGATGCCGTGCGGCGTCGATTCGAACGTCACTGGTTCGGCCAACGCGGCGAGTTCGGGCACCTCGCGTACGTGGTCGAGAATGCGGCCGGCGACGAAGGCGATGTAGTCGGGATCGTGGACGTCGGGCGCGAGTTCGGATTCGGCGGGATCCATGCTCACAGTCTAAATGAGCGGGTACGCGCTTCCTGGGCTCTTGCGGTCGCTCGGCGTTTGTCGGTTGTCCAGGGTGGCTCGGACAACGGGCGTGACGTGGGGGTTGTCGGCGTATGAGGATGGGGGCATGTCAGTCAACAGTGTTCCGCTTCCGCGTCAGCTTGCCGATTCCTATGTCGACGAACTCGTTGTGCTCGATCCGGTGATGGGGACGTTTCTCGGGGTTGCGGAGTGTTCCGGGCGGTTGCCCGATCTGTCTCCCGAGGGGCAGGAGGCGCGGGCCGCGTTGGCTCGGGGCACGCTTGCCGCGCTCGCCGAGGCCGAGCGGCGGGATGGGGCGGAGGCGGCGGTCGAGCGGCGGTGTGCCCGGTTGTTGCGCGAGCGGTTGACGGCCGAGTTGGCCGTGCACGAGAGCGGGGAGGGGTTGCGGACCGTCGGGAACATGGGCACGCCGATGCACTTCGTGCGCGAGGTGTTCACCGTGACGCCCGCGGAGACGGACGCGGACTGGGCCGCGATCGCCGAGCGGCTGCGTGCGGTCTCGCACGCGCTTTCGGGCTACCGCAAGTCGCTGGAGCTGGGCCTGGAGCGCAAGTTGTACGCGGCGCCCCGCCCGACCGGGGCGTGTGTCGCCCAGCTCGGCGAGTGGGCCGACACCGACGGCAACGGGCGCGGCTGGTTCGAGGACTTCGCCGCCGCCGGCCCGCAGACCCTGCGCGCCGAACTCGACGAGGCCGCACGCGCGGCGACCGCCGCCGTGGTGGAGCTGCGTGACTGGATGCGCGACGTATACGCCCCCGCCGTCGCCGACGCCCCCGAGGTGGTCGGGCGCGAGCGGTACGCCGTGTGGTCGCGGTACTTCAACGGCGCCGACCTCGACCTGGACGAGGCCTACGCCTACGGCTGGTCGGAGTACCACCGCCTCCTGGGCGAGATGCGCCACGAGGCGGAGAAGGTCCTGCCAGGCGCCGCGACGCCGTGGGTGGCGCTCGCGCACCTGGACGAGCACGGTACGCACATCGAGGGCGTCGACGAGGTGCGGGCCTGGCTGCAGGCCCTGATGGAGGAGGCGATCGAGCACCTCGACGGCACCCACTTCGACCTCGCCGAGCGGGTGCGCCGCGTCGAGTCGTGCATCGCACCGCCGGGAAGCGCCGCCGCGCCGTACTACACGCAGCCGTCCGAGGACTTCAGCCGCCCCGGCCGGACCTGGCTGCCGACGATGGGCCGCGACCGGTTCCCGGTCTACAACCTCGTGTCGACCTGGTACCACGAGGGTGTCCCCGGCCACCACCTCCAGCTCGCCCAGTGGGCGCACATCGCCGGCGACCTGTCCCGCTACCAGGCCACCGTCGGGGTGGTCAGCGCCAACGCCGAGGGCTGGGCGCTGTACGCGGAACGCCTCATGGACGAACTGGGCTTCCTCACCGACGCCGAGCGCCGCCTGGGCTACCTCGACGCGCAGATGATGCGCGCCGCGCGAGTGATCGTCGACATCGGCATGCACCTGGAACTGGAGATCCCGGCCGACGCGCCGTTCCATCCCGGCGAGCGCTGGACCCCGGACCTGGCGCAGGAGTTCTTCGGCGCGAACAGCAGCCTCCCCGACGCCTTCGTGGACAGCGAGGTGACCCGCTACCTGACCATGCCCGGCCAGGCGATCGGCTACAAGCTCGGCGAACGCGCGTGGTTGCTGGGCCGGGAGAACGCCCGACGGGCGCAGGGCGCGGCGTTCGACCTGAAGGCATGGCACATGAGCGCGCTGTCGCAGGGGTCGCTCGGGCTCGACGACCTGACCGACGAACTCTCCGCGATTCCCGCGCCGTAGCCCGGACCCGCCCGCGGATCCCGATCGGATCGGCTGCACCGGTCGGGATCCGCGGTGGGCGAGGCGGGCCGTGCGGTGGGACGGGCTACGCGGCGACGAGCGGGAGGGTGTGCAGGCCGCGCAGGATGTTGTGGACCCGCCGTGTGGGCGCCCGATCGGGCGCGCCGGCCAGGGTGTGGAAGCGGCGGCCCAGGGCGGTGAGCACGGCGTCGAGTTCGAGGACGGCGAGGTGGTTGCCGGCGCACTGGTGCACGCCGAGGCCCAGCGCGAGGTGGTCGCGGCTGTCGGGGCGGGTGACGTCGAACGTGTCGGCGCTCGGGCCCCATTTGGCGCGGTCGCGGCCCGCCGAGCCGTAGAGCAGGAGGAGTTGGTCGCCGGCCGGGACGACGGTGTCGCCGATCCGGATGTCGCGGGTGGCGCGGCGGCCGAACCACTGGATCGGGGCCTGCATCCGCAGCGCCTCGGCGAAGACCGCGTCGCCCGGGACGGCGCGCTCGCGGACCAGGCGCCACTGCGCGGGGTGTTCGGCCAACAGGTGCAGGGCGGTGCTGACGGCGTGGATGGTGGTGTCCATGCCGGCGACGGTGTAGGAGAGCATCAGCGGGACGGCCTGGGATTCGTCGATGTCGCCCCGGTCGGCCGCGGCATGGATCGCGCCGAGCCAACTGTCCGGCGCGACCCGCCCCCGTGCGGCGAAGCGGTCGAGGTAGGCGAACATCTCCTCTGCGCGCGGGAACGCGGCCCGGGTGCGCGCGGTGTCGGGGCCGAAGGTGTCGAACGTCGCGTCGGCGAGGTCGAGCAGCCGGGCGCGGTCCCGGTCGGGTAAGCCCATCAGGCGCATGACCGTGCCGGAGACGAACGGCGCGGCCAGGTCGGCCACGCCGTCGAAGACCTCGCCGCGCGGGAGCGCGTCGACCAGCGCGCGGGCGTGCGCGTAGAGGCCGGCGGTGAGGGATTTCAGCGCCCTGGGGGCGAGTTGGCGCGAGAGGACCCGGCGCAGGCGCGCGTGGGCGGCGCCGTCGGTGCCCACCACCGTGTCGGTCAGGACCCGTTCGTTGACCTGCTCGGTCAGGGCCAGGGCCCGTTCGCTGGAGTAGCCGATCGGATCGCGCAGCGCGTCGGCGACGGCCGCGTGGCGCGGCAGGGCCCAGACGGCGTGCGCGTCGAGCCGTACGGCGGTGCCGAGTTCGCGCAGCCGGGCGTAGGTCGGGTAGGGGTCGGCGAGGACGGCGTCGTCGAAGAGATCGATCCCGGAGGAGACGTGCACGATGGCCCCTTTCGTCGCGAGGCCGGCGCCCGCGTGCGGTGCGACCGCCGCCGACGGTGATCGGAAGCAGGGCGGCCATGATCGGCCCGGCCCGGACCCCGGTCAAGAGCGCACGGGCGCACGAACGGCGCAGCCGGGCGCCCCATGCGGACCCGGCCCCTCCGGGGGTGTCCGGGACCGCGGGGCGCCCGACTGCTCGGGTGCCGCCGATCGGCGCGACGCCGCCTTGCGGCGGCGGGAGTTCGGGTGGAGCGAGCCGACGGGCCCGGCCGGCAACGGTGGTTCGGGTGGGCCCGTCGGACGGGGTCAGGAGCCGATGGTGGGCAGGTAGCGCGGGGCGCGCCAGGCGTGGAGGTGGTGTTCGATCGAGGCGCCCAGGGACAGGAGTTCGCCGTCGCGCAGGTTGCCGGTCATCAAGAGCAGGCCGATCGGGAGTTCGCCGACGGAGCCGGCCGGTACCGACATCGACGGATATCCGGATACGGCAGCCGGAGTCGAGGACGGGATCACGTCGTTGTCGCCGCGCGCACAATCGGTGGTCCAGGCGGGCGGGTTGGTCGGTGAGGCGATGGCGTCGAGCCGTTCGGCGGCCAGCGTCTCGTCGATCGAGCGGCGGGCCAGGTCCGTCAACTCGGTGCGCATCGCGCGGTATCGCGGGTCGGTGGTGGGCGGCGCGACCAGGGCCTGTTCGAACAGCTCCTGCCCGGCGAAGCAGGTCTGCTCGGCCGGGTGGGTGCGGTTGAACTCGATCAGCTCGGCGAGGTCGCGCGGGCCCTCGCGGGTGGCCAGGTAGGCGTCGATGTCGCGGTGGAACTCGCTGAGCAGGGCCGGGAATTCCAGTTCGGCGATGCGCTCCTGGTAGGGGAGTTTCACCTCGACCACCTCGGCGCCCGCCGCGCGCAGGCGCCCCGCGGTGCGGGTCATCAGGGCGTCCACGTCCGGGCCGAGCGTGGGCAGGCGCCACAGCCCGATGCGCTTGCCGCGCAGCCCGTCGGGGCGGGTGGAGGCGGCGGCGAGGTCGAGCGGGTCGGCCGGGTGCGGCGCCCGGCCCTCGGCGAGCACCGCCAGGGTCAGCGCGGCGTCGGTGACGTTGCGGGCCATGGGTCCGGCGGTGTCCTGCTCGGCGGAGATCGGTACCACGCCGGACTGGCTGACCACGCCGAGGCTGGGTTTGACGCCGACCACGCCGTTCGCCCCGGAGGGGCACACGATCGAGCCGTCGGTCTCGGTGCCGATCGCCACCTGCGACAACGACGCGGCGAGCGCGGCGCCGGAACCGGCCGACGAGCCGCAGGGGTTGCGGTCCAGGACGAACGGGTTGCGGGTCTGGCCGCCCACCGCCGACCAGCCCGAAGTGGGCCTGGCGCCACGGAAGTTGGCCCATTCGGACAGGTTGGTCTTGCCCAGGATCACCGCCCCCGCCGCGCGCAGCCGGCTCACCAGTACCGCGTCGGTGTCGGGCGGGCTGCCGGCCAGTGCCGTCGAGCCGGCGGTGGTCGGCAGCCCGCGGGTGTTCACGTTGTCCTTGAGCAGGACGGGGATACCGTCGAGCGGACCCCGGCTCTGCCCGCGCCGATGCCGGGCGTCACTGGCGGCGGCCTGGCGCAGCGCGGTCGGGTCGGTGCGCAACACCGCCTTGATCGTGGGATCGACGGTCTTGATCCGCCACAGGTAGGCGCCGGTGAGCGCGGTCGAGGTCAACGATCCGCGCGCCATGCGGGTTTGTAATTCCGGGATGGTCACGGTGTCGAGATCCACGCCCAACCTCGGCGGCGCGCCCGCGGCCGGCGGTGTGCCGTCCGGGCCGGCGCCGGCGTTCGCGTGGGCACCCGGCGCGCCGGCGAACAGGCAGCCGGCGACCAGGGCGGTGACCAGTGGGGTGACTCGTCTCTTCGTCATGGGAAAGACCATGGGAGCCATCGCACTACACGGCCGATGTCCGACACAAGCACCGCCGGTGTCGCCGGGACGAGGTCGTCGGGGGGATTTGGTGATGCTTCGAGAGGATTGGTTCCGGGGGCGGGGGGAGGAATGGGGCCGATGGGAGCCGTGCGGCAAACATCGGCAAGTGGTTTCGGGGTCGTTAGGGTGTCGCCCGTGATCACAGAGCGATGGACATGGGGCGGCGATACGAGCGTCGCCAGGATCGGCTACGGGGCGATGCGGTTGACCGGGTGGCCGCAGGGCGAACCACCCGCCAGGGACACGGCGTTGGCCATTTTGCGGCGGGCCGTGGAGCTGGGCGTGAACCACATCGACACCTCGAACTACTACGCGCGCGACGGGATCGCGGCCAACGAGCTGATCCGGGAGGCGCTGCACCCCTACCCCGACGACCTGGTGATCGTGACCAAGGTGGGCGCGCTCGTCGAAGGCGCGGACGTCGCCCGGCCGGCGGCGGACAAGACCGGACTCACGCCCGACAACCTGCGCCGCGGCGTCGAGGCGAACCTGCGCTCGCTCGGCCTGGACCGCCTGGATGTGGTGAACCTGCGGATGGGCGACCTCGACCGGAGCCTGACCCCCCTGGCCGGGCCCCTGGAAACCCTGCTCGCGCTGCGCGAGGAGGGCCTGATCCGGCACCTGGGCGTCTCCAACGTCACCGCCGCCGAGTTCGCCCAGGCCCGGACGATCGCGCCGATCGTGTGCGTCCAGAACCTGTACAACCTGTCCCGGCGCGAGGACGACGCACTGATCGACGCCTGCGCGGCGGCCGGCATCGCCTACGTCCCGTACTTCCCCGTCGGCGGCTTCCAACCATTGGCGGCGGCCCGCCTGGACGCGGTGGCCACGCGCCACGGGGCGAGCGTGTCGCAGGTGGCGCTCGCCTGGCTGTTGGCCCGTTCGCCCAACATCCTGCTCATCCCCGGGACCGGCTCGCTTGCCCACCTGGAGGAGAACATCGCCGCCGGCGCGCTGCGGCTGACCGGACAGGACCTGGCCGAACTGGGCTGAGCCGGCCCCGGGTCGAGAACGGCGCGGCCCTACGGGTCGGAGCGGGTCAGTGCGTACAGCACGACGTCGACCCGGCCGCCGTGCAGGCGGCCGGCATTGCGCAGGATGCCCTCCCGGTGCAGGCCCGCCCGGACGGCCGCCTTGCGCGCGGGGATGTTCCCGACGGCGGCCCGCAGTTCGAGGCGTTCGAAGCCCTGCTCGATCAGCAGCCAGTGCCCGAGCGCGCGGGTGGCCCGGGCGGCGATCCCGCGTCCGCGAGCCCACGGGGCGACCCAATGGCGCACCTCGCTGACCCGGTCGTCCCAGTCGGTGCGGCGCAGCCCGATCGCGCCGAGCAGTCGGTCGTCGGCCGGGTCGGCGATCACGAAGTGGATGCCGTCGCCCGACTCGCGCCGGGTGTGCGCCGTCTTCGTACACCAGTCGACGGCCGCCTGCGGCGAGTACGGGCGCGGCAGCGGTATCCAGCGTTGGATCACCTCGTCCGCACAGGCGATTCGGGTGTCCTCGACGTCGCCGGCGGTGAACGGTCGCAGGGTGATCGGGCCCGCGGGCAGGACCCGTTCGGGAAAAACGTCGCTCACGGACAGGATTCGCCCCCTCGTTTCGAGTCGCATGATTGTGCCGCCCCGACCGGGCACGGCGTAAGGGTCCCGCGCGGAATTCACCCGCTGCGCCCAATTCGCGAATCCCACCCCGGGGCGGCGCCGATGACAGTGTTGCTCCGCGCGGGTGATGCCCGGCATCTGGTAAGACCGGATGCGCGTTCGCGGTTTGCCGAGAGGCCGAACGGCGGATCCTCCCCATGGCCCGAGCAAGGAGAAGGCGGCATGCCACACGTACGGTTGAACGGCGCGGATCTGTACTACGAGGTCACGGGCGAGGGCGACCCGCTCGTCCTGGTCCACGGCTCCTGGACCGACCACACCGGCTGGGGGCCGGTCCTGCCGGCGCTCGCCGCCTCCCACCGTGTGCTCGTGTACGACCGCCGGGGCCACAGCCGCAGCAGCGGCGGGACCGGACCGGGCAGCCGCTCCCAGGACGAAGACGACCTCGCGGCGCTGCTCGAACGGCTCGACCTGGGACCGGCGCACGTCGTCGGCAACTCCTTCGGCGCCTCCACGGCCCTCGGACTGGGCGCGCGCCGACCCGAGTTGTTCCGCAGCCTGGTCGCGCACGAGCCGCCGCTGTTCGCGACCGTGGCGAACGACCCGCAACTGCGGCCGCTGATGCGCGTGGCCCAGGATCGGATCGACGCGGTGGTCGAGCGGCTGAGCGCGGGCGACGACCGGGGTGGGGCGCACCTGTTCGTCGAGGAGGTCGCGCTCGGGCCGGGGATGTGGGAGCGGCTGCCCGACCGGGTACGCGAGACCTTCGTCGGCAACGCGGGCACGTTTCTCGACGAGCTGAACGATCCGCACTGGGACGAGATCGACGTCACCGGCCTGTCCGCGCTCACCGTCCCCGTGCTGCTGAGCTACGGCACGACCAGCCCGCCGTGGTACGCGAAGATCGTCGGCGGCCTCGCCGAAGCGATCGCACACGCGCGGATCCGCCCACTGGACGGCGCCGGACACGTCCCCCACACGACTCACCCGGAGCTGTACGTCGCCACCGTGACCGGTTTCCTGGCCGACCCGACGGCGGGGTGACCCGGACGGCGCCGGCCGGCTCAGCCCCGGCGGCCGAGCCCGGTGCCGAGATCGCGGCCGGCCGGATCGGCGGGCACGCCCTCCGAGGCCGTGTCGATCACCTCGTCGAGGACGTCGCGCGAGCGCAGCAGGTCGGTGATCATCGTGTCGATCCGCTCGCGCTCCGCGGTGAGGTTGACCAGCAGTACCGGCGTGGCGCTCTCGTTCGCTCGACCGTCGGTGTCCCGGATGCAGGGCAGCAGTTCGGCGATCTTCCTGCTGTGCAGGCCGGCGGCGTACAGGGTCTGGATGCGGATCACCCGGTCGACCGCCCACTCGCCGTAGTCGCGTTGGCCGCCGGGGGTGCGTTCGGCGCGCAGCAGGCCCTGGGCCTCGTAATAGCGCAGGGAGCGCTCGCTCACCCCGCTGCGCCGGGCCAGTTCGCCGATCCGCATGTCCGCACCTCGCCGTGAACGACCGCTTGAACCTGACACCGGTGTCAACTCCTACTCTGCCGGCACGACGAACACAGCGTCCACGCAGGAGGAGACGACGATGGGCGACCTGACCGGCAGGGTGGCACTGGTGACCGGCGGCAGCCGAGGCATCGGCGCGGCGATCGCGAAGCGGTTGGCGGGCGAGGGGGCGGCGGTCGCGGTGACCTACGTCGAGGCGGCCGACCGGGCGCGCGCGGTGGTCGAGGAGATCGAGGCGGCCGGCGGGCGGGCCGTGGCCGTACGGGCCGACCTGACCGAGCCCGACGCCGCGACCGAGGCAGTCGAGCGCACGGTCGCGGAACTGGGCCGCATCGACATCCTGGTGAACAACGCGGGCTTCCTCACCTACGGCCCGCTCACCGAGGTCTCCGACACGGAACTGGACCGGGTGCTCGCGGTGGACATCCGGTCCGTGTTCACCGCGGCACGGGCCGCGGCCCGGCACATGGGCGAGGGCGGGCGGATCATCGGCATCGGGTCGTGCTTCAACGGGCGCGTCCCCGGGGCGAACTTCGTGCTCCAGGCGACGGCGAAGTCGGCGCTGATCGGGCTGACCAAGGGCCTGGCCCGGGAGTTGGGTCCGCGCGGGATCACGGCCACGCTCGTGGACCCGGGCCCGATCGACACCGACATGAACCCGGCCGACGGCGACAGCGCCGACTTCCAACGATCCCTCACCGCCCTCGGCAGCTACGGCAAGGCCGAGGACATCGCCGCCGCCGTGGCCTATCTGGCGGGCCCGGGCGGTCGGTACATCACCGGCACCGCCCTCGCGGTGGACGGCGGATACACCACCTGAGGCCACGTCGTTCCCGTCCGCGAGATCACGGGGGCGGACGGGGACACGTCGCCCGGCCGGGGCCCGACCGGGCTCCGGCCGGATGAACGGCCCGCACGGCGTGGGTACTTCCGCCGTGCGGGCCGTTCGGGTCGCGCGTGGATCACCACGGGTCCTTCGGGTTCCAGATCAGCGGCGGCGTGTTGGTGAGAATGCGCCGGATGACGGCCATCATGGTGGTCACCTCCTCTTCGAAGCGGGCAATCGGGTCAAGGACTTGGTGGTGCGGCTCAGGGTGAACGGGCGCGGCGCGGCGGCGTTGGTCACGGCCGGCCGCGCCGTACCGCCGACGACGCTCAGGCGGGCGCCGTCGGCCAGCGCCGCCACCGCGTCGGTGGTCATGGTCTGGGCGATGACTGCGCCGCCGCACACGAACGGGCCCGTGCTGAACGGCAGATACGGGCCACACGCCTGCGGTCGGTCCCAGCGTTCGGGCCGGAAGAGATCGGGCCGACTCCAGCGCATTTCGTCGTGATGCAGCAGGTAGGGGCTGACCGACAGGATCGCGCCGAGCGGCAGCGCCACACCACCGAACTCGACCGCACGCGGCGTCGGGCGGCCCACCATCCAGACGAACGGACGATGCCGCGCGGCCTCGCGCACGATCCACTCGGCGGGCCACGGCCACGGCTCGCCCGGCACGCCGTGCAGACCGGCCAGCAGCACGCTCCAGGCCACGGCGTAGCCGACGTTGCCCACGATCGACCGGTACAGCAGCAGGTACAGCTCGGCCACGACCGCGTCCCGCGTCTCCTCGGGACAACCGCCGATGACGGCGTCGAGCAGATCGCGCGGCTCGCCCGGACCGACGCCGCGTGCCCGACGTTGCGCGATGTCCCGGGTCAGCGCCGCGAACAGCCTGGGGCGCAGCAGCTCGGCGCGCATACGGCCGCGGATCGTGGGTGAGCGGATCAGCAGACCGGCGCCGACGGATCGCGCCAGCAGGAGCCGCAGTTCGGGTGGCGACGTCGGATGCAGCAGCAGGTCCGCCAGACATCGATACACCAGCGCGGGGCCGGCTTCGGGCCACCGTGCGGCCGTGGGGAGTTCGGCCACTGCCGCGGCCAAGTTCGCGCGATACTCGGGTAATCGCGGTCGGATGCTGTTGCGTATCGTGTGACCGAGCGCGACCTGGGCCGATCGCGAGGGCAACAGGTCGCCATAGAAGGTGGACAGCCCTCCGTTGAATTCCGGATCGCGCAGCACCACCAGGGCCAGGTCCGAGTCGCCCACGCACCAACCGCCCCAGGGCAGTGCGAAGACATCCGTGGTACGAGCACGGGACAGGCCGTCGAGAAATCCCAACGGGTCCCGGTGGAACCGACGCAGATCTCCGCTACCCATCGAGCGGTCTCCCCCTCCGGCAGGCGGCTGTCGGCCACGGCGGACGCACACGCCCGCCCGCCCCGCGACAGGACCGGCGACCTCACGTCAGTATCGGCCGCTCCCCGGCCGCCGAACAAGGCGGCAATCCAGCCGAATCGCCCCCCGCGACAGCGGCGCCGCGGAGGTGATCGATCGGCAAAATCGGGTCTCGGCGGGCCGCGTTGTGATGAGGTGGTCGATATCCCCGTCCGCGTTCGCATCGCCGTCCACGTTCACGTTCAAGGAGGTTGTGGTGTCCGCAACGCCGCAGGAGATCTTCGGTAGGTACATCCACTCGGGAACCGTGACCCGCAACGCCGACGCCCTCGCCGAGTGTTTCACCGAGGACGGCGTCTTCGAGGCCCCGCTCGTCCCCGCCGACGCCGCCTTCCCCCGGCGACTGGTGGGCCGGGCGCAGATCCGCAGCGCGATGGCGGCCCACTACGAGCAGCAGGCGAAGACCGACCGCCCCGCGCCCAACTTCGAGAAATCCGGCTACGTCCTGCACGTCACCTCCGACCCCGACGTCTTCATCGCCGAGATCGACTCGGTCTTCGACGGCGAGGACGGTGGGGCGGACACGGCGGTGTGCCTCGTCCAGATCTTCCGCGTCCGGGACGGCAGGATCGCCCGGCTGCGCGACTACTTCGCCCCGGCCCTGGTCGAGTGAGCCCCGCCGCCCCGATCGTGGCCGCCGGCTACGTCTGTTCGCACGGTTCGACGATGTCGGCGACCACGCAGCTGACGTTGTCGGGACTGCCGGAGTCGTCGGCGAGGGCGACGAGTTCGCGGACGGCGCGGCCGGGGTCGGGGGTCTCGGCGAGCACGCGGTGGATCTGTTCGGGCGGCACGATCGTCGACAGGCCGTCGGAGCAGAGCAGGTATCGATCGCCCCGGCGGGCGTCCCGCAACCGCAGGTCGGGGGTGGCGTCGGTGCCATGGCCCAGGGCCTTGAGCAGCAGTGATCGCTGGGGGTGGGAGGCGCCCTCCTCCGGGGTGATGCGACCCTCGTCGACCATCGACTGCACGATGGTGTGGTCCTGCGTGACCTGGAACAGCTCCCCGTCGCGCCGGAGGTAGGCGCGGGAGTCGCCGATGTGGACCAGGGCCAGGTGTGCGCCGGTCCAGAGCATCGCGGTCAGGGTCGTACCGCCGGCTTCGGGGGAGTCGGCGCCGGTGACGCCGTGTACGGCCTGCTTCGCCTGTTCGACGGCGTCCTCGAGCACGTTGAGCAGGCCGTCCGCCGCGATGCCGGCGGTTTCGAGGTGCTTGAGGGCGTCGACGGCGGCCGCGCCGGCTTCGGCGCCCGCCGTGCCGTAGCCGTCGGCCACGGCCAGGAGGTGGGGCCCCGCGTACGCGGTGTCCTGGTTGGTGGGGCGGACCAGGCCGGTGTCGGACAGGGCGGCGTAACGAATGCCCAGGGGGCGGGCGGGTGTGGTCATGGCTGAATCCCTCCGGGACAGGTGCTCGACGAGGAAGCCGGCCAGATCCCGGCGCGCCACGACGTCGGCCTCGACCCCGGCCCAGAACGCCCGGACCTCCCGGGCCGCGGGGCCGGCCTCCAGTTCGCATACGTGCCGGATCCGGGTCAGCGGCATGCCCAACCGGCGCAGCCAGGCGACCAGCCGGGCCCGGTCCAACTGTTCCGGCGCATACAGGCGGTATCCCGTGGCCGGGTCGACACGCGCCGGTGTCAGCAGGCCGAGTTCGTCGTAGAGGCGCAGCGCCTTGGGCGACAGCCGGGAGGCCTTGGCGAACGCGCCGATGGTCCACAACTCCATACCGGCTCTTCTCCTCGTCCCGGGCCCGTTGCCCGGCCCCACCGATGGTGTGGCCTGCCCCAGGGGGAAGGTCAACCAGGGCCGGCCGAGCGTCGACGTGCGACGTCAGCGGGCGAATTTCGCGATGGCGGCCGGGGTCACGGGGGTGAAGAAGTTGACGAGGTTGCCGTCGGGGTCGCGGAACAAAAGCGCGCGGTTGCCCCACGGCATCGTGGTCGGCTCGTTGACGAAGTCGCTCACGTCGCCGGTCAGGTTCCGGTGGACTGCGTCCACGTCGTCGACGAGGAATTCGATGATGACGCTGCGGTTGTCGCCCGCGTGGGCGGAGCCGGGGGCGAACAGGGGGACGGTGCGGGTGCCGCCGATCGCGAGGGTGGTCGAGCCGATGACGAGTTCGGCGAAGTCCTCGGTGAACCGGGTGGCCGGCACGCCGGTGACCCGCTCGTAGAAGTCGACGAGGCGGTCGACGTCGTCGGTGATGATGCGGATCGAGACGAGGTTCACGGGTTTCTCCTGAGAGGTCGATGCGCCGCCGGGTGTCGGTCGGAGCCTTCGGTGACACGCTAGAGGTGATACCGGACGGAATCCGCCCGGTATTCGCGAGATACTTACCGTCATGGCCCGACCCACCACCCGCGTGCTCGCCCTCCTCGAACTGCTCCAGGCCGGCGGCACCCGTACCGTCGCCGAACTCGCCGATCGTCTGGAGGTCGACGAGCGCACCGTGCGGCGGTACGTCCGACATCTCGTCGACCTGGACATCCCCGTCGAGTCGGTGCGCGGGCGCTATGGCGGCTACCGGTTGTCGGCGGGCTACCGCATGCCCCCGCTGATGCTGACCGATGACGAGGCGCTGGCCGTGCTGCTCGGCCTGATCGCGGGTCGGCGGGCGGCCCTGACCACGGCGGCGGGGACGGCGGGGGATACGGCGGCGGCCAAGATCCGGCGCGTGTTGCCGCGAGCGCTCGCCGGGCGACTCGACGCCGTGCTCGACTCGCTCGCCTTCACCGCCGAGCCGGGCGAGCCGACCGCTCCGGAGACGGCGGTGTTGCTCACGATCGCCGACGCGGTGCGCCATCACCGGCCGATCTCGCTCCGATACACCGCCGCCGACGGCCGGCGCGGCGAGCGCACGCTGCACCCGTACGGGCTCGTGGCCCACTCGGGCCGGTGGTACGTGACCGGCCTGGACGTCGGAGCCGGCGAGGACCGTACCCTCCGCCTGGATCGCATCGCCGACGCCCGGGCCCTGCCCGGCACGTTCGAGCCGCCCGCCGACGTCGACCCGGCGCAGCGTGTGCTGACCGGGTTCGCCCGCGCCCCCTACCGCCACGAGATGAGCGTGCTGGTGCGGGAAACGGCCGAGCGGATCCGGGCCCGGCTCCCCGCGGCGCTCGCGATCGTCGTGGAGGCGTCCCCTCCGGGCGGGGCCGATCCGGACGCCGCCCCCTGGTGCCGGGTGGAGCTTCGTGCGGAACGACTCGACTGGGTGCCGGCCCTGCTGGCGTCCCTGGACCGGCCGTTCGTCGTCGAGCGACCGGACGAACTCCGGGATTCGGTACTGGCGTTCGCCGAGCGGCTGCGCGATTCGGCGCGGCGCGGCACGCCGGCGGGGTAGTCGGTCGGATTCCCGGGCGGCGGGGAGGCCGACGCGCCCGGGGCGGTGTCGGCCGTGGCGTCCGGGTGAAACGGCGAGGTGTGTCCGGGGATTCGACGGGACGCGAAGGCGTATCGCGCGGAGACTGGGTGCGGCCGGGCGTACGCGCGGCATGCCGGACAGCAGGAGGTGCCCCATGCGGGTGACGTTGGCGACGTGGAACCTGGAGAACCTGTTCCTGCCGGGGGAACAGGACGGCCCGAAGACACAAGCCGAGTTCGACGCGAAGCTGGATGCGCTCGCGGCCACGATCGATCGGCTGAACCCGGACCTGCTCGGGGTGCAGGAGGTCGGCAACCCGGACGCGCTCGACGACCTGGTCGGCCGCCTGGACGGGACGTGGCACACCGAGCTGTCCGCGCACCCGGACGGGCGGCGGATCCGGGTGGGGTTCCTCAGCCGCCACCCGCTCACGGTGACCGCCGATGTCACCGCCTTCCCCAGCCAGTTCACCCCGCTGCAGACCGCGGACACCGGCGCGCCCCTGAACGCGATGGGTCGCGGCGGGCTCGCGGTCACCCTGGAACCGGTGCCCGGCCGGACCCTGCACGCGGCGGTGTGCCACCTGAAGTCGAAGCTGCTGACCTACCCGGGAAATCGGCACAACCCGAAGAACGAGGGCGAACGTGCCCGCTACGCCGCGTACGCGCTGTGGCGGCGCGGTGCCGAGGCGACCACGATGCGTGCCCTGGCGGACGAACTGCTCGGCGGCGACGGTCGCACCCGCGACGTGATCGTGATGGGCGACCTCAACGACACCCCGCTCGCCGCGACCACGCAGATCATGTACGGCCCGCCCGGATCGCAGATCGGCACCGGCGGATTCGAGCATCCGGACAAGGGGGACGCGGCGCGGTTGTGGAACCTCGGCCTGAAGATCCCCGTGGAACAGCGGGTCTCCCGTGTCTTCGAGGGCCAGGGCGAACTGATCGACCACCTCCTGGTCAGCCACCAACTGCTGCAACGCCTCGAGGAGGTGTTCACCGGCGCCGACGGCCCGCTGCCGTCGATCAACGCGCAGCCCGTCGAACGCCAGGGCGCGGCCGGCTCCGACCACGCCCCGGTGGCCGCGCATCTGACCTTCTGAACCCCGGCGGCGCGGCGCCGCGCGATCGACCCGTCGCCGGCCGGGCGGCATCGAAAGCCGGCCTCGGGGCAGGCGCGAGGAGACGGACACAGAAGGGTCTCTTCGCGATGAGGACAACGACGACCGGACTACGAAACACCGCCGTGGGACGTTCCGCGGCGGGCGGTACCGCGGTGGCCGCCGCAGGGCGCGCGGGATTCGTGGCGCGGGGCGTGGTGTACCTCCTGGTCGGCATCCTGGCCCTGCGGATCGCCGTCGGCGATTCCGGCCGGCAGGCCGATCGGGGCGGTGCGGTGAAGGAGTTGGCCAGGCAGCCGTTCGGCGGCTTCCTGGTGTGGGCACTGGGGATCGGCCTGGCCTGCATGGCGTTGTGGCGGCTGTCCGAGGCGGTGTTCGGCGCGGCGGGGCCCGGCGGGCGTGATGCCTCCAAGCGGCTCGCGTCGCTGGCCCGGTTCGGGTTCTACGCGTTCGTCGCCGCTTCGGTGATCGCATTGGCCGCCGGGCGCAAGGACGGCTCCGGCGGTTCGGGCGGCTCCGAGGAGGGAGCCTCCGACAAGCAGTCCAAGGGCGCCACCGCCGAGGCGCTGGATCTGCCCGCCGGCCGCTGGCTGGTGGCCGCGGCGGGGCTCGTGGTGGTCGTCGCCGGGGTCTGGATCGCGGTACGGGCGCTGCTGCGCAAGTATCGCGACCACCTCGAACTCGGGCGCATGTCGACCCGCACCGAGCGGGTGGTCGACACGCTCGGCGTCGCCGGCGGGGTCAGTCGCGGCGCCGTGTTCACCGCGGCCGGGGTGTTCGTCCTGGTCGCGGCGGCCAAGTACGACCCGGACAAGGCCAAGGGCCTCGACGACACGCTGCGCACCTTCGCCGACACGGCGGCGGGTCCGCCGCTGCTCGGGGTGGTCGCGGTCGGGCTGATGTTGTTCGGGGGCTTCTCGTTCGCCATGGCACGGTGGCGAAAGGTGTGACATGTCGGGTGCTCCCGGACCTTGGGTCTCGGGAACGGCGTCGGCGGCGGGAACCGGCACGCCTGGCTGGGCTTCGGCTCCGCCGCGCGCCGCTCCGCGATCGACGCCGACACACGCGGCGGCGCCGACGACGGCGCCGGCCTCTTGTAGGAGTCTACGGAGAGCCGGTCCCGGCCCCCGGGCGATTTCGGGTCTTCGACCGCTGACCGGGCCCGCCGGAGGTGCTGTGTACTCGTCCAGGCGCCGGTGCGGTCCAGTTCGCGCACGGCCGGCGCCACGGCGCCGCGGAAGTCGGTGTCCTCGGGGTCCTCGCCGATGTACACCCGGATCGGGGCGGTGGCGGGCCTGCCGCTGAACGCGGTGATCAGCGCCGGATCGGTGGCCTCCGAGACGAACTTGCGACCATTGGCACCCAGGCTCTGCCAGGACACGAGCGAGCCCGGACCGCCGGAGCGCAGCGGCGGTTTCGGGCGCGGGAGATTGGGGTTCATGACGACGGCCTTGGCGGTGCACGGCCGCCCGAGCCGACGGCGCACCACCCGGCGGGACTTCGCCTGGTTGCGGCGGGGCAGGGCGAGCAACCGGCGCAGTCGCGAGGACGGTGCCGGCGGCGGGGGAGCCGCGTGGGACCCTCCACCGCCGGCAGCGGCCGGGCACGCCTCGGTTCGGGGGTCGGCCCGCCCGCCGTCGGCGTGGCTCGGCTCGTCGGCCGGGTCCGGCCCGGTCCCTGTGTCCATCATCCGACCAGCGTCCCCCGGGGGTATGCCGGCACCCTGCTCCGACATGGGTGCCGGCGCGGACGTCACCGGTTCGGCGGTGGTGTGATCGGGTGACCCGCGGTCGGTGGGGCGGTGTCGGCCGGCCGGGCGAGGGTCAGCGCGTCCAGGCCTGGTTCCAGGTGCCGTGGCAGGCGTAGAGGCGGATCGCCGCGCCGTCGCCGGAGTTGTTGTTCCAGATGTCGGCGCACATGTTGGCGGTCTTCGTGTAGAGGGTGTTGTTGCGCAGCGCGAACTGCTGAGCGGGATTGCCGCTGCAGTAGGCGAGTTGTACGACGGTGCCGGACGCGGTGCCGCCCCAGGCCGCGTCCATGCACAGGCCCTTGGTGCGGATCGTGCCGTCGGGGCGGATGTCCCACTTCTGGTTCACGTCGCCGTTGCACGACCACAGGATCAGTGGCGTGCCGTCGGAACCGGCCGAGCCGCTCAGGCACTTCCCGGAGGCCGGGTTGCGCAGCGGGCTGCCGGGGACGTCCGGCTTCGACGGCGGCATCGCCGGCCCCGGGCCGCCGACCATGGGCTTGGGCGCCTCGCTCCGCGGTTCCTGCTTGACCGGCGTCTGCTTGGGCGCGGGCGGTGCGGCGGGACGCTGCGTCGTGGGCGGCGGATCGGCGGCGGGCGGCGTCGTCGCCGCGGCGTCGGCCTGGCCGGGTGCGCCCGGGGCGCCCGGCGATCCGTCGGCTCCGGGCAGGCCGTTCGCGCCGGGCAGCCCATCCGCCCCGGGCGCTCCCGGTGCCCCGGGCGCGCCGGGCGACCCCGGCAGGCCGTCGGCTCCGTTCGCCCCGGGTGCGCCGCCCTTGCCCGGCGCGCCGGTCTTGGCACCCACTGCCGAGACCGTGCGGTGGTGCGTCGCGGTGTCGCCGCTCGCGCTGCTCTGGGCCAGGGTCACCGCCAGCGTGCTGACGGTGACGATGCCGGCCGCGGAGGCGAGGGAGATCCATACCCGCCGCCCGGGCAGGAGGCCGCGCGCGGGACGGGGCGGCCGGCGGGCGTACGCCTGCGCGAACGACGGCGCGGCCCCGGCGGCCGGGGAAGCCGACGAACTACCCGGCGGAGCCGAGGTGTTGGGTTCATTGGGTGCAGACACGAACTACTCCTCCATCAGCCAAGGCCATCGGCCACAAGCCATGCGTCGACGCCGGGATCGGCCGGCGAAACCCGGTCAATCGGAGCCGACCAACCGCGGCAGATCCATGTCGTCCAGGACCATCAACTGCTGCGCGTCCGGAGCGTCGAGATCGGCCATCCGCATGGCCTGACGTTCCGTCATCTGCTGGAACACCTGCCGCGCGGTACGGCCGTTGCCGAACTGCGCGCCGCGCGGCATCGCGGTGAACAGCTCGCCGAGCGCTTTGCGTGCGGCGGTGCTGAGTTCGTAGCGGTGCCGGCCCGCGTGGTGTTCGACGATGCGCACCAGGTCGCCGGCCGAGTAGTCGTCGAACAGCAGGCTGCGGGTGAAGCGGGAGGACAGACCCGGGTTCGATGCGATGAACCGCTCCATCTCGTCCGGGTATCCGGCGACGATCACCACGACCTCGTCGCGGTGGTCCTCCATGAGTTTGACGAGGGTCGCGACGGCCTCGCCGCCGAAGTCGTTCGCCACGCCGGCGGGCACGAGGGCGTACGCCTCGTCGATGAACAACACGCCGCCCCGGGCCCGATTGAACGACTCGGTCGTCTTGGGGCCGGTGTGCCCGACGTATTCGCCGACCAGGGCGCTGCGGTCGACCTCGACGAGGTGGCCGCGCTCCAGCAGCCCGAGGGCCTTGAGCAGCCGGCCGTACAGGCGCGCGATGGTGGTCTTGCCGGTGCCCGGGTTGCCCGCGAAGACCAGGTGCCGGCTGAGCGGCGGCGCGGGCAGTCCGGCCTCCTGGCGCATGCGGACCGTCTGCATCAGCTTCACCATGCCGCCGACGTCGCGCTTGACGCCGCCGAGGCCGACGAGTTCGTCGAGTTCGGCGAGCAGGTCGTCCAGGGTCTCCGGCGGTGGCGGTGCCTCGCCGAGTTCGGCCAGGTCGACCACCGCCGGCGCGGCGGGGGCGGGGCTCGCGCCGACCGGGGCGACCCCGCCGACCGGGGCCGGTTTCGTGGGCCGGGGCGGCGCGCCGGGGGTGACCGGCGACGAGTCGGGCAGGGTCGAGGTCTCGACCCGGACGGACACGCAGTCCTGGAACACCGGGCGGGCGCCGTCGGAGTGGCCGATGTCGCGCGCACAGTCGAAGATCCGACACCCGACGAACCTCGGCTCGGCGTCGCGGCCGATGTGCAGCGCGGGGTAGGCACACGCCGACAGGTCGCTGTGTTCGATCAGGCCGCCCGCGCCGTCCCCGAACAGGATGCCGTTCTTGCCGGTCCCGTCCACCCGGATGCCGCGCACGGTCGGTGTCGCGTCGCGCCCGAGCACCAAACCGCTGCCGGCGACGGCGAAGATACCGCCGCCGTCCATGCGCATCCGGGCACCGGATTCGACGCTGACCCCGGCGCTGCCGCTCTCGGCGATCCGGGTGGCGTACAACGTGGCGACCGCGTCCGCGCCGATCTCGACACCGGTGCGGCGGGATCGGCTCACCACACACTCGCGCAGTTCGGATTCGGTGGCCGAGCGCAGCCGAACCCCCGTCTCGCCGCCCTCGATCCGGGAGGCGACCATGGTCAACCCGGCCGCGTCGGCCACATGCACCCCGCACATGCCGGCGTCGGTGACGGTGAGGTCGGCGATCTGCGCCTCGGCGCCCGCGACCACCGCGAGGCCGTGTTCGTCGCTGCGATCGAGTCGGCAACCGCCGATGCGGGCCCGGGAGTTCTCACCGAGATGGATCGCGGTGAATCCGGAGCGGGTGATCAGCGACGCGGTCATCGTCACCTCGGAGACGCCGAGCGCGACGACGCCGTTGCCGGCCGGGGCCTCGATCCGGCAGCCGTCCGCGCCAAGGCGCGCCGCGCCGCCGGTGGCGATAGCGCTGGCCTTGGCGTCGGTGATCCGGCAGTCGTTCAGGTGTACGCGGGCCTCGTGTTCGGCCTGCACGCCGCTGCGGCCCGCCGCGCGGATCCGGCAGTCGACCAGGCGCAGTTCGCCGCGGTCCTCGACCAGGGCGCCGTTGCGTCCGGCGCGGTCGAGCGTGGTGTCCAGGGCGAGCAGCCGGGCGTCGCCGCGTACCCGCAGCGCCGAGCCGGAGGTATCGCGCACCCGCAACCGGTCGGCGATCAGCACCGCGTGGTCGGACAGTGCCACGCCGATGCCGTCGATGGTCTCCAGGAGCGTGTCCTCGACGCGGGCCCGGGCATCGCCCGCCAGAACCAGCGCGCCGTGCCGGGCCCCGCGCAGCCGGCCGCGACGGATCACCAGGACGCCGCCGCCGGTCGGATCGCCGAGGTCGGCCTCCAGGGTGTCGGCGAACCCGAGCGAGGCGTTGTGCGCGGCGCCGGCCGTGCTCGTCGAACCGACCACCTCCACCCGGCCCCGGTCGAGTTCGCATCCCTCCAGGGTCAGGCCCGCCGCGTCCTCCACCCGCACCACCGGCTCCGCCGGGTCGGCGCCGCGCAGCACGAGGCCGCGGACCACGCAGTCGGGCGCGGCCGCGGTCAGCGCGACGCCGCCGGGCGCGCGCACCACGACCGTGCCCGCCCCGTGCTCGGCGCGCAGCACCACCCGCCGCTCCAGGCGCAGCGCCTCCGGATACTCGCCGGGGGCGATCACGATCTCGGCGCCGGCGGGCGCGGCGGCGAGCGCGGCGGCGATGGTGCGCCGGCTTCGGCGGCCCCCCGGGTCGACGTGGATTGCCGTAGTGCTCATCCGCTACCCGTCCCCGATCCCGGCAGGAGGTTGTCGGACGACGTCCCGTCCGGTACATGGCCGATCCAACGTACGGTCGCGGGGCTGAGCACCAGCAGGCCGAAGAGTTTCTCGACCATCTTGCCCAGCCCGCCGATCACGAAGATGTCCATCGGTCCCTGGCGGTGGATCCACCGGCTGCCCATCGAGTGCTGGACCAGAGCGCGCAGCGCGCCCACCGAGACGGTGCCGAGGACCCCGCCGACCGCGGAGGCCAGACCGGCCAACGCGGCGTCGCCGGTGGTGAGTTTGATGATCGCGCCGTCGGCGCCGCGGACCCCGAAGATCGCGGACTGTGCCGCGCCGCTGACGAACCCGGCCACCGATCCGGTGCCCAGGCCCAGGGTGAACTCGTAGGTGCCGCCGCGCCAGCGCACCGGGCGCTCGTTCGCTCCCCACTCGGTGTTGTTACTGTCGTCGTTGGGCCGCCAACTCCCCGGCATCCCATAGTCGATGTTCGACCAGTACACCTTCCAGCCGCCCCGGTTGGCCGCCAGGTGCGCGGCCGCGACGGTGCCCTTGGTCATCGAGCTCAACGCGGCGCCGAACGCGGCGCGGCCGACGTCGACCATGCTCAACCCGCCGCCGGAGAGCACCCGGACCATGGAGAGCACCACGAGGTTCACGGTGAAGTCGAGCAGGAACTCGTGGGTCATGTCGATGCCGATGGATTGGATGGCCCGAAGCATGAAGGGCTCCGGCACCACCTCGCCGTCCTTGGACGGCCCGTAGCCCCATCGGTTGGGTTCGCGGTAGGTGCGGTTCAGGGCACGGTATTCGTTGGCGAGGCCGGTGAAGTGGGTCTCGCGTCCGATGATGGCGGCGCCGTCGGCGTTGAACTCCTGGATGTAGCCGGGGATCGTGCGCTCGTTGATCACGGTGATGCCGTCGATGTCGTAGCGCCGCGCGTGCTTGTTGAAGTTGTTGATCTCCAGGAACGTGTCGTCCGCGAGTTTGATCTTCGCCTGCGCGATGATGCCCTGGTCGGACTCCTGCCACAGGTGCCGGTTGAACCGTGTTTCGGGGTTGGGGCGGAAGTCGCGGACCCGGAATGGGCTGTCGGTGAAGAAGTCCCGGAAGGCGTTGGTGTATTTGCGCGCCGGGATCTCCTGGACGACCTGGTGGTCCAGGCTGGTGATCCGGTCGGACCACCGGGCGCCCTTCTCCCAGCCGGGGAGCGGGTTGCCGTGCCGGTCGAACCAGTGCCGGACACGATCGTCGACACCGTCGCCGAAGTTCATCACGTTGTTGTTCGCGTCCAGCTTGTTCCAGTGCCACACCGTGTTGCCCGCGGCGTCGACACCGCGCCAACCCTGGACGCTCAGGCCCTCGCCGAGTTGTCGGTGCTCGCGGATGAGGTTGCCGGCCCCGTCGAAGTCCTGGAACGACTCGCGGTCGAAGTGCCACGGCGTGATCTGCCGTTCGAACGCGGTGACGCGCTTGCCGCCGATGGTGGGATCGAGCGCGTCGTGCCACCGGAACTCGCGCGAGTTGCGTCCCATGGTGCCGATGATGTCGACGTGTCCCACCCCGTCGGGCGTGGGGAAGGCGTCCATGCGGGCGACGACCATGCCGTGGTGGTCGTATCGGATCCAGTTCCCGGCGTGCGCGTCGATCAGGCCGCGGGTGTTGGCTCCCGCGCCGCCGGCGCCGCCGGCGGGCCTGGGCCGGTAGTCGATGAACGTGCCGTCGGACAGGCCGGTGCGCACCACCCGCCACTCCTTGGTGCCGGGGGAGTACCAGTCGCCGTCTTCCACGTCGTCGGTGATCCGGTCCTGCCAGGTGATCTGCCGATCACCCGTGCCCGGGGTGACCGCGAAGTCGCCCTCGTGGAAGGTGCGGTGGCCGTGGAGACCGTCGGCGCCCTCGGTCCACGGCAGGTAGCCGGGGCGGTGGGCCACCTGCGCTCCGGCGACGTCGGGCAGCCGCACGTCGCCGACGGTGAGGGTGTCGCCGTTGTGCAGGGGGCGCACCTCGCGGACGATGTCGCCGGTGTGCGCGACATCGATGACTGTCTTGTTGTTGGTGATGAACTGTACGCCGTGCCCTTCCGGACCGCCGCCGGCCGGCTCCTGCTTCCACGTGCCCACGCGCAGCCGGTTGTCCTGGGCCAGCCAGGGGTGCCGGGTGAGGTCGGCGGCGCGGAACTCGCCGCTGAACATGTTGCGGAAGAACACGGGGGGCCGCTGCTCGGCGAAACGTTCGAACTTGAGGAAGTCGCCGTTGTGCAGGGTCTTGCCGAGCCCGTTGATGTTGCCGTCGGCGTGCCGGGAGACCCAGTCGCGCTTGGGGATACCGTCCGGTCCCAGTTCGAGCTGGTGGTAGCGGCGCACGTCGTGCAGGCCGAATTGGAAGCGGCCGAACTTCTTCTGGGCGTGCACGATCTCGTTGGTGATCGGGTGGCGCATGGTGTCGGTCCAGCCGCGGCTGAGCCCGGTGTCCCAGTGCCGGGTGCCGGACGCGATCGCCCGGAAGTCGGCGTCGAAGCGCACCCACCTGCTGTCGGCGGCGAACCCCTGGGCCGCCGGCAGGTGGCGCAAGTCCGTCAGTACGTGCCCGCCGTCCGCGCTGAGCTGGAAGTGTCGGACCCGCACGTCGAAGCCGAACACGCTCTTGACGTCGAACCAGCTGCGGGTGCTCTCGCCCCAGTGCCGGGTGCCGTCGTGCACGAGGTTGCCGTTGATGTCGAACTCGGCCCACCGACCCCGCTGGTTGACCAGACTGAACGTGCCCAGCGAGGCGGACGAGTGGTGGGCGTCGAGGACGCCGCCGTGGGGCAGGACGCGACGTTCGAACACGGTGACCTTGAGGTGGCTGATCAGGTGCACGTGGCCGGCGTCCGCCCCCTTCGGGTCGACCACGCCGCCCTCGAACCACTTCGGTCGGCCCGGAACGGGGACACGGATGCCGTGGGCGTCGGTGCGTACCAGCGACCATGTGCCCTCGCCGCCGCCCGCCGGATACGTGACCTCGAAGTGCCGGTTCGGGTCGATGCCGCCCCGGGCGCCGACGATGTCCATGCGCTGGAACTCCAGGCGTCCGCCCGGGTCGAACCGCTGGAATTCGCCGGCGCGCGCGCCGACGCCGCCGATCCGGTATCCGCCGCCGGGTTCCGGGGTCGCGCGCAGGCCCGGGAGGTGGTCGAGATGGCCGCTGAGGACCCGCAGGTCGCCCGGGGTGGTGCCGAGGAACCGGGTGTGCAGGGGGTCGCCGATGCGGGCGTCGGACAGCCCGATCATGTCGAACCGGTGGACCCCTGCGCCGTCGTCCACCCGGAACACGGTGATGCCGCCGTCCTCGGTCACCGGGCGCGTGGTCACGTGGAAGTCGAGGCGGCCGGTCGGGCCGAACAGGCGGAACTCGCCGTCGGCGCCGCCGACACGGAACCCGCCGCCGGGGCGGATGTGCACGGTGGAGTCCGCGATGTCGGCGAGCGTGTCGTCGACCAGGGTGTGTGCCCCGCCGGGGTGCACCCGGACGAGTTGCGACAGGTCGACGCGGTCCACGCCGGTCAGGCGCAACACCTCGAATTCGAACACGCCGGTGGCGGAGAAGCCCCGGACCATGCCGGTGTCCCCGTGGATGACCCGGAGCGTGCCGTCGGGGCGCGCGACCACCGAGAATTCGAGGTTGCGGCCATCGGTGCCCTTGAGCAGGTGCAGCGGGTCGGGCGCCGCCGCCCCGGCGACCGGGGCCGGGGTGAAGACGAACTCGTGCGTTGCGGCGCCGTCGGCCCCGCGCAGGGCGACCACGTCGTAGCGGTGTGCGCCGCGCATGTCGACGACGACATGGCCGGTGCCGTCGCCGATCCGGAATCCGCTGTCCGTCGTCGCCCCCTCCCGCCGGAACCCCTCGGTGATGATCCCCGGTTGCCGTACGACGTGTGCGTGGGGGACGGCGGCGAGGTGCTCGTCGACGAGCGTGTCGGTGCCGCGTTCGATGCGCACGAACCGGCCGTCGAACGCGCCGCCGCTCAGGCGGGTCGCGTCGTAGCGGTGCGCGCCGTCGAGACCGTGCGCGGTAAACGACCCGTCGGGGTCGGTGAGGCGCCACTCGTCGCCGGCGCGGGTGACGGTGAGGTTCGTGTCGGGTACGCCGCCTTGGTTGCTCGGGTGCAGCACGGGGACGCCGGGGGTGCCCACCGGGGTGTGAACGAACCGCCCGGGCCCGGGACCGCCCGTCAGCTCGAGCGCGTTGTGGGTGTGCGCGCCGACGTTGTTCACGACGATCTTGCCGCCGGGATGATCCACCAGGTATCCGCCGCCGTGTTGCGGCGTCACGGTGGCGCCCGGCACGATCCGGCCGTCGCCGTGCACCAGATGCGGCGCTCCGCCGGCTGCGTCGGGCAGTCGGATGAAGCCGCCGGGCGCGCCGCCTCCGGTCAGCGGCAGTGCGTCGTGCGAGAACGCCCCTCCCGGGGTGTACACCCGCACCACGTGGGGCTGCCCGCTCGTGCCGGTGACGTGGAAGGTGTGGTCGACGGTGCCCACGTGCGCGGTCGTGGACGGCGTGCCGTCATCCGCGCGCAGGTGCGGCAGCCGGCCCGGGCCGCCGACCGGGGTGAACACGTGCAGGCCGGTCCCGGCGCCGCCGGGGGCGGTGAGGGTCACCACGTCGTGGGCGCGGGCGCCGCCGGCGTCGACGTGGAACTGGCCGCCGGTGTGCTGGATCCGGAACTCGTTGCCGATCTGGCGGACGACGCTCGTGTCGGGAACCGGCCTGCCGTCGGCGTGGGCGATCTGCGGTGTACCGACGTGCGGCGAGCGGATGTGGCCGCCGGCCAGGCCCAGGCGGTCGATGCCGGTCAGCGGCAGCGAGTTGTGCGAGAACCGGCCGTCGGCGCCGAAGACGCGCACGGTCGGGCCGGTGCCGTTCGGGACGACGTGGAGCATGCCGCCCGCGTGTTCCGGCACGGTGACCACGCCGAGTGTCCGGGAGGCGTCCGCGCCGACGAGGGCGCGGGCGCCGCCGCCGTCCGGGGTCAGCACGTGCAGCGCCAACGGGTGGCCGTTGGAGTCGATCAGGCGCAGACCGGTGCCCGACGGGGTACCGGCGGCCGGGTCGTAGAGGCGGAAGCCGCCGGGTGTGGGGACGACGATGCCCGCGTCGTTGAATCGTACGGGCGGCCCGCCCGCGTTCAGGATGTTGCCTTCGTTGTCGAAGTGGGCGACCCCGAGGGTGCGGTTGTCCGGGTCGACGTGGATCGCGACCAGGGTGTGGTCGTGTTCGCCGCCGGTGAGGGTGATGCGCCGCTCGATGCGGTCGAGCCGTCCGCTCTCGCCCGACACGTCGAAGTCCCAGCGGCGCACCTCGACGTTCGCCACGACCTGCCGCTCGACCCGCACGATGTCGTTCCCGGCCGGGCCGGTCACGCGTGAGGGGTTCAGGTGCGCCGCGTCTGCGCCGCCGGTGATCCGGATGCCCTCGATGCCGCCGCCGTCGCCGATGCGGTACTCCAGGCGCGTGCCGGACAGCCCGGGGATGTCGACGACACGCTGCCCGGGACCGGCGACGGTCGGCACGGTCGACCCGGTGGTGGTGACGTGCGGGAGCTGCGGGGTGGGCAGCGTGGTGAGTTCGACGGCCCGCCCGGGGACGGGGCCGGTGACGTGGGTGTCGATGATCTGGTCGTCGAGGAGGCGATGGTTGTTCGCCGCGCTCAGCTCGTAGTCCCAGCGTTGGGTGCCGCCGTCCCCCAGGTCGCGCTCGATCCGCAGCACTTCCCGGTCGCCGACGGTGATGTGGTTCGCCGAGATGTCGGTGCGACCGCCGGGATCGATGTGGATGTCGACGGTGCGGCCGGCCTGCGTGCTCGGCAGGACCCGTACCTCGATGCCGTTCAGGCCCGGGATGGTGCGGAACGTGTGCGCGAAGTCGTAGCTCGCGCCCTGCATCATGAACACGTTGAGGTTGTGCGTCGCCCCGTTCGCCGGGACGAAGTGCGCGCCGCCGGTGAGGCCGCCGGACACGGTCGGCACACCCGGCAGGCCGCCCGGCGTGGTGTGGACCACCGGGCCCGACGCCGAGCCGCCGAGGACCACCCGGCTGCCGTTGAGGTCGATGTGCGTGCCGGTGCCGCCCAGGCCCTGGACACCCTTGACGTCCACCCCGCTCGTGCCGGGCCCCACCAGTGAGGTCTCGCCGTCGGCGCCGGTACGCGGCCCGCCGAGGTGGGGCGTGTTCCCGTCGGCCACGTGGATCGGCGCGCCGGTGTGGGCGGTCGCCGGCTGGGCGATCGCGGGCAGGCCGCCGACGTTGGGCGTCGCGACGTGTCCGAGGGCGCCGACGCCGGTCACCGAGGGGACCGTGACGTGGCCGGTGTTCGCCATCGCGCCGACGTTCGGCGTCTGGATGTGCGAGGTGAGCGGGAGGGCGCCGACTCCGGACACGTTGACGTTCGGCAGGGCCGGCGTGGTCACGTCCGGCATCGCGACGTGGCCCGGTTGCGGGAGGGCGACGGTGCCGAGGCCGTCGAGCCCGGTGTGCGTGTTCGTACCCGGCGTGGGCAGGTCGTGCACCAGCGCGCTCGATCCGGGAAGGCCGAGTTGGATCTTGCCGGCCACGCCGGCGCCGACGGTGTCCAGGTTGGGGACGCTGATGTGTCCGAGCGCGGGCGGCAGCGCGTGGACGCCGGTGGCGCCGAGGGCGGTGATCCCCTGCGGGACGGAGAAGTTGCCGGTGAGGTGGGTCAGGCCCAACCCGGTGAACGAGAAGGAGGGGATGTCGGCGATCCTGGCGCCGACTCCGGGAAGGTGGGTAAGCGCGTTCAGGCCGCCCAGGTCGTTGATGAAGGTGCCCAGGCCGGGCAGGTTGCCGGCGTGGAAGCCGGTGCCGAACGTGTTCAGCGACGGCAGGTTGATCACGTCGAAGTGACCGAAGCCGTTGGTGAACTTCGTGGACAGCGGCGGCATGTCGAACGCGCCGCCGAGCGGGCCCGAGTGCACCGAGTCGAACGAGCCCAGGTGCACGTTGGGCAGCTTGATCAGATCGCCGCCGTGCCCGAACGCGTTGAACCCGGCATTGGCGCCGGCGGAGATCTTGGAACCCGCGCCGATGAACTTGCCGTCGAGGAAGGCGCCGTAGCGGTACATGCCGAACACGCCGCGGTCGATGAAGCCGATCCGGAAGGCCAGCCCGAGGCCGTTGGGCATCTCGTCGGCCGCCACCGGCAGGAACAGCCGCAGCCCCTTGAAGCCGCTCAGGCCGTGCGCGATGGAGGTGCCCAGATTCTTGAACGTGTTGAGCGTGGTCGCCACCGCGCGCAGTCCGAAGAACGTCTTGGCGCCGGCCAGGTTGATCACGGTGAGTTCGGCGGCGAGGGGGAAGAACTTGAGGCCGCCGCCCAGTTTCGCGAAACCGGGCCCCATGGTCAGGAGGGGCCCCAGTTTCAGTCCCTGTGCGCCGCCCCTGATCCACGCGCCCGCCGCGGCCACCGCGTCGTCGATGCCCAACCCGACCCGGCCGAACAGGCCGAACGAGTTGGCGCCGCCGCCGAAGAAGTTCTTGGTACCGGTGATCCCGCGTCCGCCGATGCCCTTGATGCCGCTCCACAGCTGACCCAGGTGCAGGCCCTTGGTCGTGGGCGCGATCATGCCCAGGATGCCCAACACGAGCTGGGTGACGCTCGCCTTGCCGTGCGCGAAGTCGATCGCGGTCTTGATCAGGAGCGCGACGTTGAGGGCGATGCTGAGCAGCGCGAGCGGGCCGCCGATGAAGATCGCGGGAATGGCCAGGATCATCGCGATCCAGCCGAGCGCCTTCCAGAACTCCTCGCACTCGTCCACGGGGGAGGCGATGGACTGGCCGGCGGCCATGATCTTGCGCGCGGCGGTGTCGGCCGCGGTGGACAGGATCGACTTGGCGTCCTCCGCCGTGGTCTTGTGCGCGGCCCGCCCCTCCTTGTCGTCCTCCGACAGTGCGGCGGCGGCGGACAACGCGGTGTCCGCGCGGTGTTGCTCGTGACGCATCACGCCGACGTAGGCGGTCAGCGCGGCGCGTACGTCCTCGTGGGCCTTCTTGAACGTGGAGATGTAGTTGCGCAGGTTCCCGTCGATGACACCGCGCAGCGCCTCGGCGGTCTTGCCGACGAAGATCACGCTGGAGGTGTTCTTGACCTCGGTCAGACCGCTGTCGATGGTCTTGGCCAGTTCGACGAACGTCAGTTCCGCGGCGATCACGCGGTCGATCCGGTCGGCGTCGCCGGGAGTCGGATCGTTGTCGAGGCCGAGCGCACTCCAGTCCCCGGGACGAGCCATCGAAGCGCCTCTCTCGCTCGATTCGTGCAACCACGGCGCACTTTTGTACGCGCCATTGGTTCGCCGGGTTCATTCTTCCTCGCGACAATCTCGGTTGAACCCGTGATGGTTGCGGCGCGTACAGAAATGGGAGCGGTTCGCGGCGCGGGCCCGCACCACGCGAGTCGGGCAAGGAACAGGAGGTCCGAATGGCGGATTTCGCCATCGACTACACCAACCTGCACGAGATCAATACCAAGCTCAGGGAACTCGCCAAGCAGGCCGATTCGGGCTCCGGTGGGGCATTTCGCGAGCTGGGCGAGGCCGGCGCCGCCGAGCGCCGCGCCGCCCTGGGCACCTCCGGCCTCTCGACCTCGTTCAACAGCTTCTACCACCACTCCAAGTCCCGTACCGCCAAGGCCAAGGAGGGGCTGAACAAGCTCGCCGACAGCTTCAAGGCGGTATCCGACCTCTTCTTCGACCAGGACTCCAGGATCTCCGGCTCGGCCGGACTGATCACCACCGGCCTGGGCATCGACCAATGGCGCAACACCAAGGCCGCGCACGACAAGTGGCTCGCGGACAAGGCCAAATGGGACGACTACCTGGCCTCGATCGGTGCCACCGAGTACTTCCGCGATCACCCGAACGAGAGCATCCGGCACGTATGCCACGATCCGGAGGCGCCCGCGTGGTGTGCCGCCTGGATCGCCAAGGGTGAGGACAGCGCACCCCCCAAGCCCGGCGACGAGCCCCCCAAGCCCAGTGACAAGCCGCCGACTTCGCACCACTACGAGGACGAGCACGGCAAGATCGACGTGAGCGTCGAGTTGGACAAGGACAACAACATCGTCAAGGAGACGTCGAAGATCACCAATCCGCAGGGACAGACCTACGAGACGACCACCACGTACAAGGGTCCCCCGGAATGGGTCGACGACGTACCGGGCGCGGGCAAGGACGGAAAGCCGGGCCGGATCGACGTCCGCGACTACTCGATCACCACCACGTTGAGCGACGGCACCACCAGTACGTCGGACTTCACCATCAACAAGGACGGCAGTGGCACCATGATCAGCCACTCCGGGAAGACGACCGAGCACTACATTCGCGACGGACCCAAGAGCGAGTGGAAGCGCGATCCCAAGTACGCCGACGAAGACGCCGGCCGGAACGGTACCGAAAAGGGCGGGGGCGTGCAGAAGCCGCCGCCCGGAGGCAAGCTCAACTGACCCTCGCCGCACCGTCGTTCGTGACGACCCACCCCGACTCGTTCCCGAGGAGACCCGCCATGGGCGCCAACATCAAACTCACCTACTCCGAGATCACCCGGGTGTCCAACCTCCTGGACAACAGCGTCGAGCACACGCTCGTGCCCCGGATGAAGGAGGCCAAGACCGAGGTCGACAACGTGCTGACCACCAACCTCGTGCTCGTCAAGGCCAGCCCCGCGCTCCAGGCGCAGTACGAGAAGTTCAGCACGGCGCTCCAGGCCGCGACGGAAAGCATCAAGGGTTACGCGCAGCAGTTCCGGCAGATCATGCAGTCGGTCCAGGACATGGACAAGGACATCGCCGACAAGGTCAACTCCTCCCAGTAGCGGCCCGCCCGCACGTCCCCACCCGACACCCGAACCCCTCGGAGGACCCGATGGCCGACATCAAGGTCGATTACGACGAGATCCGCAGCGCCGCCACCCGGATGGGCACCAAACTGACCGACATCTCCAAAGAACTCGGCGACCTGGAGACCCAGGTCGCAAGTCTGCTCCAAAACGGCCTGGTGTTCGAGAAGGCCAGCCCCGCCCTGCAGGAGGCTTACAACACCTTCAGCACGCAGATGAAGAACTCGGCAGGCAACATCGCGGCGTATGCCAAGAACTTCACCGACATCGCCGACTCGCTGGGCAGCTCCGACACCAAGCTGATGGGCGACATCAACGCCGCCATCGCGAAGATGAAGGCGGAAGCGGCGGCGCACAAGTAGGCGCCGGCCGGCCCCACTTCGGGTGGGGTGCCGCGCCAGGGCCGGTCGGCACGTCCCGGAAGTCCGCAGTGGACGGGAACGTGCCGACGGGCCCCGCGCCGCCGGTCAGCCGTCCAGGACCGTCAGCGGCACCTGGACCGCGATCGCCGCGCCCGAGTCGCCCGCGGTCCAGCCCCGGCCCGGGCCGAGCGGCGTGCGCACCTGCTCGGCCGACAGCCGGGCCCCGATCAGGTCCGCCTCGCCGAGCGTCTTGGGCCCGAGCAGCAGGCCGCGCCGCGAGCGTCGGGCCATGCCGACCCAGCCCAGCGAACTCATCGACTCCGCCAACCCGGCCAACAACAGCCCCTGACCGTGGTCCCGGCCCGACGTCGCGATCCGGCGCAACACCGAGTCGGCGGCGCAGGCCAGCATCAGATCGGCGTCGTCCACCACGACCACCACCGGATGCTCGCGCACCGAGGTCAACGCCTCCACCAGCACCTCCGGCTCCGGATCGGGGTCGGTGAGCACCTGCGCCAGGCCGTGCGCGGACAACTTGCGCAACTGCGAGTCGCGCGGGGTGAGAACGACCAGGCGGGTGCCGCCCATCAGCAGCGACACACACATCGCGGCCAGTGCCGTGGTGCGCCCGCTGCGCGGCGGCCCGGCGACCATGAACGACCCGCCGCCGTCCGCGAAGTCGTAGGTCAGCGGTGCGACCGCGTCGCCGCCCACACCCAACAGCGCGTGGAACGGCCTGCGCAGCGACTGCGGCATGCGGTCGTGCGCCTCCTGGAAACCGATCAGCGTCGGCATCTCGTTGACCCGAAACGGACGCCGCCCGTCGGGCACATTGCTGTCGCGCACGGTCGCCCGCCGACCCAACTCCCGCATCGCCTCCGCCTGATCGCTCTGGTCGTTCGCCGACGGGTCCTCCCCGTCGACGGCCGCCGCGACCGGCGCATCGGCGATCGACGGCAACAACGCGATCTGCGCCTCGATCGCCCCCGGCGCGAGCCAACCCCGCCCCGGCGCCACCGCCGCCGGGATGCTGTTGCGGGGCATCCCGATGAGCGTGTAGTCGCCCGGGTCGGTCTGGCGCAGCAGCAGCCGATGGTCGTTGTGCGCGGCCAGGCGCCCGCCGAGCAACAGCCGCTCCGACGTGGCGATCACGTGGATCCCGGCACCCTGGCCCTCGCGCAGGAGCCGCACGACGTCGGCGTACAACCGGCCGCCGTCGTAGTCGTCGAGCATGGTGCTCAGCGCGTCCCAGCCGTCCACCATGAGCACCAGGTGCGCGGGCCGTTGATCCTTGCCCACCTTGCCCCGGAGTTCGGTGACGTCCGCGCAGTCGTGGCGGGCGATCAGCCGCTGCCGAAGCGTCAGTTCGGCGGTCAGCCGGTTGATCAGCCGCTCCATGCGCTCCGCGTCGTGGCGCGAGACGACCGCGCCGCAGTGCGGCAGTGCCTCCAGCACGCTCAGGCCCCCGCCGGCCGCGTCGATCGCGTAGATGTGCAGATCGGAGCACGGGATGGTGAGCGCCGCCGCGCCCGCGATGGTGCGCAGCACCTGGGTACGGCCGGAGCGCGGTGCGCCGATGACGTACAGGTGGCCGAAGGACGCGAAGTCGATCGCGGCCAGCCGCCGGGCCTGCAACTGCGGGATGTCGAGCAGGGCATAGGGGACCATCGGCAGTGCGCCGGGCGCCGGTTCCGGGATGGCGGGCAACTCGTCCAGCCGCATGCGGTCGTCCATCGGCGGCAGCCAGGGGCTGGGCTGCGGCCGGAAGTCGGGCAGCCGGTCCGCGGCTTCGCACAGCGCGTCCACCAGGGCGCGCAGGTCCGTCGGCAACTCCTCGGACTGCCCGATCATCGGGTCCTCGTGCGGGTCGAAGTGCGACTCGGGTCCCGTGTCCATGTCGTTCTCGACGTCGACTTCGGCTTCGGAGAAGTCGAGCGGGCGGCCGAGGCGCTGCCAGCCGAGTCGGATGCCGCGTACCGGCCGGGACGCGGCGGCCTTGGCGACCGAACTCGGCAGCGCACCGGGGCGTTCCGCGCCGACGAACGCGGTCTGGAACGGCGTGGGCGGGCCCTCGCCGCGGCGCACCAGGGCCCGTCCCGGGTTGTTCGGCGAGATGCCGGCGGCCTCGATGCCGTCGATGATGTCCTGGCTCTCCGAGCGGTCGGTCACCCGCAGCGCCATGCGCAGGTTGGTGTTGGCCTTGATCTCGTTGCTGACCGAGCCGCCGGGCCGCTGGGTGGCCAGCAGCAGATGCAGGCCCAGCGAGCGGCCACGCTGGGCGAGGCTGATCAAACCGGGTACGAAGTCCGGCAGTTCGCGGACCAGGGTGGCGAACTCGTCGATCACCAGGAGCAGCCGGGGCAGCGGCGCCAGGCGCGGATCACGCGCGCGCTTGATCCGGTACTCGGTGTGGTCCTTGGCCTCGACCTCGTTCAGGACCGTCTCGCGGCGGCGGAGTTCGGCGTCGAGGGAGGCCAGCGCGCGTTTGACGAGATGACCGTCGAGGTCGGTGATCATGCCGAGGGTGTGCGGGAGTTCGGCGCATTCGCGGAACGCGCTGCCGCCCTTGTAGTCGACCAGCACGAAGGTCAACTCGTCCGGCCGGTTGACCGCGGCCAACGACGCGATCATCGTCTGGAGGAGTTCCGACTTGCCCGAGCCGGTGGTGCCGCCGATCAGGCCGTGCGGGCCGTCGCGGACCAGGTCCAGGCGCAACACGCCCTCGTACCCGCTGCCCAGGACGAACGTGGTGGACGCCGGGCGGCGCGCCCAGGTCCGGAGCAGCACCTCGGCGTCCGGCGGTTCCTGGCCGATCAGCGGCAACAGCGCGACCTCGGACGGCAGTCCGGAATCGCTCTCCACCGTGACGTCGAGCACCGGCGCGAGGGCGCGTGCCACCTCCTCGCACCAGGCGGGGTCGACCAGGTCGGCCCGGACGCCCTTCACCTCCGGCACATGTGACGCCTTCAGGTCGAGTCGGCCGCCGTTCGCGGTCACCACCGCCGTGCACTCCTCCGGCAGCAGGTGCTCGCGTTCCTCCAGGCACAGGCTGAACACGCGCACGGCCGGGCCGTTCGTCAACACGTCGATCATGCCCGGCACATCGCGCAGGCGGCGGGCGCCGTCCAGGATCACCAGCACGTCGGGTTCGCGCTGCAGGGTGGGGCCGAGCGCCGACTGCGAGGAGTCCATGCGGGTCTGCACGTCGGCGATCAACTCGTTGACCCGGTGTGCGGTGCTCTCCGGGTCGGTGCCGAGGGCCACCACCGCGGCGCCGGGTCGGCCGGGACGCAGGTGCGGCAGCCACCGGACCCACTGCCAGGCGTCGGCGTGTTCGTCCTCGGTCAGCACGACGACGCGCACGTCGCGCGGGCTGTGCAGGACGGCGGTCTGGATCACCGCCCAACTCGCGATCCGGCGCGGCAACTCCCCGGAGGCACCGATCCCGACCACCCCGAAGGCGGTCATCTCGACCCCGAACGGCACGTCCGCGATCCGCCAGTTGACGTTGCGGTAGTGGTTCTCCCGCGCCTGGTCGTCGATGCTCTTGAGGGACGCGCGGGTGAGTGTGCCCAGTCGGATGGTCAGGTGGTCGGAGTCGCGCCGCCGGCGCTGCCACAGGGCCAGGCCCGGGCCGGTCGCGGTCAGCAACAACGCCGCCGGATCCGGGAACGTCGAGTTGCGCAGCCCGCGTTCCTCCACGGTCGCGCGGCGCATCTCGGTTTCCAGGGCCGAGCGGCGGATGCGATAGACCCGCTTCGCCTCCTGGTATTCCCGGCGACCCGTGCGCTTGCCGGAGATCCAGTTGCCGACCGCCATCAGCGGCGTGAAGAACACGAAGATGACGAAGAACAGGCTCCGGAACAGGAACATCATCGCCAGGCCCATCAGGAGCGGGGCGATCATCATCAGGAAGGGGAACGGGCGTTTGCTGTTGTCCGTCGGCGGACCCATCATCCGGATCGACTCGGCGTCCAGGTGCGGCGCGATGCGCGGCGGCCGGTTGTACTCGATGCCGAGGCCGTCCGGGGCCGGGCGTACCGCGGCCTCGGGTTCGTCGGGCGGGCCCGGGCGCAGCAGGTGCTCGCCGAGGGACAGATCGGCGTAGGTCGGCCAGGGCAGCGAGCCGTCGTCGAGTGCCGGCAGTTGACCGACGGGCGGCAGCGGCGGCTGTACGGGTTGTCCGTCCGGACCCGTGGGCGGGGGCGCGGTCGAGTGGCCGCCGGGCCCGCCCTCCTGCGTACCGGCGGGCTCCTCGGTGGAGAGCGGCGTGCCGGTGATCGGATCGACGGGCGGCGGCGGGGTGAGGCTGCGCAGGCCGCAGTTGGCCTCGTCGGCGTCGTCCGGGAGGGCGACGGTGACGGAGCCGTCCGCGCCGACCGTGATCCAGGTGCCCTGCGCGGGGGCACCGCCGCCGTCCAGGCGCAACGCGCACGCCCGATCGGTGCCGACCTCGTGCCGGCCGGGGCCGAGCCGCCACACCCGGCCCGCGCCGGGGCCTGAGACATGCCGCACGGTGACCAGGACCGGATCGGACCCGGGCGGTCGCCACGCCTGCGTCGCGGTCGCGGTCGGCGCGGGAGCGCCCAGACCGATCACCGCGCCGGCGCGGATGCCGCTCGCGCCCACGCGCGCGTCGGGATTGAGCCGCCGATCACCCAGGAACAGATCGGCGGCGCCCAGCACCGACCCGAGGTCGGCGACGGTCGCCGAATCGGGCACGTCCAGCAGGTGATCGGAGCGCCGGCCCTGCGGATCGGTGGTGGTGAGAGCGAGATTCACGGGCATGCAACTCTCTCGCGGGGTGGGGGAGGGGGTACGGACCCCGCCTCGCCCCGGCGGGGGTGTCCGGGGGCGAGGCGGGGCCGCGGTGGGCCTGCGCGGCGGATCTCGGCGGATCGGGCCGCGCCGTCCGGTACCGGAC
>NZ_JBSHGZ010000052.1:0-60921 GCF_053618075.1 Embleya sp. NPDC055664
CCCCGTGTGTTTTTTGGGCCCCCGCGGGCCCCCCCCCCCCGGGCCGCGGGGCCCCGGGGGGGGGGCCTCCCGGGGGGGGTGCCCCCCGCCGCGGCGTGTACGTGTATGCGAGGGGGCCCGGCGGGAACATCCTGGTGACCGGGATGGGAGGCGGCCGTGACACTCGAGTGGGAATCGACGGACCCCGAGGTCGACGCACGCGGCGTGCTCGGCGACCCGCTCGACGCCGTACACGGTGACGTGCGGTCGGGCAACGGCCGACTGCCGCCGCCGTGGCCCGGCCGTCGACTGCCGCTCGGCGCGCGCTTCGACGGCGCCGGCACCAACTTCGCGCTGTGGGCGGGTGACGCCGAGGCGGTCGAGCTGTGCCTGTTCGAGGACGGCCCCGACGGGACGTCGCGCGAGACGCGGCTGCCGCTGCGCGAGCAGACCTTTCGGGTGTGGCACGGCTATGTCCCCGGCGTGCGGCCCGGACAGCGCTACGGCTATCGGGTACACGGGCGCTGGGAGCCCGAGCGCGGCGCGCGGTGGAATCCGGCCAAGCTGCTCCTGGATCCCTACGCCCGCGCCGTGGACGGCGAATTCCGGCTGGACGACGCGGTGTTCGGGCATGTGTACGGCGGACCCGACACCGTGCGCGACGATCGCGACTCGGCGGCGTTCGTGCCCAGGTCGGTGGTGGTGGCCGACGACGCCGACTGGTCGCACGACCGCCGGCCGAAGATCCCGTGGGCCGAGAGCGTGATCTACGAGCTGCACGTCAAGGGCTTCACCGCGCGCCACCCGCGCATCCCCGAGCGGCTGCGCGGCACCTACGCGGGCCTGGCCCACCCGGCCGCGATCGACCACCTGGTCCGGCTCGGGGTCACTGCCGTCGAGTTGTTGCCGGTGCATCAGTTCGTCTCCGAGGAACACCTGTTGCGCGGCGGGCGGACCAACCACTGGGGCTACAACACGGTGGGGTTCTTCGCGCCGCACGCGGCGTACGCCTCGGCAGGCGGGCGCGGCGGCCAGGTGCACGAGTTCCGGGACATGGTGCACGCGCTGCACGCGGCCGGGATCGAGGTGATCCTGGACGTGGTCTACAACCACACCGGCGAGGGCGGGCCGGGCGGGCCGACGTTGTGCTTTCGCGGAATCGACAACGGGGGCTACTACCGCCTGGCCGGGGGCGGCCGGCACTACACCGACTACACCGGGTGCGGGAACACGCTCAACGTGGTCCAGCCGCACGTGTTGCAGCTGATCACCGACTCGCTGCGCTACTGGGTGATCGAGATGGGCGTGGACGGCTTCCGGTTCGATCTGGCCGCCGCGCTCGCCCGGTCCACGCACGACGTGGACAAGCTGTCCTCGTTTTTGACCGTGATCGCGCAGGACCCGGTGTTGTCCCGGGTGAAGTTGATCGCCGAACCGTGGGATCTGGGCGCGGGCGGCTACCAGGTCGGCGCGTTTCCGCCGCTGTGGACCGAGTGGAACGACCAGTATCGGGACGCGGTGCGGGACTTCTGGCGCGGCGCCCGGCCGGACGTGCGAGGGCTGGCGTACCGGCTGTCCGGCTCCTCCGACCTGTACCAGCGCGACGGGCGCAACCCGTATGCCTCGATCAACTTCGTCACCGCGCACGACGGCTTCACGATGCGCGACCTGGTCACCTACGAGCGCAAACGCAACGAGGCGAACGGCGAGGACAACCGGGACGGGACCGACAACAACCGGTCCTGGAACCACGGCTACGAGGGCGAGACGGCGGACCCGAACGTGGTGTCGCTACGCAAGCGGCAGATCCGCAACCTGATGACCACGCTGCTGCTGTCCACCGGCGTGCCGATGATCACCTCCGGCGACGAGATGGGGCGCACCCAGGCGGGCAACAACAACGCCTACTGCCAGGACAACGAGCTGTCCTGGCTGGACTGGTCGGCCCTGGACTCGCCGGAGTGGCGCCCGCTGGTCGAGCTGACCGCGCGGCTGATCCACCTGCGTCGCACGCATCCGGTGCTGTGTCGCCGGGCGTTCTACTCGGGGCAGCCGGTCGCCCCGGACGGGCTGCGCGACCTGGCCTGGTTCACCCCCGCCGGGCGCGAGATGACCCGCCGGGACTGGTTCGCGCCGACCGCGACGCTGGGGATGTACCTGTCCGGCCTGGACATCGACCGGCGCGGCCCGCGCGGTGAGCGGATCGTGGACGACAGCTTCCTGTTCATCCTGCACGCGTCGTCGCAGCCGATGCGATTCACCCTGCCGGACGAGCCGTGGGCGCACTCGTACGAGGTGGTGCTCGACACCGCGCTGGAGGGGGATCCGATGGCCCGGTACAGCGAGCCGGTCGCGGGCGGTAGCGGGCTGCGGCTCGCGGGGCGGTCGGCGATGTTGCTGCGGGTGGAGCACGCGGTGTGGGCGCCTACATAGGGGCGAGCGATGGAGGCCGTACGCTCGCGTAGGGTGGAGATACCGACGGAGTTGCGCACGCGTGTGGCGTCCCGCCGTCCGCCGGACCGGCCCGACATCCCCCTCGAAGCGAAGGACCGCGCACCATGACGTCCCCGACGCCGATCCTGGTCACCGCCCCGAATTTCCGTGACGCGGGCGGGCACGCCACCGCGACCGGTCGCAAGGTGCGCACGGGCCTCGTGTACCGCTCCGACGGCCTCGGCGAGGTGGACGCGACCGACGCCGCGACGCTGGTGCGGCTCGGCATCGGCCTGGTGATCGACCTGCGCTCGGCGACCGAGCGCGACCGCGAGCCGGACCGGGTGCCGGCCGGCGCCGAGCTGCTCATCGCGGACGTGATGGGGCGGGAGAACGACGAGCTGTTCGGCGAGGTGTTCGCCGACCCGGATCGGGCGGGCGAACTGCTCGGCGGCACCGCCGGGCGCGAGCTGATGTGCGAGGTGTACCGGCGGTTCGTGACGAGCGAGGGTGCTCGGGCCGCGTACCGCTCGGTGTTCGCGCGCATGTCGAACGAGCCCGCGTCGACGGTGTTCCACTGCTCGCACGGCAAGGACCGGACCGGCTGGACGTCCGCCGTGCTGCTCACGCTGCTCGGGGTGCCCCGGGCGATCGTGGTCGAGGACTATCTGGCCAGCGCGGCGCACCTCGCGGAGAAGAACCGGGCGATCCTGGAGCACATCGCGGAGCGCGGCTTCGACCCGGCGCACCTGGCGCCGGTGTTCGACGTGCACGTGGAGTATCTGGACACGGCGTTCGCGGCGGCGGAGGAGCGGTACGGGTCGGTCGAGGGCTACGTGCGGGACGGCCTGGGGGTCTCCGACGCCGAGGTCGCGCGGTTGCGCGAGCGGCTGCTGACGCACTGAGCCGGGGCGGGTGGGTCAGCCTCGGGGCGGGCCCCACGGCGGCGGCGGAGGTTGGCGGTACTGGGGCTGCTGCTGCCAGGCCGGGTGCTGATGCGGGTTGGCCTGCGGCGACGGGTACGGCGGATACGGCGGGGCCGGTTGCCACGGGTTGGCCGGCTGCGGCGCGGCCCACGGGCCGGTCTGGTGCGGGAACGACATCGGCGGCATCGGCGGCTCGGGGCGACGGGTCGGGTGCGGGCCGCCGCGGAAGGTCACGCCGTAGCGGCTGCGCACCCGGCGGATCTCCCACATCGACATCAGCGTGATCGTGATCGGGCCGCCCAGCGACCCGATCAGCCGCACCGCGGTCGGCAGCGCGCCCTTGCCGCCGTCGTCCCCGAGGTCGATCAGCGCGCCACACCACGACAGCCAGGGCGCGATCACGGCGGGCAGCAGCGGGTGCCCGTCCACGGCGCGGAACAGGTGTTGCGGGATGGCGCGTACGGCGAGGAACCAAAAGCGCAACACCCACAGGGACACGGCCAGGCCGAGCACGGTGAGGAAGAACGCCTGCACACTGGCACCGGCGTTGACCTGCTTGGAGCCGTACGCCAACGAGCCCAGACCGCCGAGCGTGGCCACCGAGACGACCACGAACAGAGCGAGCGAACGCAGCGGCAACATCAGGCTCTTGCGCGTCTCGGTCCGCACGTCGGAGCGGGTGAGCGCGATGATGATGCCGACCGCGATCGGGCAGGCGATGATCGCCACGAAGATGGAGGCGATGAAGCTCGCCATCCAGCCCTGGGCGGCATCGTCGGTGCCCCCATAGGTGATCGCGATCCACACCAGCACGCCGAGCCCGAGCCAGGAGCGGATCGCCCGCACCCGCTCCAGCGTCACATCGCGCCCGATCAGCCGATAGTCGGGCACGAAGTAGCGCTCGGCCACCCGTTTCGGCAGCGGAATCCAGCCGAACACGAACATCGGCTTGCGCTCGATCCCCGAGTGCGTCACACGCAGGCCTTTCTAGACGACGCGCCCCCGTCAGGCGCCGACTCGCCCCGATGTTAGGGGGTCCGGCACCCTTCACCACCAACCCCGGCCCGCAACGCCGCCGCAATCTCCCCGACGTCCCCCATCGAGCCGTCCGCCACGGCAACGATCAGATCGAACAGCGCGTCCTCGTCGAGGGGGTGTACATCGATGCCGTTGTATTCGAGGAAGACCACGGCGGCGACCAGCCCGGTGCGCTTGTTGCCGTCCAGGAACGGGTGATTGGCCACGATCGAATGCAACAGCGCGGCCGCCTTCGACCAGGGATCGGGATAGGCGTCCACCCCGAACGCCGAGGACCCCGGGCGAGCCACACCGGACTCGATCAACGCGACATCCCGAATCCCGGGATTCCCGGTCGTCTCCTCGGCCACGGCGACCGCATCGGCGGCAGTGAGCAAGTACACCGAACTCACGCCTCCTTCAACCGCCGCAACAACTCCGGATACCGCTCCGCAAACCCCCGAGCCAACTCCCGCACCCGCCTCGCGGCCTCAGCCTCATCGCCCATACACGCACCCTACGATCCCCCACGCGCCCCGGCCCAAGGGTTATCCCGCCCGCCGGACCCACGCGGTCGGCGCAACCTGCGCAGTTCGTCCGGGCGGACGTTCACCGTGAACGGCGCGGGGGGCGTCGCCGCGTGTGGCCCCTCGGTGCGGGTCACCAACGCGTAGGCACCGTCGCGGAGTTCGAAGGCGTCCAGGACCGAGTCGTTCGGTTCGAGGACCCAGTAGTACTCGATCCCCCACGACGCGTACTTCTCGAGCTTGTCGACGCCGTCGCGACCCGCCTGTCCGGGCGAGACGATCTCGACCGCGAGCAGCACGTGCTCCGGGTCGAGCCAGACGTCGTCCTCGTCGGATTCCTCACCGACCCGGGCGGTGGCCCCCGCGACCACCACGACATCGGGTCGGGTGAAGTCGTCGTCCTGGCGCACGTTGATGTTCTCGTAGACGACGCAATCGACGCGGGCGTCCTCGGCGGCGGCTTCGAGCAGCACGGCCAGTCGTCGGCAGACCATCTGGTGCCGGCGGGAGGGGGCCGGGGACAACAACAGGGCTCCGTCCAGCAATTCGGCCCGCCGGCCACCGGCGTGGATCGCGAGAACGTCCTCGGGCGTCCACACCCGGCCGAACGCGGGAAGGCTGCTCATGGCTCTCCTTCCGCTCGATCGGACATACCCGATGCTACTTGGATGAAGGCCCCACACTCCGAAATGCCGTCGTGCGGCCGTTACCTCTTCGACCAGTCCTTTTGGGGGAGGTCGGCGCGGCCCTGGGGGGCTTCGGCGTTGGTGCGTAGGAGGAGGGCTGTGGGGGTGGTGTTCTTGGGGAGGTCGAACCACAGGTCTTCGACCAGGGTGTCGGAGGCGCCGAGGGTGAATTCGCGCAACTGGCGCTTGATCTCCATCGATTCGAGGTCCATGCCGAGTTGGGTGCCGTCCGAGAGGACCAGGCGCTGTTCCAGGTTGGCGACCTGCACGGTGGCCAGCGAGTTGTTGGCGATGGAGATCTTGACCCGGCACAGCCGGCCCTTGGCGAAGTGTTCGGCGTGGGTGCCGGTGATCCACTCGATGCCGCAGGTCAGCCCCTGTGCGGTGAACGTGGTCTGCCCGCTGAGCACCGGCGCCGCCTTCACCGGGATCTCCCGCTCACGCATCATCATCTTCAGCGGCTGGTCCTTCTCCGGCCAGTAGAGCGCCGCCGCCCCCGCCGCGACCCCCGCGCCGATCAGCAGCCCGAGTACGAACCCGATGGCGATCCACTGCCGGATCCGCCGCCGAGCCCCGAGATGGCCCGCCACCTCACCGCGTAACTCGTCGATCCGCCGACCCACGGGAACCATTCGCCACCCCTGTCTCCGCAACCGAGGCACGCATCGTATGGGCGCGCTCCCACCGCTGACGAGAGCTTTCCGCAGGGGCGCCCGGCCCTCAGTCGTGCTCGATCAAGGACGCCGCCGCGCGGGCGATGGCGGCGTCGAGCGGGCCCAGCGGAGTGGGCACGGCGTTCTCGCTCGGCGCGATGTACCAGACCAGCGGCCCGGATCCACCACGCGGCGGAGGAAAGGTCACCCAGGCCCCGAGACCGTGCCGACTCGGCCCGCGCTGATCCCGCAGCCGCGTGCGATCCGGACCCGAGACCGGAACCAGGAAGCCCATCTTCGCGCAGCGCCGGTCGTGGATCACCGGTCCGACCCGAACTCCCGCCGCCCGCAGGTGCTTCACCACCTCGCGCCCCAGCCGCGCATCCACCTCGATCACGTCGAACGTCTGCCCGGCGGCCACCAGACGCGGAGCGTAGGGGTTGCCGCCGGGCTCGGCCGAGTCGTACATGGGGTGACACCTTCATCCGTCGGATCGACTCCGGCCCCCGCACATCCCATCCCAACCCGCCGCGCCCGCCCGCGCCCCCCACACTCACGACTTGATGCACTTCCGTCACCTGTTCGGCCCAGGCGGATCAGTCGCGGTAGGGGTCGCTGAACGCAGGCATGGTCCTGGTCACGTCCTCGAGAATCGGCGTCATTCGGCGCGCGGCGGTGTAGTGCCTGCCCCGGGCCTTGCCGTGGGGTTCCAGCCACCCCTGGGCCACCAGTTCCCGAAGGTCGCGGACGGCGGACTGCTCGCTGATGTCGGCATCGTGTTGATACACCGGCCGTCGAACCTTGTTCCCGAACGCCGCAGGCATCAGGGCGAACGCCACGCGCTCGTCGAGACCGGCTCGTTCGGCGTGTTCGGTGAGCTCGCACCAGACCCGGGAGTACAGGTCCACCCGCCTGCCCGCCATCTGAGCCTGCCGGTGGTGGGCACCCAGACAGAAACGAATCCAGGCGTGGGCGTCCCGGGAAGGGTCCCAGGTAGGGCCACCCACCTGCTGAAGAACGCCGTAGTACGCGTACGTGTTCTGCCCATAGCCCAGCCATTCCTCGATGGAGGAGAACTCTGCGGGCATCAGCGCCTCACGAGAGAACATCAGAGTGGACACGGCGCGCGACATCCGACCGTTGCCATCGGGCCAGGGATGGATGCTCACGAGGTTCAGGTGGGCCATGGAGGCCCGGACGTGGACCGGTGATTCGAGGTCGCCCTCGTTGAGCCAGGCCACCAGTTCCCCCATCAGCGCCGGGACCCGACCAGGCTCGGGCGCCGTGTATGCGGCGACCGCGGGGTCCTCCGGGGAAGTGACGTGAACGGGGCCCTTGCGCCATCGACCCGGGCGCTTGTTCACGTGGTGACCCTGCATCATGAAGTGCAGACCGTTCAGCAGCCCCATGTCGTAACGAAAGTCCTCCCCCGCGTCGGAAAGGCCCAGGATGTAGGTCATCGCGCGCTGATACGCCTCGACCTCCACACGCGTCTCTTCGGAAGCCTCCAAAGGCTCCTCCCCCGACAACAGCGCCTCGACGTCGTCCACCGAGGCCGCGTATCCCTCGATCGTGTTGGAACCGGCGATGGCCCGGGCCGTGAGATTCCGCCGCAGTTGCCCCGACCACCGGAGTTCGGGGCGCAGCATGTGCCGCAGACGGGTGCGCATCTCCTCGATCTCCTGGAGAGCGCGCGCATCCCGGTCGTCGAGGCGGGGAACACGAAAGAGCATGTCTAGATGACACCATCATCTAGACAATTTCGCAAACGTGAATCCCTTACGTCGCCCGGCCCGCCTGGACCAGGCCCGATTCGTAGGCGAAGACGACTGCCTGGGCGCGGTCGCGGACGCCGAGTTTGGCGAACAGGCCCGTGGCATGGTTCTTGACGGTCTGGACGCCGATGCTCATCGTCTGGGCGATCTCGGCGTTGTCCAGGCCCGCCGCGATCAGGCGCAGGACCTCCACCTCGCGAGGGGTCAGGTCGCGCAGGCCCGTCGCCGAGGGCTGCGGGGCCGAGGGGGCCTTGACGAAGGACTCGATCAGGCGCGTGAGCAGCCGCGGCGCGACCGCGGCCTCGCCCAGGTGGACCGTGTGCACCGCCGCGATCAGGTCCTCGGGCAATACGTCCTTGGGCAGGAAGCCGATCGCCCCGGCGCGCAGCGCGCCCACCACGTACTCGTCCATGTCGAACGTGCTCAGCGCGAGCACCCGGCACTCGGGCAGTTCCTCGGTCAGCCGCGCGGTGGCCTGTACGCCGTCGAGCACCGGCATGCGGATGTCCATCAGGATCACGTTCGGACGCAGCCGATGCGCGGCCTCGACCGCCTGCGCGCCGTCGTCGACCTCGCCGATCACCTCGATGCCGGGATCGGAGCGCAGGATCAGCGCCAGGCCCCGACGCACAAGCGGCTGATCGTCCGCGAGCAGCACGGTGACCGGGGGTGCGTCCACGCTCATCGATTCAAGTCCTCTCCTGGCTCCGCCGGCGGCAGGGGCACGAGTGCGGCCACCCGGAATCCGCCTTCGGGACGCCTGCCCGTCTCGAGCACACCACCATGCACGGCAACACGCTCGCGCATACCGAGAAGACCGTACCCGCCTCCCACGACCGCGGTGCCCCCGCGGCCCGCGTCACCGTCGTCGCAGACCTCCACCGCGACCAGGTCGGACCGGTATTCGAGCCGTACGAAGACCCGCGCGTCACCCGCGTGCCGGCGCGCGTTGGTCAGCGCCTCCTGCACGATCCGGTACAGCGTGAGCCCGATCGCCAACGGCACCCGACGCGGCTCGCCCAGCGCCTCGAACTCGACGGGCAGCCCGGCCGCGCGCGACTCGGCGAGCAGCCGATCGATCTCGCGGATCCCCGGTTGGGGTTCGGAGGGCGCATCCTCGGCCGCGTCGGTGCTGCGCAGCACGCCGAGCAGTTGGCGCATCTCGCGCAGCGCGGTGCGGCCGGACGACTCCAGCGTGACCAGCGCCTCCCGGGCGATCTCGGGATCGCGGGCGAGGGTGGCGCGGGCGCCGCCGGACATCAGGTACATCGTGGTGATGTGGTGCGCGACGATGTCGTGCAGCTCGCGCGCGATCCGCCGGCGCTCCTCGGTCACCGCCCGCTCCGCGAGCAGCCGCCGGTTCAGCGTCACCTGCTCGCGCCACCGGCGCACCCAGACGCCCACCGCGATCACCAGGGCGACGAACAGCGTGTCGCCGAGCACCATCAGCGGGGTGGCCGAGTTCTCCTGCGTGGTGTGCGCCGCCTGACCCGCGAGCGCGGCGAGACCGGCCGCACCGATGGCACGTGCGCCGCGGTATCGGGCCACCGTGTACAGCGCGACCGCGACCGACACGGAGAAGTTGTGCGCGTGCATCGTGACGATCGCGGACAACGCCACGTAGAGCGCGACCAGTACGCCGAGCACGGGCATCGGCCGGCGCCGGCGGAAGAACAGCGCACCGGCGCCCGCCGTGATCAGCAGCGCGCCGATCACGGAGGCGTGCGGCGCGGCCGTATGACCGGCGCCGATGTACGAGGCGAGGTCGGCCGCCCCGCAGCCGAGCACGATCAGCAGGTCCGCACGGGTGCGCCGGCAGGCCCGGATCCGCCGCCGGACCAGCCCGACCAGCCCCGGGTACCACCCCGGCCCCGGCCTCGGACGGGCATCCGAACCCGCCCCGGCCGACTCGACCGCCGACCCGATACCCGGACCGGCCGCCGGCTCCGCGGCCGGCGCCCCGATCGTGGTGATCGTCGCCGGCCCCGCCGCTGAGCGGTGCTCGAAGCCCATGCGTGGGCCTCCTTCATGGTTGGTGCCGTTCGTTCGCCCGCGCCGCGGCCGGCGTCCTCCTACCCCGCCCGCCCCGCCCGTCCGCCCGGTCGTCCCATTCCATCGCCCGTGCCCGGTTTTCTGAACCTCATCGCAGATGATCCGCGCCCCGGACCGGAGTCCTGGTTCGGCGATCCGCCCGGACCGTGGTCCCGGTCCACTCCCCTTCCCCCGGTCGATGCCCGAGGGGGGTTTCGCATGATCAGCTTGAGGCATTCCGGAGTTCCGCATCGAACTCCCATGTTTCGATCCGACGGCGGAGAAGGAAAATGATCCGTAGAACAACCGCGTTCGCCACACGTCATCGATGGATGACGATTATCGTCTGGGCGATCGTCGGCATAGCCCTGACCGCCGTCGGCCAGCCGTTGATGAACAGTGTCACCGATTCGTCGACCGGCGACTTCCTGCCGAAGAAATACGATTCCGCGGCGGCGATCCAGATCGCCGAGAAGAAGTTCGACGAAAAGCCCGACCCGAACGCGGTGACCGTGCTCGTGGCCCGCGCCGACGGCGCCAAGCTCGGCCCGCAGGACCAGAAGAAGATCGCCGACACGGCTGCCGGCCTGTCCGCGAAGCGCATCAAGGCGGAGCCGGAGCAGTTCGCCAAGGACTTCTCCCAGACGCCGCGCTACACGGTCGGCGTGGTCGCGCCCGACGGGACGTTCCAACTGCTCACCCTGTCATTGAGCGGCAATGCGAACGACACCGGTCTCCAGGACGTGTATCGGGATGCTCGCGATCTCGCGAAAACCGATTACCAGGCCGCCGGATTCCGGGTCGGATTCACCGGCGGTATCGCAAGCACGGTCGACAGCACGGACGAGGAAAAGGACACCGAGGCACTCGTCGGCGCGTTGACGATGGGTCTCATCATCCTGCTGAACGTGGTGGTCTTCCGCAGCATCCTGGCGGCGATCCTGCCGCTGCTCGCGGTGGCGTTGATCGGCGGCGTCGCCACCGGCGCGGTCGCCGGCAGCGCGAAGCTCCTGGACATCAAGGTCGACCCGTCGGTGCCGTCGCTGATCACCGTCGTCCTGCTCGGCATCGTCGTCGACTACTTCCTGTTCCTGATGTTCCGCTTCCGCGAGGAGTTGCGGGCCAACCCGGACATGGACAAGCGCGAGGCCGCCGCCAACACCGCGGGCCGGGTGGGCAACGCCATCACCTGCGCGGCGCTGACCATCGTGGCGGCGTTCGCCACCCTGGGCATCGCCAGCTTCGGGCAGTTCAAGGTGCTCGGCCCGGCCATCGCTGTGTCGGTGCTGGTCGCCCTGCTCGGCAGCCTCACCCTGCTGCCCGCGCTGCTCGCGGTCACCGGTCGGGCGATGTTCTGGCCGGCCCGGGCCTGGAAGAAGGAGCGTCCGGCGGGCTTCGCCGCCCGACTGGGCGAGAACATCAGCGCGCGTCCGGTGCGCTACCTGATCGGCAGCCTGGTCCTGCTCGGTGCGCTCGGCGCCGGCGCGGTCGGCGTGAAGATGAGCTACGACCAGCACGGTCAGCCCACCACCAACGCCACCAGGACCGCCGACGAGATCTCCCGCTCGCTGCCCGCGGGCGTGTCCGACCCGCACACCGTCTACGTGCAGACCAAGGCGGGCGGCAAGCTCGACGAACGTTCGCTCACCGGGCTGACCGGCGCGCTCGGCAAGGTCGAGGGTGTCGGCCAGGTCGCCAAGCCCGTGCTCAACCCGGACAAGTCGGCCGCTCGGATCGACGTGTTCCTGGCCGCCAAGGCCGACACCCAAAAGGCCCGTGACCTGATCACCGGCCCGGTGCGCGGCACCATCGCCAAGAACACGCCCGAGGGCAGCGAGGCACACATCACCGGAACGGCGGCGATCTTCGCCGACGTGGCCACCGCAGTGAACAAGGACCTCAAGCTGGTCTTCCCGGTCGCCGCGATCCTGATCGCGCTGATCCTGTTCCTGCTGCTGCGCTCGCTGCTGGCGCCGCTGGTGCTGATGCTCGCGGTCGGGTTGGGCTTCGTGGCCACGCTCGGCGCCGGGACGCTGGTCTTCCAGCACATGCTGGACCGCCCCGGGGTGAACTTCACCCTGCCGCTGGTGCTGTTCCTGTTCGTGGTCGCGCTGGGCACCGACTACAACATCCTGATGAGCGACCGGCTCCGGGAGGAGATGGACAAGCCGGTCCCGGCCCGCAAGGCGGTGGCCGAGGCGGTCCGGCACACCGCGCCGGCGATCGCCACGGCCGGTCTGGTCCTGGCCGGTTCCTTCGCCAGCCTGGCGGCCAGCCCCGCGACCGCCGAGATCGGCTTCGCCACCGCGGTCGGCATCCTGCTCTCCTCGATGCTGCTCTCGATCGTGCTGGTGCCCTCGATCGCCGCGATCCTGGGCCGGGGCCTGTGGTGGCCGCGGCGGAGCAACAAAGGGCACGGAGGCGGGGCGCACGCGCCGACGGCGTACGGCCACCCGGACACGGACCGCACGCTCGTGACCGAGCCGCAGATGGCCGGTGGCTACGGGCCCGCCCCGTACGCCGGACAGCAGCCCTACCCGGGGCAGCAGCCCTACCAGGCGCAACAGCCCTACCCCGGGCAGCCGTACGGGCAGCACTACCGCCCGGACCAGCCGCGCGGCTGACCGAGCCGATCGGGACACACCACGACCAGCAACCCCGAAGGGGGCGGCGCCGGGACACCGGCACCGCCCCCTTCGGGGTTGCGCGCTGCGCGAGTTCGGGCGATCGAACCGATCAGTTCGCCGCCGTCCAGCCCGCCCAGTCCATCGCCCAGCCGCTCCAGCCGTTGTCGGGGTCGACCGTCTTCCGGGGCGAGTTGATCACCTCGACCACGTCACCGATCAGCGATTCCTTGTAGAACCACGCGGCGTTCATGCTCGGGTCGCCGCCGCCCTTGACGTCCTGCAGGCTCACGCAGCCGTGGCTGGTGTTCTCCTTGCCGAACGGCAGCGGGTCCGTACGCCAGTAGTTGCCGTGCACGTAGGTGCCGGTGTTGCTCAGCCGCATGCCGTGCGGGACGTCCTTGATGTCGTACACGCCCTTGGCCAGGCCGACCGTCTGGGAGTCCATGTGCACCGTGGGCTCCTTGGACATGATCGTCATCTTGCCGTTCCACGAGGGGTTCTCCGCGTCCCCCAGGCTGGCCGGCAGCTTCTTGAGCAGCGCGCCGTCGCGAGTGATCGTCAACGTGTGCGCGGTGTGGTCGGCGACGCTGGTCTGCGCGCGGCCGACGGTGAAGGTGACGTCCTTCTTCTGCTTGCCGTACACGCCCGGGGAGGTCTGCTTCCCGTCCAGGTCCAGGTGCAGGGTCACCTTCGTGCCGGGCTTCCAGTACTTCTCCGGGCGAAAGTCCAACCGCTGGTTGCCGAACCAGTGGCCCTTGACCTCGACGGCGGGCTCCGAGGTGACCTTGACCGACTGGTTCACCACCGCCTTGTCCGTGACCTTCTTGGTGAACTCCAGCGAGACGATCATGCCGACGCCGTACGTCTCGTTCGCGTCGATGTTGAACACGCCGTAGTTGGTGTTCGCCGGGGTGAGCGTGGTGAAGGAGGACTGCAGTGCCGACACCAGCCCGGCGGCGTCCGTCGCGGTCGCGGACACCGCGTACTTGGTGCCGGTCTGCAGGGCCGCCGCGGGCTGCCAACTCGCCCCGTCCGGCGAGATGGTGCCCTCGACCGGTTTGCCGCCCTCGGAGCCGGTCACGGTGACCTGGGTCAGCTTTCCGGCGCTCGCGCTCACCTTCAGCGCGCCGTCGGTGGCCACCTCGGTCGCGCCGTCCTTCGGCAGGATCGTGACCACCGCCTGGGACACCTTGGGAGCGCCGTCCGGGGCCTTGGTCTGCGCGATGGGCGCGACCTTGTCGTCCTTCGCGTCCTTCCCGCCCTTCTTCCCGTCACTCCCGCTGCACGCTCCCGCGCCCAGGAGCGCGACGCACACCGCGAGCGCCGGCAGGGCCCGGCGGATCCGTCGTCGCGAACGAGGTCTGTGTGCGCTCGAACCGGATGTGGCCCCTGCTGCCGTCGTCGACATGGATCTCCCTAAGTGGCTGCGCTACCAAAGGGATGACTCCATTGCCCGCCCCGGTCGTGGCGGTCACGCGGTATGAGTTCAATCACCACCCCGGGACGGAACCGCGGGCGCGGGGCCAGCGCCGGCCGAAAAACGCCTCGGGCCCCGCCGTCCCGAAGGACGCCGGGGCCCGAGCCCGCGATCACCGCGTCAGCGCAGCGCGATGCCCTCCGCGAAGCCCTCGCTCTCCGGCGGGATCGCGATCAGGCCGAGTTCGGCGGGGCCGGCCAACAGCGGGTGCGTGGGCATGAGGCGCACCGTGTAGCCGAACGGCCCGGTCCGGTCCAGCGCGAGCGAACCCTCGTAGAACCAGCGGCCGTGCTCGTCCCGGCGACCGGCCTTCAGCGGCGCGATGGTGCCGTCCACGATCCGGTCCGCGTCGTCGACCCGGCCGTGCACGACCTGGACCTCCACGTCGGCGGGGGCGAGTTCGCCCAGCGAGACGAAGACCCGCAGGTTCAGCGTGTTGCCGACCTCGGGGGCGTCCCCTATCCCGCCCGACTCCACGTGATCGACCCGCACGCCCGGCCAGGACCGCCGCACGTGCGCCTTCCACTCGGCCAACTCCCGGGCGGCCGACCCGGTGATCGCCCGACCCGACAGCGCGGCCGGCGCGTACAGCACGTCGACGTAGTCCTTGACCATCCGGTCCGCCGGCACCTTCGGGCCGAGCGTGGCCAGCGTGTGTCGGACCATTTCCAGCCACCGGGTGGGCAGGCCCTCGGGGCCCCGGTCGTAGAACCTGGCCGCGACCGAGTTCTCGATCAGGTCGTAGAGCGCCGCCGCCTCCAGATCGTCCCGACGATCCACGTCGGTGATCCCGTCGGCGGTCGGAATCGCCCATCCGTTCGAGCCGTCGTACCACTCGTCCCACCACCCGTCCAGGATGGACAGGTTCAGGCAGCCGTTCAGCGCGGCCTTCATCCCGGAGGTGCCGCACGCCTCCAGCGGGCGCAACGGGTTGTTCAGCCAGACGTCGCACCCGGGGTACAGGTGCTGCGCCATCGCGATGTCGTAGTCCGGCAGGAACACGATCCGATGCCGGACGTCCTCGCCGTCGGCGAACCGCACCAGGTCCTGGATCAGCCGCTTGCCGCCCTCGTCGGCGGGGTGCGCCTTGCCGGCGATCACGATCTGCACCGGACGCTCCGGATGCAGCAACATCGAACGCAGCCGGTCCTGATCGCGCAGCATCAGGGTGAGCCGCTTGTAGGAGGGCACCCGGCGAGCGAACCCGATGGTCAGCACGTCGGGATCGAGCACCCCCTCGATCCAACCCAATTCCGCCTCGCCGGCGCCGCGTTGCCGCCACGACGCACGCAGCCGCAGCCGGGCCTCGGCGACCAGCTTCGCCCGCAGCGCGCGCCGCAACTCCCACAACGAGCCCGCCGACAGCCCATCGATCGCCGCCCACGCCGCCGGATCCTCGGCGAGTTCGACGCCCGCCTCGCGTGCGATCAGGTCGGTGACGTCGCCGTCCACCCACGTGGGCGCGTGTACGCCGTTGGTGATCGAGGTAATCGGTACCTCGGTGGTGTCGAAGCCCGGCCACAGGCCGTCGAACATGCCCCGACTGACCCGTCCGTGCAACTTGCTCACACCGTTGGCCCGTTGGGCGAGCCGCAAGCCCATCACGGCCATGTTGAACACGCCCGGATCACCGTCCGGGTAGGTCTCCGCGCCGAGTGCGAGGACCCGATCCACCGGAACCCCCGGACACGCGAGGTCGCCGCCGAAATGCCGCTGGATCTGATCGCGACCGAACCGGTCGATGCCGGCCGGCACGGGCGTGTGCGTGGTGAACACCGTGCCCGCCCGGGCGGCTTCGAGGGCCGCGTCGAAGTCCAGCCCGTCGGTCCCGGTGAACTCGCGGATGCGCTCGATGCCCAGGAATCCGGCGTGGCCCTCGTTGGTGTGGAAGACCTCGGGCGCGGGATGGCCGGTGATCTCGCAAAAAGCCCGCAAAGCCCGCACCCCGCCGATGCCGAGCAGCATCTCCTGATGCAAGCGGTGTTCGCTCGTGCCGCCGTACAGCCGGTCGGTCACCTCGCGTTCGGCGGGCTCGTTCTCCTCGATGTCGGAGTCGAGCAGGAGCAGTGGCACCCGACCGACCTGGGCCTTCCAGATCCGCGCGTGCAACTCACCCGTCGGGAGTCCGATGACCACCCGTGCGGGTGCACCGTCGCCACCCCGAAGGAGGGTCAGCGGCAACTCGTTGGGGTCAAGGAGGGGGTAACGCTCCTGCTGCCAACCGTCTCGGGACAACGACTGTCGGAAGTAGCCGTGGCGGTACATCAATCCGACCCCGACGATGGGCACGCCCAGGTCGCTGGCGGCCTTGAGATGGTCGCCCGCGAGGATGCCCAAACCCCCGCTGTACTGCGGAAGTGCCGCCGTGATGCCGTACTCCGGCGAGAAGTACGCGATGGCCGCCGGTGGTGCGGCAAGGCTCCCACCGGTGTCCGAGAGGGTTTGATACCAGCGAGGTCCGGTCAGGTATTCGTGCAGGTCTTCGGCTGCGACCCGCAGGCGGGCAAGGAAGCGGCGGTCGTCGGCGAGCGCGCCGAGCTTGTCGTTCGGCACGGTGCCGAGGAGGCGGACCGGATCCCGGCCGACCGCCGCCCAGGTGTCCGGGTCGATCGACTCGAACAGGGCGCGGGTCTCCGCGTGCCAGGACCAGCGGAGGTTCATTGCCAGTTCACCCAGTGGCTCCAGCGGAGCGGGCAGAACCGTACGCACGGTGAATCTGCGGATTGCTCTCACGCTGCGACCCTAGCCGGAAGGCGGCAGAACTTGCGACAGTGGATGCAGTGCGCTTGCAAAGCCGGCAAGATCTTGCGGATGGGTCTGGGGGCGTTTTTACACCATATGGACCGTGCCCCGATCGACTTGACGATCGTTGAACAGCCGGGTCCTTCCGTCCCGCCGTACCGCGGACACACCAGACATCCGCCGTCCACGGTCGCGGGCCGGGCCCCACCCGGTCCCCGCCTGGTGGTCGCGTCACGAGCAATGGCCGCCGCGCAGCGGTGAGAGGTGGACCCGAGCGATCCCACCGGTCGCCGCCGGGTCGGTTCGTCGCCACTCCCGGGTCCGGCAATCGGGGTATCGAGTGGGTTTCCGTACGGGTGCATCGCGCGCGACGCGCACGGGACGCCCGTCCGTGGGTACAGGAGTTCGGCATGACCAGTTCGGCTGGGAAGGACCCCGGGGGCGCTCGCGCACCCCGGGCGGGGCAGGTCGCGGCCGACGAGGCCGCGGCACGGAAGACGACCGCCGGAGGGTCGCGGGCCACACGGCCCGCAACCGCGCCGGCCGACACCACCGCGACGTCGACCGCCGCGAAGTCACCGGCGCGCGCCGGGAAATCCGGACGGACCGCGGGCGCCGCGGGCGCCGGGCGCGGCGGCGGGTCGACCAAGACGGCCAAGCCGGCCGCGCCGCGGATCGGGCGGATCCCGATCATCGACGTCGAACCCGTGGTCGACGGCGGCACCCGCCCGGTGCGCGCGATCCCGGGCGAGACCTTCCGCGTCGGCGCCACGGTTTTCCGCGAAGGCCACGACGCGGTGGCCGCGGGCGTCGTGTTGCGCGACCCGCGCGGCCGGGCCGGCGCGCTCACCCCGATGGTCCCGGGCGCGCCCGGAACCGACCGGATGCACGCGACGGTCACCCCGACCGCCGAGGGGATGTGGTCCTACGCCGTCGAGGCGTGGGGCGACCCGATCGCGACCTGGCGGCACGCCGCCGGGATCAAGATCCCGGCGGGCCTGGAGGTCGGACTCGTCCTGGAGGAGGGCGCGCAACTCCTGGAGCGGGCCGCCGCCGGGGTGCCGAAGAAGGACGGTCGGCAAGCGGTCGTGCTGGCCGCGGTGGACGCGCTGCGGGACGAGACGCGCTCGCCCGCCGAGCGGCTGGCCGCGGCGCGCTCGGCCGACCTGGACGAGGTGCTGGCCCGGCATCCGCTGCGCGAGTTGGTCACCTCCTCGGCCCGCTATCCGCTGCGGGTCGAGCGCGAACGCGCGCTGTACGGCTCCTGGTACGAGTTCTTCCCCCGTTCCGAGGGCGCGGTGGTGGATCCCACCGGCGGCCGGCCCCCGCGCAGCGGCACCTTCCGCACCGCGATGGAACGGCTGACGCAGGTCGCGGCGATGGGCTTCGACGTGGTGTACCTGCCGCCGATCCACCCGATCGGCACCGCCTTCCGCAAGGGTCCCAACAACACCCTCGTGGCCGGCGAGCACGATCCCGGCTCGCCGTGGGCGATCGGCTCGCCCGAGGGCGGGCACGACGCGATCCACCCGGACCTGGGCACGATCGAGGACTTCGACGCGTTCGTGGCCCGGGCCCGCGAGTTGCGGATGGAGGTCGCCCTCGACTTCGCGCTCCAGGTCTCCCCCGACCACCCGTGGGTGGAGAAGCATCCCGAGTGGTTCCGGCACCGCGCCGACGGCACCATCGCCTTCGCGGAGAACCCGCCGAAGAAGTACCAGGACATCTACCCGATCGACTTCGACACCGACTTCGACGGTCTGGTCGAGGAGACGCTGCGGGTATTGCGGCACTGGATGGCGCACGGCGTACGGATCTTCCGGGTGGACAACCCGCACACCAAGCCGGTGATGTTCTGGGAGCAGGTGATCGCCACGATCAACGCGACCGATCCCGACGTGCTGTTCCTGGCCGAGGCGTTCACCCGCCCGGCGATGATGCGCACCCTGGCCAAGGTCGGCTTCCAGCAGTCGTACACGTACTTCACCTGGCGCAACGGCAAGGACGAACTTCAGGAATACCTCACCGAGTTGACCACCGGTGAGGCGTCCGCCTACATGCGGCCCAACTTCTTCGTGAACACGCCCGACATCCTGCACGCCTATCTGCAGTACGGCGGTCCGGCCGCGTTCAAGGTCCGCGCCCTGCTCGCCGCCACGCTCTCCCCCACGTGGGGCGTCTACGCGGGTTTCGAGCTGTACGAGCACGTCGCCGTCAAGGCGGGCAGCGAGGAGTACCACGACTCGGAGAAGTATCAACTGCGTCCGCGCGACTGGGCCCGCGCCGAACGCGAGGGGCGCTCGCTGGCGCCGTACATCACCACGCTCAACCGTGTGCGCCGCCGGCACCCGAGCCTGCAACGTCTACGAAACCTGACCTTCCATCACGTGGACGACGATGCGGTCATGGCCTTCTCCAAGCGCACCCGGGTGGGTGACGTCGACGACCTGGTCCTGGTCGTGGTGAACCTCGATCCGCACCACACCCACGAGGCGACGGTCCACCTGGACCTGCCCGCCCTCGGCCTGGACTGGCAGGACACCTTCGCGGTGCACGACGAGTTCACCGGAGCCGGTTACCGCTGGGGTCGGCACAACTACGTGCGTCTCGATCCCGCGCACGAGCCCGCGCATCTCTTCTCGGTCCGGAGGAACAGCCCGTGATCGTCAACGAACCCGTCCGCGACACCTTCGACGACACCCCGTCGCGGGATCGCGATCCCCTGTGGTTCAAGCGAGCCGTCTTCTACGAGGTCCTGGTCCGATCCTTCCAGGACAGCAACGGGGACGGGGTCGGCGACCTCAAGGGACTGACCCAGAAGCTGGACTACCTCCAGTGGCTGGGCGTCGACTGCCTGTGGCTGCCGCCGTTCTTCGCCTCGCCGCTGCGCGACGGCGGCTACGACGTGGCCGACTACACCGCCGTGCTGCCCGAGTTCGGCGACCTCGCCGACTTCGTCGAGTTCGTCGACTCGGCGCACAAGCGCGGCATGCGGGTGGTGATCGACTTCGTGATGAACCACACGAGTGATCAGCACATGTGGTTCCAGGAGTCGCGGAACAACCCGGACGGGCCGTACGGCGATTACTACATGTGGGCCGACGACGACAAGGCCTACGGCGACGCGCGGATCATCTTCGTCGACACCGAGTCGTCCAACTGGACCTACGACCCGGTGCGCAAGCAGTACTTCTTCCACCGCTTCTTCGGCCACCAGCCGGATCTCAACTACGAGAACCCGCGTGTGCAGGAGGAGATGCTGGCCGGCCTGCGCTTCTGGCTGGACCTGGGCATCGACGGCTTCCGCCTCGACGCGGTGCCCTACCTGTTCGCGCAGGAGGGCACCAACTGCGAGAACCTGCCCGCCACCCACGAATTCCTCAAGCGGGTGCGCAAGGAGATCGACGACAAGTACCCGGACACCGTGCTCCTGGCCGAGGCCAACCAGTGGCCCGAGGACGTGGTGGACTACTTCGGCGACGGCGACGAGTGCCACATGGCGTTCCACTTCCCGGTGATGCCGCGCATCTTCATGGCGGTGCGCCGCGAGTCGCGCTACCCGGTCTCGGAGATCCTGGCCGGCACGCCGTCCATCCCGGACAACTGCCAGTGGGGCATCTTCCTCCGCAACCACGACGAGTTGACCCTCGAAATGGTCACGGACGAGGAACGCGACTACATGTACAAGGAGTACGCGAAGGATCCGCGCATGCGGGCCAACGTGGGCATCCGCCGCCGGCTCGCGCCGCTGCTCGACAACGACCGCAATCAGATCGAACTGTTCACGGCACTGCTGCTGTCACTGCCGGGCTCGCCCGTCCTGTACTACGGCGACGAGATCGGCATGGGGGACAACATCTGGCTCGGCGACCGCGACGGAGTGCGCACGCCGATGCAGTGGACGCCGGATCGCAACGCGGGCTTCTCCACGTGCGACCCGGGCCGGCTGTACCTGCCGAACATCATGGACCCGGTCTACGGCTACCAGGTCACCAACGTCGAGGCGCAGATGTCCAACGCCTCCTCGCTGCTGCACTGGACCCGCCGGATGATCGAGGTGCGCAAGCAGAACCCGGCCTTCGGGCTCGGTGTGTACAACGAGCTGACCTCGTCCAATCCCAGCGTGCTGGCGTTCCTTCGCGAATTCGAGGACGACATCGTGCTGTGTGTTCACAACTTCTCGCGCTTCGCCCAGCCGACCGAGCTGGATCTGCGGCAGTTCGAGACGTATGAACCGGTCGAGCTGCTCGGGGGGGTGACGTTTCCCGCGATCGGCGAGCTGCCGTATCTGCTCACCCTCGCGGGGCACGGTTTCTATTGGTTCCGCCTCACCCGTGGAGAAATGACGCTGTGACGGATTCCACCCGACCCCACGATCCGACTGCCTCCGCCGTGATCGCTCTGCTGCGCGACTGGCTGCCGCAGCAGAGATGGTTCGCCGGCAAAGGCCGGCCTCTTCGTGGGGTCGGCGTGGTCCACAGTCTCGAAGTGGTCTCCGGCGATCCCGCGCTGCACCACATGTTGCTGCGGGTCGACCACGGTGGCGCACCCGAGCACTACCAACTCCTCCTCGGCGTGCGCGCCGGTCTGCCGGACCGGCTCACCCACGCCCTGATCGGCCGATTGCCCAACGGCAGCAGCCTCTACGACGGTGTGCACGACGCGGAGCTGACCCGGTGGTTGCCGGAACGGTTCGTCGCGGCGGACACCGTCGGCCCGCTGGCCTTCCATCGCCCCGGCGCCCAGGCGCCCGATCCCGAACACGTCGGCCTGGTGATCGGCGCCGAGCAGTCCAACACGTCGATCATCTTCGGCGACGACGTGATCCTGAAGTTGTTCCGCCGGGTGGTGCCCGGGGTCAATCCGGACCTGGAGGTCTCGCTGGCCCTCGCCGGCGCGGGCTCGCGCCGGATCCCCGCGCCGATCGCCTGGTTCGACATGCCCTTCCCGGACGCGGACGGCGAGCCGACCACGCTGGGCATGCTCCAGGAGTACCTGCGTACCGGAACCGACGGCTGGGAGCTGGCCAAGACCTCGGTGCGCGACCTGTACGCGGGCCAAGAGGTGCGCGGCGCGGGGCCGCACGCGCACGAGACCGGCGGCGACTTCGCCGGCGAGTCGTTCCGGCTGGGCGCGGCGACCGCCGAGGTACACGCCGACCTGGCCCGCTCGTTGCCCACCGCGGTGGCGGGCGAGCCGGAGCTGACCGCGATCGCCGACGACATGGAGCGCCGGTTGCACGCGGCGGCGGAGGCGGTGCCGGAGTTGGCCCCGTTCACCGATCGGCTGCGCGAGGCGTACCGGGATCTGCGCGCGCTGGGCCGCGACGGTCACCCCGTGCCGCTCCAGCGCATCCACGGCGACTTCCACCTCGGCCAGGTGATGCGCACCGCCACCCGGTGGGTGCTGCTCGACTTCGAGGGGGAGCCGGCCCGGCCGCTGCGCGAACGGCGCTCGTTGCACTCGCCGCTGCGCGACATCGCCGCGATGTTGCGCTCGTTCGACTACGCGGCCCGACACCTGCTCGCCGGCGGCGGCGGATTCTGGGGGCGCGGGACGCCCGCGCCACACCTGGTACGCCGTGCGGAGGAATGGGCCACCCGCAATCGGGAAGCCTTCTGTGCGGGGTACGCCGACGCGGGCTCGTTCGACCCGCACTCCGAACCCGTGCTGTTGCGGGCCTTCGAGACCGACAAGGCCGTCTACGAGGTCATGTACGAGTCGGGCAACCGCCCCTCGTGGTTGCCGGTGCCGATGTCGGCGATCCGGCGCCTGGCCGAACGTGCGCCGTTGCCGCACTGACGCATCGTCGATTCCCGTTCCGTACCAACGTCTCAGGAGGTCCCATCCGTGACGGCCCGTCAGGACAGCGCGTCAACCGAGGACGGCGGGGTCGCCGGCCGTCCTGCCAAGCGTTCGGCGGGGCGTGCCCGCCCCCGGCCGACCGGCCGGCCCGGGGTGCCACCGTTGGCCGCCGACGAGTTGCGCCGTCTGGTGGACGGCGGCCATCACGATCCGCACGGGCTGCTCGGCCCGCATCCGCACGTGCCCGGCGTGGACGGCGTGGTGGTGCGGGTGCTGCGCCCGTGGGCCCGTGAGGTGATCGTGGTCACCGGAGAGCATCGGGTGCCGCTCACCCACGAGGCGGAGGGGCTGTTCACCGGCCTGCTGCCCGGCACCGAGGTGCCCGACTACCGGCTCGAGATCCGCTACGACGGCACCGAGCTGCACACCGACGACCCGTACCGCTTCCTGCCCACCCTGGGCGAGTTGGACATACACCTGATCGCCGAGGGCCGGCACGAGCGGTTGTGGGACGTGCTCGGCGCGCACGTGCGCTCCTACGAGACCGCCAACGGCCCGGTCACCGGCACCTCGTTCGCGGTCTGGGCGCCGAACGCGCGCGGGGTGCGGGTGGTCGGCGACTTCAACTACTGGGACGGCATCGCGCACCCGATGCGCTCGCTGGGCTCCTCCGGGGTCTGGGAGCTGTTCGTGCCCGACGTCGGCGACGGCACCAAGTACAAGTACGAGATCCTGGGCCGGGACGGGGTCTCCCGGCAAAAGGCCGACCCACTGGCCTTCGCCACCGAGCTGCCGCCGTCCACCGCGTCGGTCGTGCACACCCCGACCTACACGTGGTCGGACAAAGAGTGGTTGGAGAAGCGGGCCGAGACGGTCCACCACATCGCGCCGATGAGCGTGTACGAGATCCACCTGGGCTCGTGGCGACCAGGCCTGAGCTACCTCCAACTGGCCGAGCAGTTGCCCGCCTACGTGACCGAGATGGGCTTCACCCATGTGGAGCTGCTGCCGGTGGCGGAACACCCGTACGGCCCATCGTGGGGCTATCAGGTGTCCTCGTACTACGCGCCCACCTCGCGGTTCGGCAATCCCGACGAGTTCCGGCACCTCGTGGATGCGCTGCACCGGGCCGGGATCGGCGTCCTGGTGGACTGGGTGCCGGCGCATTTCCCCAAGGACGCGTGGGCGCTGGCCCGGTTCGACGGGACCGCGCTGTACGAGCACCCGGATCCGCGCCGGGGCGAGCACCCCGACTGGGGCACCCTGGTCTTCGACTACGGCCGGCACGAGGTGCGCAACTTCCTCGTGGCCAACGCGGTCTACTGGTGCGAGGAGTTCCACATCGACGGGCTGCGGGTGGACGCGGTCGCCTCGATGCTCTATCTGGACTACTCGCGCGAGCACGGCGAGTGGGCGCCCAACCAGCACGGCGGCCGGGAGAACCTGGACGCGGTGGCCTTCCTCCAGGAGATGAACGCGACGCTGTACCGGCGGGTACCCGGCGTGCTCACCATCGCCGAGGAGTCCACCGCGTGGGACGGGGTGACCCGCTCCACGGAGAGCGGCGGACTCGGCTTCGGGTTCAAGTGGAACATGGGCTGGATGCACGACTCGCTGGAATACATCCAGAAGGAGCCGATCCACCGGCAGCACCACCACAACGAGATCACCTTCTCGCTGATGTACGCGTGGAGCGAGAACTACATCCTGCCGATCAGCCACGACGAGGTGGTGCACGGCAAACGCTCGATGGTGGACAAGATGCCGGGCGACCGCTGGCAGCAGATGGCCAACGTGCGCGCCTACCTGGCCTTCATGTGGGCCCACCCGGGCAAGCAGTTGTTGTTCATGGGCTCGGAATTCGGCCACGGCGCGGAGTGGTCCGAGGCGCGCGGCCTGGACTGGTGGCTGCTGGACCACGCCGAGCATCAGGGCATCCGGGAGTTGGTCCGCGACCTGAACTCGGTCTATCGGAGCCGGCCGGCGTTGTGGACCCAGGACACCCGCCCGGAGGGCTTCTCCTGGATCGACGGCGGCGACGCGGCGTCCAACGTGCTGTCGTTCGTCCGGCACGGCGCGGCCGGCGAACAGCTGGTGTGCGTGTGCAACTTCTCCCCGGTGGTCCGGGAGGACTTCCGGGTCGGTCTGCCGCACGCGGGCCGGTGGCGTGAGGTGTTGAACACGGACGCGGCCGGCTACGGCGGCGCCAATGTCGGCAACCAGGGAGAGGTACGGGCCGAGGACGTGGCGTGGCACGGGCGACCGGCCTCCGCGTCGATGACGCTGCCGCCGCTGGCCGCTGTGTGGTTTGTGCCCGAATAGGGGTTGATGTGGCTTCCGGAAGCCGACGTTGCAGGGGCGACGTCGGCTTCCGGTCTGTTCGCGGTCTGTTCGCGGTCGGCTTCCGGAAGGCTCGCGGTCGGCTCCCGGAAACGTGACACTCCGGCGAATCGTGAATTAGTGTCTTGCCTTCATGCCCCCGGAAGACGTCCCTCCGGAACCTGCCGGGGTCGATGCGACAGCCAGAGAGACATGGAACACGGGGGTGTTCTCACATGACGGCGGACGCGGGTACGGGGTACAAGGCCCTCCCCTCGGACTTCAAGACGGCGGGTAAGGCTTTCACCGACGCGGGACGCCGCGTGGCCGAGATCCGAACGACGCTCAAGACGTCCATCGAGGGCCTGGGCGAGTGCTGGGGGGACGACGACCTCGGCGACGGCTTCGCCAAGTCGTACAAGCCCGCCCGGGACAAGGTGCTGGAAGCACTCGAAGCGCTCGCCAAGGGTCTCGGGGAGATCGGCAAGGGTCTCGACACGTCCGCCGGCAACTACCAGAAGACCGAGGACCACAACCGTGAGAGCTTCGGTGGCAAAGCCTGATGGCGGTCGAAGCGGGGGAGATAGTCGAGAAGGTCCTCGAACTGCTCGTCGGCGTCGACTGGCCGGAGGGCGACGAGGACAAGTGTGAGGCCCTGGGCAAGGCGTGGGAGCACGCCGCGACCGAACTCGGCAAGGTCGCGGGGGACCTCACCGCGGCGGTGAACAAGCTCAACGCCGCCAACGAGGGCAAGGGCATGGAAGCCTTCCTTCGGATGTGGGACAAGCTGAGCAAGGGCGAGAAGGCGTTCTTCCCGGCCCTGGAGGCGGCGTCCAAGGCACTCGGCGGCGCCGCGGACGACACGAGTGACACGATCTACGCCACCAAGATCGAGTTCGTCACGATGGCCACCATCCAGGGCGCGGCGATCCTGGCCCAGATCGCGGCCGCGCCGATCACCCTCGGCATCACCGCCGGTACCGCGGCGGCCTCGACCGCCGCGCTGCGGTTCTCGTTCATGCAGGTGCTGCGGCGGATGCTGGGCCGCATCGAGGCGTCGATGGTGCGCCGACTGCTCAAGAACGTCGCCCTCGAAGCACTGTCCGAGGTGCGCGACGACATCATCTCCCAGTTCATCCACATGACTTGGGGCTCGCAGGACGGCTATTCGATCAAGCAGACCGCGCTGGCCGCGGGCGGCGGCGCGGCGGGCGGGTTGGCCGCGATCGGCGTGAACGGGCTCGGCAAGAAGGTCTTCGGCGAGGGCGCCGAGTCCGGCATCAAGGGCGTCACCACGTCGCTCGCCTCCAACGTGAGCGCCGAGGTCGCGGGCACGGTGGCCACCGGCGGCCCGGTGAACTGGGAGACCTTCGCGAGCGGGGGGCTGGGCGGGGCGACCGATCACGCGGCGTCGAAGGCGGGCGATCGGGTCTCGAACGCGTTCAATGTCCCGAACATCGGCACGTCGAACCTGGGCACGGGCGGGAACGTCGGCGGCAACAGAATCGATTCGACACTGAACCCGGATCGTGGGGGATCGGGGAACGGCGGGGGGAACGGGGGGAGTTCGGGCGGGTCGAACGGGTCCGGTGGGTCGAACGGGTCGAACGGCTCCGGGGGGTCGCACAACTCCAATGGGCCGAACGGATCGAACGGGTCCAACGGGTCCAACGGGTCCAACGGTGGATCCGGTGGGAATCAGGGTTCGCCGCACAACAACTCTGGGAACTCGGGCGGGAATTCCGGGGGCCACTCGGGTGGCGACTCCGGGAACTCGGGAGGTAACTCCGGAAACCCCGGTGGGAATTCGGGGAACTCCGGGAACTCCGGGAACTCCGGCGGTGACCACCGGCCCGCACACGCTCCGGTCGCGACCCAGAGTGCGTCGACGGCCCCGCCTCCCACGGCGGATACCTCGACGGTGCCTTCCGCACCGGCGCAGGGCGCGCCGGCCCACAGCGGCGGGCCGGCGCAGAACACCACGACCTACGTGCAGGCTCCGCCGCCGGGCGGCGGTCAGCCGGGTGGCGTGCCCGCGCCTGCCGGTGCGCCCGCCGGTGGCTCGCCCGCCGCGAGCGGCGCGCCCGCAGTGGGTGGTTCGCCGGCCGCGAGCGGTTCGCCGCACGGCGGTGGCGGGGTACAGACCGCCAATGCGGCGACGGGGGCTCCGGTCGCGGCCGGGCCGTCCTCGGCAGGCTCGACGTCGAGTGGCGGGCCATCGCCATCCGGGCCGGGTTCGACCACGACCAACGTGTCGGCGACGACTACGGCCGCGGCCACGGGTACGGCTGCCGCCGGGGCCGGAAACGCGCACCCCGGCGCGGGGTCGGCCACGACGGGCAACTCCGGTGTGGGCAACGGGAGTACGACCGCGAACAACACGGCGTCCGGTCCGGCGGCGACCCGGCCTGTCGGTGTGACCACCAACTCCGGTGCCGGACAGAGCACTTCACCGAACCACAACGTGCCGAGCAGCGGCTCGCCGGACACCACGAACCGCATTCCGGGTCAACGCACGGAGGGCTCGGGCACCCCCGCCCACCCGAACACATCCCCCGACACCACGCCGCACACCGACCACCGCCCGGACTCGGCCACCGACCCCACGCCGGACCGGACCACGGACCAGAAGCCGGACACCCGGCCGGACACCCACACCGAGCCCGGCCCGGACCCGACCACGGACGCACGCCCGGACTCGGATGCCCGGCCGGATCCGACCGGCGACACCACGCCGGACTCTCGACCGGACCCGACGTCCGACACGACACCGGACGCCCAGCCGGACCCGACCGGGGACACCACGCCCGACGCCCGGCCCGATCCGGACGGCGATGTCACGCCGGATGGTCGGCCCGACACGAGGTCCGACGCGACTCCGGATACCCGGCCCGACCCGGCCGGCGAACCGGTCCGGGACGGCTCGCCCGATCCGGACGGCGAGGCCGCGCCGGACGGTCGGCCGGATGCCACGCCGGATCCGCAGCGGGGCACCGATCTCAGCGCCGATCCCTCGGCCGACTCGCACAGCGGCGATGCCTCGCCGCGCCCGGGCCGGGATGCCTCGCCGACGCGGGACGGCTCGGACGGTGGCGTCACCGTGCTGCACCTGCCGCCCGTCGGCCCGCAGCGCGGCGCTTCGATCAGCCCGGCCCCGGCCGGGCGGCTCGGCGACGCCCTCGACGGATTCGGCAACCGCGTCCGCAATCTCTTCGGTCGAGGCCCCGACGCCTCCCCGAACGTCGCCCCGGACACCGGCCCGACCACCGATGCCGGCCCGAACTCCGATCCGTTCCGGCCGAGTTCCGACTCCGGCACCACCTACGACTCGACGCCGTACGGCAATTCCCGCCCGGCCTCCCCACAGCCGGACTCGCCGCAGAATCCGGCCGGGCCGCTGGCCGACCGCCCTCCGCTGAACGACGGCCGCCCGCTGTACGAGACCGGCGGCCTGATGCCGCCGAGCGCGCGCGACCAGTCGGCGCTCGTCGACGCCGTCCCGCGCGCCTCCGACGGCACCCCCGTGGTGCACCCGGATCCTCGCGTCGACGGCTGGCTCCCGCTGCAGAACGACGGGGGCATCGACGTGCCCGGTCGGGCCAACAACTGCATGGACGGCGTGCTGGCCTTCGGCAACACCTGGTTCGGCCGCCCCGAGGTGGCCGCGCCGCGGATCCCCGGTGAGAACGGCGGCGAGACCAGGGCACCGGAGCGGGCCCAGCGCGAGATCGGCGGGAACTGGACGCCCCTGGGCCAACGCCCGGACGGCAGTACCGACATCTCCGGCGCGTACGGCGAGATCGAGGCGCGGCTGCGCGACGCGGGGCCGGGCGCGCTGACGTACATCGTCACCTCCAGACCGACCGAACCGCGGATCCAACCGGACGGCACGATCGAGACCGGCCGGGTCTCGCACGCGTGGGCCGCGGTCAACGTGGACGGCGACGTCCTGTGGGTCGACCCGCAGTCGGGCGAGGTCATGCCCGAGCCGTACCCGGACCAGATCCGCGTATGGGCGCTGCCCGTGGACGCGAACGCGCGGCCGATCGACATGTCGGTGCCCCCGACCACGCGCCCGGCCGACCCGACCCCGGACCCCACCGGACAGCCGAACCCGGCCCGCCCGGACGCCGATTCGACCACGCCGACCACACCCGACCACCACACCGACACCCCGGACACCACGCCGGAGTCGAGTGCGGACACGACACCGAAGTCGCCCCACACGGAACCGAATCCGACCGCGGACTCGACCCCGGACGCGCAGCCGGACAACACTCCCGACGGCGCCCCGGATGCGCGACCGACGCCGGAAACCGACACCGCCTCGGACGTCACCCCGGACACCCACTCGGACGCGGAGCCCGACACCGCGCCCGACACCCGTCCCGACACGAAGCCCGACCCGACCCCCGAGGTCACCCCGGACTCCGACCCCCGTCAGGACACCACACCGGACCCGTCCCCCGACCCGACGCCGGATCGGCACACCGAGGCCGCCCCGGACGGGGACGGCACGCCCACCCCGGAGGCGAACACCGATCCCTCCCCGGATCGGGACGCCACGCCGACCCCGGACCCCGTGGGCGACCCCGACCCGGCATCCCACCCGACCCCGGACGTGACGCCCGCCCCGGTCCGGGACGGCAACGGCGACACCACCATCGACGCGACCCCGCAGCCGGGTGGCCCGCTCACCACGACGCCGCCCGGCGCCCCCGTACGGCCCGATCACACCGGCCCGTTCCGCAACACCCTCCAGAGCCTCGGCGACCGCATGCGCGTCCTCCTCGGCCGGGGCCCGGACATCGACACCGGCCCGAACCACCCCGGCCCGGCGGCTCCCCCGTTCCAGGGCGGCGGCCCGTTCCACCCGAACCCCAACACGCCGTCCCCCTACAACGGGACGCCGTACGGCAACACCCCGGTGGCAAACAATCCCTACGCGCAACCGATGCCGCACCACGCGCCGCCGCCCACGTCCGGCGGTCCGATGGCGGGCCGCCCGCCGCTGTCCGCCGGGCGTCCGTTCAACCAGCCCGGCGGCCTGCTCCCGCCCACCTGGAGCGATGTAAGCGCGTTGAACAACGCGGTACCTCGCCACCCCGACGGCACACCCGTGGTGCACCCCGACCCGCGCCAGGGCCGCTGGTTCCGGTTGCAGAACGACGGCGGCCACCAGGTGCCCGGCCGAGGCATCAACTGCCTTGACGGCGTACTGGCCTTCGGCAACACCTGGTTCGGTCGACCGGAGGTGTCCGCGGCCCGCGTGCCGGGTGAGAACGGCGGCGAGACGAACGGCATGCAGCGCGCAGAGCAGGAGACCGGCGCGCCCTGGAACCGGCTCGACCTCAACCCGGACGGCTCGTCGAACCCGGGTGCCGCCTTCGCCCGGATCGATGCCGCCCTGCGGACTTCCGGCCCCGGCTCGATCTCGTACATCGTCACCGAATGGCCCCCGCGCAACGAGGTCCAGCCGGACGGTTCGGTCCGGGTGGTGCGCAGTTCGCACGCCTGGGCCGCGATCAACGTGGGTGGCGACATCCTCTGGATCGACCCGCAGACGAATCAGATCATGAACCTGCCGCACCCGAACGCGATCACCGTCTCCGCGATCACGCTCGACCCGAACGCCCGACCGGTCCCCATGACGGCCCCGCCCGTCACCCAACCGGTCGCCCCACCCCCGCCGCCGCAGCCGCAGCCGCACAACCAGCAGCAACCACCGGTGAACCCTTACACCCAGCACCAACCACCGCCGGTACAGCCCAACCCGTACATGCAGCCGCCGCCGGTGCCACCCGCCCCGCACTTCCAGACGATGCAACCGGGCCCGTACGCCCACCAGCAACAGCCGCTGCCACCGGCCCCGTTCACCCACGAGCCGGTGGTCCAGCCCAACCCTTACACCCAGCAACAACAACCGGGCCCGTACAACCAGCCCGGCCCCCACACCCAACAATCGTTGCAGCCCAACCCGTACACCCAACAACCACCGGTACAACCTGCCCCGCCGCACAACCAACAACCGATCCAGCCCGGCCCGGTCCAGCCGACACCCCCGCACAACCAGCAGCCCTTCCAAACGGGCCCCGTGCACCCCGCACCCCCGCACAACCAGCAACCGGTTCACCCCGCGCCGCACCACCCGCAGCCGTTCCAGACCGGCCCGGTGCACCCCGCACCGCCGCACAACCAACAACCCTTCCAGACCGGCCCGGTCCACCCTGCACCGCACAACCAACAACCCATCCAGACCGGCCCCGTCGACCCCGGCAGCCACGTCCCCAACCCCGGTCAATCCGGACCCAATCCCAACCCCACCCCCGCTCCGACCCCGGCCACTCCCCCGCCGCCGCGGCACACGCAGGCCAATCCGCCCGGTCCGATCGACACCACGCCGCCCCTCGCGCCGCCGATGCAGGCCAATCCGCGCCCGCTCGGCGAGCCCGCGACCACGGCGAGTCCGACCGGCGATCGACCCACCACGCACGACGGTCGGCGCGACGACATCGAGCGTGAAGTCGGCGACTTCATGGCGACCCGCCCGGCCGCGGAGAACTTCGACCCCAACGCCGCGATCAACGCCAACTCCCCCACATCACCCACCACTTCGCCGACGCCGAACCCGAACCCGCCGAAGCCGGACGACGTCCGAGGCGGCCAGTCGCCCTACGACCTCGACGTCACGCGCGACCCGTCCTTCATGGCCGACCGCGCGAATCTGACCTGGGACACCCACCGCGGCGACGCCGAGTTCGAGATGCCGCAGAGCGCCCGCTCGAACAACCCGCACCCGGACACCGGCACACCGCCCCGCAACAACCTCAATCGGGCCACGATCCGCCGGATGTTCGACGCCTCCGGCATCGACGCGCTGGTCAACCACCCGAACCCGGACGAGCTGACCAGCGCCGAGCGCCAGGCCAGGGACGAGTTCGACCGCCTCCTGCGCGGCGCCGACGGACGACTGCTGACCGGCCCGGACCTGGCGCAGCGCATGAACGACCTGGCACTGCGCGGCCGGGACATGACCGGCGCTCCCCGCTACCCGATCAACTCGGGATACGCGGGCCAGATCGTGCACTTCGCGAGCCCGACGCTGGACAACCACTTCCCCGACGGCGTCTACATCAACCTGCAGGGTTATCCGGACTTCACCACCTACGCGGTGCGCACCATCAATCTTCCGCACACCGTCGTCGCCCCGCCCGAGCGCAGCGATTTCCCGCCCGGCCCGGACGGCACCAAGAAATTCAAGGAAGCCCGCCAGGAAGCGAACGACGACCAGCGCAAGCTCGATATTCGCCAGGCCAATGCGGAATTCAGAAACGATCCGATGTGGGCCGGCGTCCGCCCGGGCCGCAGCGCTCCCGGATACGTCTGGCACCACGTCGAGGGCACACGCACCATGATGCTCATACCGTTCGCAGTACACTACGCGGTGAAACATCACGGTGGTATCGCCAGCGCCATGGCCCCCGATCCCGCGTCCGGCAACCCTGGAGTCCAGCCTTGACCGTCGAATTGACGCCGCGAGGAACCCTCTCGGAAGAAGCCCTGCGCGAACTCGAGGAAAAACTCGGGTTCGCCCTGCCGGCCGAATACCGGGCCTGGCTCGCCGCCACCAACGGTGCCGACTTCCCGGTCGCCGCCCAGCTCATGCCGCGTGGCCTGGACCCGGAGGACGACCTCTACGGCCACCGCACCGGCGGCGATCCGCAGACCGAACTGCTCTACGCCCACGGCTATTGCCGCGATGTACTCACCCGGGATTATCTACCGGTCACCCGCCTCACCACCGGAATCGTGGCGATCAAGGTGACCGAACCCGAATGCGGCTCGCTCTGGTATTGGAGCGAATCGACCCTCGACACCGACGAGGAATACACCCCCGAATACATCTCGACCCACCTGCTCCGCCGGGTGGCCGATACCTTCGCCCAATTCCTGGAGCTGTGGGAGATCGACCCGACCTCCCCGTTCCTGGATTCGGCAGATCCGGAACGGACCGCGCCATGACCGATATCGGTGCCGCGGCCGGCGACTCGCCGGCCGCCGAATTCGCGGGCTCGATCGTCGATTTCGGCCGCACCTCGCGCAGTCGGGTCTACCCCGACGGGGTCTTCGTCGACCTGTACGGATTCCCGGATTTCCTGCCGTACGCGCGGGTGGTGATCGAGGCCGCGCCGATCCCGCCGGGGCTCGGTGTCGACGAGGCCAGGGTCACCGACGTCCTCGCGGCCAACCTCGCGGCGGCCGGAACCGGCGATCCGCTCTACCGGGACCTCGTGGAGACGGCGACCCCGCGCGGCTGGACCTGGCATCACGCGCCGCACGCGCGCCGGCTGTACCTGATCCCGGTGGACGTCAAGAACGCGATGCGCCACCACGGCGGGGTGGCCACGATGACGTCGGTCGACCGGGACCGCACCGGCCTGTGGAGCCCGGTCGAGCAGGCCCGGGTGCCGGTCACGCTGCACGTCGGCCGACCGCTGACCGACGTCGACCTGACCCACCTGGAGGGCAAGTACCTCAAGTACCGACTCCCGGACGCCTACCGGGCGTTGCTGATCGACAACGGCGCCGGCCCGCCGGCCCGCCCGGCGGTGCACCCGCGCCACGGGTTCGTGTTCGACCAGCAGTTCTTCAACCTCTACGGCGCATACGACCCGTACGACCTGCTGGACGTGGCGGCCCGGTTCACCGACCGGCTGACCGCCGACTTCCTGGCCGTCGCGTGGGTCCAGGGCGGCGCGCTGGTGCTCAAGACCCAGGGGCAGGACGCCGGTTCGGTCTGGTATTGGGACAACGACGACCGCTACGCCCGACAGGGCGACACCCCGGAGGCGACCGTCGCGCTGCTGTCCCGGCTCGCCGACGACGTCGGCACGCTGTTGGCCGACGCGTTGGTCCAAGTGCCCGGCGAACTCGACGAGATCGCCCGCACCGGGGCCGCCGGCGGCCACTACCGGCCGATCGTCGTCGACCACGCGGGCGCGGGCCTGCCCGCCGACCTGCGTCCCTGACGCGGCATCACGAAGGGAACGGACGAGACCGATGTTCGACAATCAGCTGCCGCCCGGCGTCGGTGCGGCGTTGCAGCGCCCCGGCCGGGAGCCGATGACGGCGGTGAGCGCGCACACCACGCTCGTGGACCTGCACCCGGCCGTGACCGCGCTCCTGGACCGTACCGAGCCCGCGATGCGCTCGGTGTTCCACGGGCGTTGCCCGGACGCGGCGTTGTTGTCCGAGGTCGCGGTCGAGGCGGAGGCGTCGTTGGCCGCCGAGGGTGTGCACGACCCCGACCACGAGGCGGTGCTCGACCGGATGCGGCACCTGCTGCGCGGCGCGGCGCTGGCCGCGATCCTGCTGCGCGAGCCGAACGACCCCGCGCACGAGCGGCCGATCCCGCCGTGTTCGTCCTGCGCGCCCGCGCTGGCCGATCTGGGCGTGACGATCCTGGAGGTGCCCGCGTCATGAGCGATCGTTTTCCCGAGGCCGTGGCCCAGGTGCTGACGGCCACCGGCCGGCAGCCCGGCATCCACATCCCGGAAGAGGAACTGCTGCGCTGGTACCGGGCGTTGGGCACTGCCGGGATCGATGTCCCGCCGAGCGCGATCAAGGCACTGTGGGAGTTCGGCGGGATGACGGTGCATCAGTACGGGCCCGGCACGGACATGTCCCGGATGCCGTTCCGGATCGACCCGCTGGTCGGGCTGTACGCGGGCGACGTGCTCGCGGCGTACGGCGCGGCGCTGGGCCGGCCGCTCACCCCGGTCGGCGAATACGACCTGGGACGCGGCCGGTTGGCGATGGATCCGCGCGGCGCGGTGTACCTGTGGTGGGGCGACCTGTGGCATGTGGCCGACACGTTCGACGGCGCGCTGATCGCGCTGATCGAGGGCCGGCGGCCCACCCGCCTGAACCTGACGCCCGCCCGGGAGCCGCTGCCCCCGAAGCCGATCGACGAGCGCGAGGCCCGGGACAAGGCTCGACGGCACGTGGTCGGCGGCGGTCCGCACGCGCCGGTCGACTTCGTGATGAGCGAGTTCGAGTACGGCTGGCTGGTCCAGCCGATCTTCGCCGACCCCGACCCGATGGCCAACGTCGGCGCCGGCCAGTGGATCATCGACCGCCGCAACGGCCGGGTGACCCTGTGGCCGAGCCTGCCCGCCGAGAACATCCTGGCCCTGTTCCGCGAACGCCACGTGGACGCGTAGCACCCGGCATCAACCGGCCCGCACGCCGATGCGCCCCGGAACCGCGTGGGTTCCGGGGCGCATCGGTGGTTCGGTGCGTCGACCGCTCGTATCGACTCGACCCGACTACTTCACGTTGACCTTGTTGAGGCCGTAGCCGGGGATGTGCAACTTGCCGCCCAGTTGGGCGTACATCGAACTCTCAACGTTCGTGAAGAAGACGATCGGCACGTTGATCGGCGGCGGGCTCTCGGGCGTGAAGGTGATCGGGATGATCCCGAAGATGTTGCCCTTGAGGTACTTCACGTACATCGTCGTCGCGATGTCCGCGTCCATCCAGGACTTGCTGCCCTCGTCGGACGAGATGACGACGTCCTTGCCGCCCTCCTCCTTCACCGTCATGGACATGTTCCAGATGTCGATGCCCTTGGACACGGTGAACTTGAGCGCGTTCTCCTCGACCCCGGTGAGCGTTTTGACCTTGACCACGCCCTCGTAGTTCAGCCCGGCCATGGCCAGCAGGCTGGACTTGAGGACGAGGGGGTCCACCGCGACCGGCGGGATCCCGTTGCCGCTCTTGGCGTTCACGGGACCCTGGACCGGGCATGGGAAGGGCGACTTGCCGTCCTTCGGCGCGGCCGACGACGACGTGGCCGACGGCTTGGCCGACGTCGTCGTGGGCTTGGTCGAGGGTTTGCCCGACGCCGAAGCGGAGGGCGTCGACTTGGCCGCCGGCGGCGTGGCCGAGGCCGAGGTCGAGCCGCCCGAGGCCGCCAACGGCGCGGCGGGTGCGGCGGGTGCCGTCGACGCCGGCGCGGACGACGCCGGCGCGGACGGCTTGATCCCGGGCAGGCCGAGCCCGGGCAGGCCGGGCAGGCCGGGCAGCGTCAACTCGGGCAGTTTCAACTCCGGCAGCTTCAACTCGGGCAGCTTGAAAGCCGGTTCCCTGCTTTCCGGCGCCTTGGACGTGCCGGCCCTCGGGTCGGCCGCCGGGCTCTGCGCCGCAGTGGGTTGCCCCGCCGCGGACCGCGTCTGCGGCGCCTTGCCGGCGGGGGTCGAACCCGCGGACGTGGCGGCCGTACTGCTCGGCGCCGCGCTCGACGTGCTCGGCGCGGCCGACGCCGAACCCGCCGATGTGGTGGGACTCGCGGAGGCGCACGGGCCGTCCGCGTACGGGTTCTCGGGCAGTGGGTCGCTGGGCGACGCGCTCGCGATCCCGACCAGTCCGACCACGCCTGCCATCGCGGCCACGATCACCGCGAGCGTGACCCTGGGTGCGGCCGTTCCCGCCGCCTTGTCACCGGGCCGGTCGGTCTCCGACCCGGTCGACGCTTCCCCCGAGGCATCGGGGGCCTTCCCGCTCAACGCGTCGGCCAGGAAGCCGTCCTCGACGAGCGTGTCGTCGAAGTCGGCGCTGCCGTCGTGTCCGTCGCCGGCGTCGTCGTCACCGGGGCGCTCGTCGTCCTCGTCGTCCGACGGCTCGTTGTACGTCCAGGAGGTCGCGAGCATGCCACCGACGAGGCCGAGCAACATGCCCACGCCGAAGCCGCCGAAGGTCGCCACGATGAAGGACACGAGCGATACGAGGATCACGAAGATCCCGAGGTAGACCCGCGCCGCCGGGGTCAACCAGAGCGCGATTCCACACATGATCAGGATGGCGCCGATGAACAGCGCCGAGACGCCGCCGAACTGCGTCAGCCTGACCGTGACGTCACCCGCGCTGACGGATGCGTACGGGGCCCACAGGATGGGTCCGGCAGCCAGGATGGTGAAGAGTCCGGCCCAGAACGGCCGGGCCGATCGCCACTCCCGAAACGCGCGCCGGCAGCGCACGACCGCATGGGGATGCCGCTGTTCTGCGGTCACTGTTCAACTCCCTGGAATGCCGCCTCGATACGACTGACCGGCTGTGGACGACGAGGCGCCCACAGCCGACGGAACGTCAGAAGCACTCCTTGCTACCGCCGCCGACCTCCAGGTGGAGGTCCTTGAGGTAGAACCGGCCCGCCTGCACGAGCCAGGCCGACTGCTTGACGTCGGTGAACGTCGCCTTGTTGGCCTGCTGGCCGAACATCGTGGGGTGGCCGTTGCCGATGGTGGCCGGACCCTTGCCCCCCGAGCCCTTGGCCATGGTCGACGCGTCGACGCCGATGTCGATGTTCTCGAACACCGCGTCGCCGTCGAGGCCGTCCATCGAGAGGGTCATGTTGTCGGCCTCGGCCTTGGTGCCCTTGCCGCCGGCCTCGATCCGAAGCACGATGCCGAACGGCCCCTTGACCGACTGACAGAGGTTGGTGATGTCGGCGTGTCCGATCGCGGCGGTCGCGACCGGCACGTCGGCGCCCTTGTTCCGCTTGAGGAAGTCCCCGAACTGGGAGAAGTCCGTCGCCTCCATCTTGTCGGCGCGGACCTTGAAGTTGCCGCCGCCCACGGTGATGTTCACCGGGACCACACCGTTCGCGACGCCCGCGAACATACCCACGGTCATCGCCGCGACCGGCAGGAGCACGATGCCGAATCGCTTCCAGCGGGTCTTGCCGCTACCCGTCTGAACCTTCTTGTCCATGGTCCTCCTCGGGACAGAGTCCCCTCCTCATGCGGACCAGGGCCGCACGTGGCGGGGCATGGAGGGAGGGCCTGCCTGTCCCGGGAAGGACCGGCGCGGCCTGGATGGGGAGGTCCGCGTCCGCGCCACCGACCGGCTGCCGGGGCGAATGGGACACGGATCGAGCGGCCCGATCATCTTTCACGACCGGGTCGGCACACAAGAGGTTCGTTACCGGCGGGTAACGCGGACCGTCGAACGCCGCTCGCCACCGGATCACAGCGCGGTATCGAGACGCATGTCCGCCGATCCGATTTCGCGGGATAAGTCCGTTAACGGATCACCGGGAGGTCACCAAAAGACACGCAGGGCGAGGGAAATGACCCATAGTCAAAGATGGGTAAAGACAACGCCCCGGCCGCTCTCGGAATCGAGAACGACCGGGGCTTCATCGACAAAGCGAGCGAGTGCGGCCGGCGGCCGGAACGGCGCTCGAAACGCCGCTCGGACCGGTGTCCGACGGAGCCGGACCGCGGCGCTCGGAGCCGGACCGCGGCGCTGACGCAGACTCAGAAAAGCACGCCCGCAAGGGCCATGCGCGCCTTCGGCACCCGGGGGTCGTCGGCGCCGACGATCTCGAACAGCTCCAGCAGGTGCAACCGCGCCTTGTTCCGCTCGTCGCCCGAGGTCCGCCGCACGGTCTCCACGAGTCGGGCGAACGCCTCGTCGGCGCGGCCGTCCAGGATGTCCACGTCGGCGGCGAGGGTCTGTACGGCGACGTCGTCCGGGTGCTCGGCGGCGTCCGCCCGGGCCTTGTCCGCGTCCACACCCTGGGTGCGCAGCAGGAGTTCGGTGTTGATCAGGCCGAGCTTGGCCTCGGCGTGCGCGGGGTGGTCGGAGAGCACGTTGCGGAACGCCTGGGCCGCGCCGTCCAGATCGCCGGCCTCCAGCGCCTCGTCGGCGGGCGCAAGCAGCGGGTCGCCGGGGGGCTCCTCCTCGGACTCGGCGTCGTCGGGAGCCTCGGCCGGTGCGCCGTCGACCACCACGCCGGTCAGCCCGAAGCGCTCCTCGCCGAGCTGGACGAGCTGATCGAGCACCTGGCGCGCCTGCTGCTCGGGCACCACGCCCTGGAACAGCGGGGCGAGCTGGCCGCCGAGCACCGCCATCACGGCGGGGATGCCCTGGATCCCGAACTCCTGGGCCAGGCGCGGGTTGGCGTCGACGTCGATCTTGGCGAGCACGAAGCGGCCGGCGTACTCCTCGGCCAACCGCTCCAGGAGCGGGCTCAGCTGCTTGCACGGCTGGCACCACTCGGCCCAGAAGTCGATCACGACGGGTGCCTGCTGGGAGAGCGCGAGCACATCGGTCTCGAAGGTGGCCTCGGTGACGTCGATGACGACCCGTTGGCCACCGGCCGCGGCGGCGGGCTTCCCGGCCGGGGCGGCCGCACGCTTGGCGGCATTGTCGGCGGCGGCCTTGACCGCCCCGAGATCGACTACTCCGCGCATGGACATGTTCCGTGGCTGCATGTAGACATCTTCCCCCGAGAGCAAGGCGAACGATGCACGGGGCGACCCACCGGCACACGCACGAGTTCCCGTCGCGTCCCGGTCCCCGCAGGATGCGGGCCCCGGGACGGACGACGACCCTTGACAGGTCGTCAGTCGCGATCGTGTGCTCGAATCCCCATCCAGGCACCGCGATTCGCTACGGCTCGTAGCGTAAGGGGAGCGCCGGGCGGAATGCGACCGTAGGATCCCGAATGGCGGATGTGAGTTGCGCCACCGAAGCGGATCACGGCCGGGAACCGTACCAGCCGGTAACATGACCGCCCGTGCACGACGAATCGGCGGAACCGGCGGAACGACGGGTGATCGGCGCGCCCCCACAGCGCATCGGGCGCCCCCGCAGCACCACCGCGGACGACGCGATCCTGGCCGCGGCGCGCGCACTCCTCGCCGAGGGCGGCTGGGCGGGGCTGGCCATGGGCGACGTCGCCACGCGCGCGGGCGTGGCCAAGACCACGCTGTACCGCCGCTGGCACTCCAAGCACGACTTGGCCATCGCCGCCGTCGCGGAGATGCTGGACACGCTGCACCTGCCGGATCGAGGCCCCGATCTACGCGCGGACATCGAGGATGTGGTCCGCCGCTTCGCCGCACTCCTCGGCCGCCCCGAGATGCGCACGGCCCTGATGGGCCTGGTAGCCGACTCCACCAGCGACCCGGCCCTACGGCGCCGCATCCGCGAAGAGATCGTCGACCCCCAAAAACGCCTGGTCACAGAAGGCAGGGCCCGAGCCGAAGCCAGAGGCGAAATCACCGCCCCGGGCGACATAGACGTAGACCTGATCTTCGACGTAATCGCCGGCACGGTGGTCCAACACATCCTGGTAAGCGCCGAACCCGCCTCCGACAACTGGGTCCAACGCTTCACCACATTCGTAGTAACCGGCCTACTCCCAGCCACCACGTAAGCCCACCGCCCCCGAACCCAACCCAAGACCGGGTCGACTCCCCCAGGAACCCACCCAAGCAATTCCAGCCCGGCCGGCGCTTGAGGCCACCTCGGCCGAAGGCCGGGTCGACTCCCCCAGGAGCCCACCCGGCCAACCCAACCAAACCCAGCCCGGCCGGCGCTTGAGGCCACCTCGGCCGAAGGCCGGGTCGACTCCCGCAGGAGCCCACCCGGCCACCCAACCAAACCCAGCCCGGCCGGCGTTTGAGGCCAAACCCAGCCCGGCCGGCGCTTGAGGCCACCCGGCTCGGGCTCAGAACCGCGCGGGCTCCGTGTACGTGCCCCACTCCTCCCGGAGAACGTCACAGATCTCCCCGAGCGTCGCCTCCACCCGAGCCGCCGCCAACATCGGCGGCACCAGGTTCCCCGACCCCCGCGCAACATCCCGCATCGCACCCAGCGCCGAGTCCACCGCAGCCTGATCCCGCGCGCCCCGCCGCTTCCCGAGCATCGCCACCTGGTCCCGCTCGACCTCGTGGCTGACCCGCATGATCTCCAGGTCCCCCGTCACCGACCCCTCGTGGCAGTTGACCCCGACGACCCGCTTGTCGCCCTTCTCCACCGCCCGCTGGTAGCGGAACGCCGACTCGGCGATCTCCCCGGTGAACCACCCGTCCTCGATGCCGCGCAGGATGCCCGACGTCATCGGCCCGATCGGGTGCGGCGAACTCTCGCCCAACTCGCGGATCTTCGCGAACGTCGCCTCCGCCTCGGCCTCCAGCCGATCCGTCAACGCCTCCACGTACCACGACCCACCCAGCGGGTCGGCCACCGCCGCGACGCCGGTCTCCTCCATCAGCACCTGCTGGGTGCGCAGCGCGATCTCCGCGGCCTGCGCGCTCGGCAACGCCAGCGTCTCGTCCAGCGCGTTCGTGTGCAGCGAGTTCGTTCCGCCGAGCACCGCCGCGAGCGCCTCAACCGCGGTGCGCACCACGTTGTTGTACGGCTGCTGCGCGGTCAGCGACACGCCCGCCGTCTGGGTGTGGAAGCGCAGCCACTGCGCCTTCGCGGTCTTCGCGCCGTACACGTCGCGCATCCACCGCGCCCAGATCCGACGCGCCGCGCGGAACTTGGCGATCTCCTCGAAGAAGTCCACATGCGCGTCGAAGAAGAACGACAACCCGGGACCGAAGACGTCCACGTCCATCCCGCGCGACAGCCCGAGTTCCACGTAGCCGAACCCGTTGGCCAGCGTGTACGCCAGCTCCTGCGCAGCCGTCGCCCCCGCCTCGCGGATGTGGTACCCGGACACCGACAGCGGCTTGTACGCCGGGATCTTCTCGGCGCAGTACTCCATCAGGTCGCCGATCAACCGCAGGTGCGGCTCGGGCGCGAACAGCCACTCCTTCTGCGCGATGTATTCCTTGTAGATGTCGGTCTGCAGCGTGCCGTTGAGCGTGCCGATGTCCACGCCCTGCCGCTCGGCCGCGACCAGGTACATGCAAAACGCGGGCACCGCCGGCCCGGAAATGGTCATCGACGTGGTCACGTCGCCCAGCGGGATGTCACGGAAGAGCACGTCCATGTCGGCCGCCGAGTCCACCGCGACGCCGCAGTGCCCGACCTCGCCGAGCGAGCGCTCGTCGTCGCTGTCCCGGCCCATCAGGGTCGGCATGTCGAAGGCGACGGAGAGCCCGCCGCCGCCGGCCGCCAGGATCATCCGGTAGCGCTCGTTGGTCTGTTCCGCGTTGCCGAAGCCGGCGAACTGCCGGATGGTCCACGCCCGGCCTCGGTAGCCGGTCGCGTACAGGCCGCGGGTGTACGGAAATTCGCCCGGCCAGCCGATCCGCTCGAAGCCGGCGTAGGGCTGGTCCGCGGGCGGGCCGTAGACCGGCTCGACCTCGAGTTCGGAAAGCGTGGTGCGGCGCATGCCGTCGTTGCGGACCTTGTCGTAGCGGTCCTGCCAGCGCCGCCGACCCTCTTCGATGTCCTCGGTGTTCACGTGGCTCCCGTCCGATGCCGTCGTCGTAGGACCCATTCCCGCGCGGCACCGGAAAAATTACTAGGACGTCCTAGTAAATGTCCAAGCACCCCCGAAAACATGCCCACGCCCCCGATAACGCCGAAGCCCCCGACGAGGTGTCGGGGGCTTCGTGGGCGGTGCCGCGAGCGCGGCGGCGACCGGTCAGGCGGTGGCCGGCGCCGCGGTCGGCTCGACCAGCTTGTGCTTCATCTTGTAGTCGAAGACGAACGGGCCGAACGGCGGGATCGCGGCGACGAACGCGAGCAGCGTGGTCTTGTTGTCCCACGACAGCTTGGTGCGCACGTCCATCATGGCCAGCAGGTACAGGATGAACAGGACCGCGTGCAGCAGGCCCAGCGGCATGACGAGGTTGATGTCCGAGATCCGGCTCAGCAGCGAGCCGAAGACGAGCAGGATCAGGAACGAACAACCCTCGGCGATCGAGATCACCTTGAAGCGGCCGGAGGCGGTGGAAAGCATGGGGATCCTCGGGGGGAAGCGGGTACGGAACGGGCTGACTGCGAGCGGCTCAGGCGCCGGCGGGAGCGGTGGCGAGGCCGCGCTCGTGGACCGCCTCGACGGCCTTGCGCTCGGCGTAGAACGACGCGAGCGGAACGGTGCCTGCGAGCATCATCAGCAGCATGCGCTCGAACTTCCACTTCATCTTGCTGCTGAGGTCGAAGGTTACGACGAGGTAGATCATGTAGAACAGACCGTGTGCCTGGCTGACGTAGAGCGTCGCCTTCTCGCCGGTGTCGAACCCGTACTTCAGGACCATGCACAGGCACAGGACCAGGAGCATGCACCCGGTGATCCAGGCCATCACTCGGTAGCGGGTCAATACGGCAGGCTTCACGGCAGCACCTTCGGTAACGGCGGGCTCGACGTGGTCGTCGACCGCTTTTCACAATGGCGCATGCAGCTTACGTCGCCGGCACCGGGGTCCCCGAATCCGCCCCCTCCCCCGTCGTGCCCTCGTCCTTTGCCTCGTCCTTCGCCTCCGCCTCGACCACGAAGTCGCCGGCGTCCACCCGCAACACCCGTAGCAGGTCGAACAGCTGGGCGCACTGCTCGGCGGTGTACGCGCCGAGCCCGAACTCGCGCGCGGTCAGGTCCCGGGTGGCCCGCTCGGTGACGTCGCGGCCCTTGTCCGTGATCACCGCGAGTACGCCCCGACCGTCGCGCGGGTTCGGCCGACGCGCGACCAACTCGGCCTGCTCCAGGCGGTCGATCGTGTTGGTCACACTCGTCGGGTGCACCATCAGGCGCTCGCCGATCCGGGACAGCGGCAGCGAGCCGGTCCGACTGAAGGTGAGCAGGACCAGGGCCTCATAGCGGGCGAAAGTCAGGCCGTACGGCTTGAGCACCGCGTCGGCGCCCGCGAGCAGAATCTGCTGGGCACGCATGATCGAGGTAATGGCGACCATCGGCGGGCACTCGCCCCAGTGCTCTCGCCAGTGCTCGTCGGCACGCGTGATCGGATCGAAGGGAAGGTTCAGTGGCTTCGGCACGCGCCGAGCGTAGTGGAGGTTACCGATCGGTCACGTGGCCGTCTCACAGCGTGTGCACGACGCGCGGCAACCAAAGGGTCATTCAAGTTTCAACTAACTCCGGTATTCTTGGTTCATGACCGATGCCGAGCCCAGATGGCTGAGCGATGAAGACCAGCACGTCTGGCGCCAGATCATCGCCGTGATCAACATGCTGCCGGCGCGGCTGGAACGCGAACTCCAGCGCACGCACGGCCTGTCCCTGCACGACTACCAGATCCTGGTGCAGATCTCGGAGCACCCGCGGCAGGAGGTGCGGCTGAGCGATCTGGCCGAGGCGACCCAGCAGTCCAAGAGCCGGCTCTCGCACCAGATGACCCGGATGGAGAACGCGGGCCTGGTCGCGCGCCGCAACTGCCCGACGGACCGTCGCGGGGCCTACGCGGTGCTCACCGAGGAGGGCTGGGACGCGCTCCGGGCCGCCGCGCCCACGCACGTCGAGAGCGTCCGCGAGCACCTGATGGACGTCATGACGCCCGCCCAAAAACAGGTGGTCGGCGAAGCGTTCGGCGCGGTGGCCGCACACCTGCGCCCCGCCGCCCGCGCCGCGGTCTGCCCCTCCACAGAAGAATGCGGGACAGGCTGACGCCTGTGTCGACGCACTCGTGCCGACCGTCCTCAAACGCGGGACAGGCTGACGCCTGTGTCGACCCAACTCGGCCGACCGTCCTCAAACGCCGGACGGGCTGAATTTGCTCGGCTCCCCTGCTTGAGCTGCGGTCAACCGCACCGCAGCCCACGAGCCCGCCCGACCACCCCAGCCCGTCCGGCGTTCGAGGACGGCAAGCCGACCCGGGCCCACGACGCGAACAGCGAAACCGCAGCCCGCGCGCCGGACCGAAGCAACCCCAGCCCGTCCGGCGTTCGAGGACGGCGAGCCGGACCGGGCCCACCACGCGAACAGCGAAACCGCAGCCCGCGCGCCGGACCGAAGCAACCCAGCCCGTCCGGCGTTTGAGGACGGCAAGTCGAACCGGGCCCACCACGCGAACAGCGAAGCCGCTAGGCTCCCAGCCCCGTGATCAGTTCGTCCGCGGCCGAATACGGGTCCATGGACCCGGACAGCACGTGGTCGGCCAGTTCCTCCAACCGCCGCCCACCCCGCAGGTCGCCGATCCGAGCCCGCAGTGCGGTGACCGCGATCGCCTCCACCTCGTCCGCCACCCGCCGCCGACGCCGCAGCCGCAGTTCGCCGCCCGCCTCCATCCAGGCCCGGTGCTTCTCCAGCGCCTCGACCACCTCGTCCACACCCTCCCCGCGCGAGGCCACGGTCTTGACGATCGGCGGACGCCAGTCCCCCGGCCCCCGCGCCTGGCCGAGCGAGAGCATGTGGCCGAGTTCACGCGCGGTCGTCGCCGCACCGTCCCGGTCCGCCTTGTTCACCACGTACAGGTCGCCGATCTCCAGGATCCCGGCCTTGGCCGCCTGGATCCCGTCGCCCATGCCCGGCGCCAACAGCACCACGGTGCTGTCCGCCATCGAGGCGATCTCCACCTCCGACTGGCCGACCCCCACCGTCTCCACGATCACCACGTCGCACCCCGCCGCGTCCAGCACGCGCAGCGCCTGCGGCGTGGACCAGGCCAGCCCGCCGAGGTGCCCGCGCGAGGCCATCGAGCGGATGTATACGCCCGGGTCGGTCGCATGGTCCTGCATCCGCACCCGGTCCCCGAGCAGCGCGCCGCCCGAGAACGGCGAGGACGGGTCCACCGCGAGCACGCCGACCCGCCGACCCAGCCGGCGGTACGCGCTCACCAGCGCGGTCGTGGAGGTCGACTTGCCCACCCCGGGCGAGCCGGTCAGCCCGATCACGTAGGCGTTGCCGGTCAGCGGCGCGAGCGCGGCCATCACCTCACGCAGCCGCGGCGAGGCGTCCTCGACCATCGAGATCAACCGGGCCACCGCCCGCGGCTTGCCCTCCCGGGCCTGGGCCACCAACGTCGCGACATCCATCCCCGACCTCATGCGCCACCGCTTCCCTGCTCGGATATGCCGAAACGACCCCGCAGTCGGCGAGCCGTCACACCGCAGTGCGCGCCCCGCGACTGCGAGATCGTTTCAGGTGGATCGATCACACGAAACCGTACGGTCGCTCAGCCGTACGATCCGGACCGGTTCACGCTTGTGGACCGGTCCGAACCGAACCGGCTCAGGCGCCCGGGACGGTGAGGATCAGCGCGTCGCCCTGGCCACCGCCACCGCACAGCGCCGCCGCACCCGTGCCGCCGCCGCGGCGCTTGAGCTCCAGCGCCAGGTGCAGCACCACGCGGGCGCCGGACATGCCGATCGGGTGGCCGAGCGCGATCGCGCCGCCGTTGACGTTGACCTTGTCCGTGCTCACCCCGAGGTCGCGCATCGACTGCACGGCCACCGCCGCGAAAGCCTCGTTGATCTCGATCAGATCCAGGTCGTCGACGGTCAGGCCCTGCTTGCCCAGCGCGTGCTTGATCGCGTTCGAGGGCTGCGACTGGAGCGAGTTGTCCGGGCCCGCCACGTTGCCGTGCGCGCCGATCTCGGCCAGCCACTCCAGGCCCAGCTCCTCGGCCTTGGCCTTGCTCATCACCACGACCGCGGCGGCGCCGTCGGAGATCTGCGAGGACGTACCCGCGGTGATCGTGCCGTCCTTGCTGAACGCCGGACGCAGCTTGCCCAGCGACTCGGCGGTGGTGTCCGGGCGGATGCCCTCGTCGGCGGCGAACACGACCGGCTCGCCCCGGCGCTGCGGAATCTCCACCGGCACGATCTCGGCGTCGAAGATCCCGTTCTTCGCGGCGGCAGCGGCGCGCTGGTGGGAGAGCGCGCCCACCGCGTCCTGCTCCTCGCGCGAGATGTCCAGCTTCGTGTTGTGGTGCTCGGTCGACTCGCCCATCGGGATGTTGTCGAACGCGTCGGTGAGGCCGTCGTAGGCCATGGCGTCGAGCATCTCCACCGCGCCGTACTTGAAGCCCTCGCGCGACTTGGGCAGCAGGTGCGGGGCGTTGGTCATCGACTCCATGCCGCCCGCGACCACGATGTCGAACTCGCCCGCGCGGATCAGCTGGTCGGCCAGCGCGATCGCGTCCAGGCCGGAGAGACAGACCTTGTTGACGGTGAGGGAGGGCACGTTCATCGGGATGCCGGCCTTGACCGACGCCTGTCGGGCCGGCATCTGACCGGCGCCCGCCTGGAGCACCTGGCCCATGATCACGTACTGGACCTGGTCCCCGGTGACGCCCGCGCGCTCGAGCGCGGACTTGATCGCGATGGCGCCGAGGTCGGTGCCGGAGAAGCCCTTGAGGGAGCCGAGCAGTCGACCCACGGGGGTACGGGCCCCGGCGACGATGACAGAACCGGCCATGAGGGTGGCCTCCACAACTTTATGGTCGGGGTGCCATCGCCGGGCGGGCCGGGCGACGTGCGGCATCCCCGCGACGGACGTGAAGTTGTTCCGGAACCTACCCGGAAGGGCGCCGACCGGTGCAGGGGGCCCCGATGTGACGGAACCCACCCTCACGCCCGGCACGAATCGGGTGTGCTCTCGCCCATAGTCTCGTGACGAAGGGTCGGGTATCTACTCGCAGGTAACCCGCATTTCTCGACGGCCTCGGGAGGCCATGGTGCTCACGCGTATCGATCACATCGGCATCGCCTGTCACAACCTCGACGAGACGGTGGACTTCTACACAACGACCTACGGATTCGAGGTGTTCCACACCGAGATCAACGAGGAGCAGGGCGTCCGCGAGGCGATGCTCAAGATCAACGAGACCTCGGACGGCGGCGCGTCCTACCTCCAGCTCCTGGAGCCGATCCGCGAGGACTCCGCGGTCGGCAAGTGGCTGGCCAAGAACGGCGAGGGTGTGCACCACATCGCGTTCGGCACCGCCGACGTGGACGGGGACGCGGCGGCGATCGGAGCCAAGGGCGTCCGGGTGCTGTACGACGAGCCCCGGCGTGGTTCGATGGGTTCGCGCATCACGTTCCTGCACCCCAAGGACTGTCACGGCGTGCTCACCGAGCTGGTGACCTCGGCCGCGCCCGACACGGAGCACTGAGCCACCGGGCCCGGCGTCGACCACCGGGCCCGGCATCCGGCCCGCGACATCACGCGGCCACTCGCACACAGCGCGCGACCGCGCGCGACCATACGTGACAGCGCACGACAGCGCGCCGACCTGCGGCATCCCGCGGCGGCGCCCGACCGGCCGCGCCATCCCGCGGAGCCGGCGGCTCGTCAACAGACAGATCGTCAAAGCGGCGGCGCAGTTCCTGTGACTTCGCCCCTTGTCGCTTTTATGCCGAACGCCTAGCGTTACCAGCGAGTAAGTTCAGCGAAGCTCGGCAATCCCTCATGTTTCTCATGCTTCAACCGCCGACCCATGGAGGCCGACGATGAAGGAGATCCTCGACGCCATCCTCGCGGGGGACACCCCCAAGGAGGCGTACGCAGCGCTCCCGCTTCCCGACTCGTACCGCGCCGTCACCGTCCACAAGGACGAGGAGACGATGTTCGAGGGCGTGGAATCGCGGGACAAGGATCCGCGCCAGTCGCTGCACGTCGACGACGTGCCGCTGCCCGAACTCGGCCCCGGCGAAGCCCTCGTCGCCGTGATGGCCAGTGCGATCAACTACAACACCGTGTGGACCTCGCTCTTCGAGCCGGTCTCCACGTTCCGTTTCCTGGAGAAGTACGGCCGCGCATCCGACCTGTCCAAGCGGCACGATCTGCCGTACCACGTGGTCGGCTCCGACCTCGCGGGCGTGGTCCTGCGCACCGGCGCGGGCGTCAACGCCTGGAAGCCCGGCGACGAGGTGGTCGCGCACTGCCTGTCCGTCGAGTTGGAGAGCCCCGACGGGCACGCCGACACCATGCTCGACCCCGAGCAGCGGATCTGGGGCTTCGAGACCAACTTCGGCGGCCTCGCCCAGATCGCCCTGGTCAAGAGCAACCAGCTGATGCCGAAGCCGGCGCACCTGTCGTGGGAAGAGGCCGCCTCGCCGGGCCTGGTCAACTCGACGGCGTACCGCCAGCTCGTCTCACGCAACGGCGCGGGCATGAAGCAGGGCGACAACGTGCTCATCTGGGGCGCCTCCGGCGGCCTGGGCTCGTACGCGACCCAGTTCGCCCTGGCCGGCGGCGCGACGCCGATCTGCGTGGTGTCCTCCGAGGACAAGGCGCAGCTGTGCCGGGACATGGGCGCCGAGTTGGTGATCGACCGGCGGGCCGAGGACTTCCGCTTCTGGAAGGACGAGCACACCCAGGACACCCGCGAGTGGAACCGGTTCGGCAAGCGCATCCGCGAACTCACCGGCGGCGAGGACGTGGACATCGTCTTCGAGCACCCGGGCCGCGAGACGTTCGGCGCCTCGGTCTATGTCACCCGCAAGGGCGGCACCATCGTGACCTGCGCCTCGACGTCGGGCTACATGCACGAATACGACAACCGCTATCTGTGGATGAGCCTGAAGCGGATCGTCGGCTCGCACTTCGCCAACTATCGGGAGGCATGGGAGGCCAACCGGCTCGTGGCGAAGGGTAGGATTCACCCGACGTTGTCGCGCACCTACGCTCTGGAAGAGACGGGTCAGGCGGCCCGGGACGTCCACCGGAACCTGCACCAGGGCAAGGTGGGCGTACTGTGTCTCGCACCGGAGGAGGGCCTGGGGGTTCGGGACGTCGAGATGCGCGCGCGGCATATCGACGCCATCAACCGCTTTCGTAACGTCTGACGGCGGTCCCTGGATCTGAGACCATTCTCCCTGGTAGTCAATGCGGTACGGGCGGTTCCGGATGGTTGTCGGGGTCGTTTCGTCACCAACCGGTCGGAAACGGCCGATTTGCAGTACTGAAACGTACGCGGCCAGGGGATGGAGTGGGACCCCACAGTGCGGGGCTACGACCGCTACCAAGTCGACGAGCACCTCGAACAGCTCGACGACGAGATCAAGCGGCTGAAGAAGGAGCGCGACGACACCGTCGCCCACGCGGAGGACCTCGGCTATCAGGTCGAGGTTCTCCGCGCGAAGCTGCATGACCTTCGCCGCCAGCTCGCCACACCCCGATTCGACAGCATCGGCGGCCAGGCCGAGCAGATGTTGCGCAACGCGCAACTGCAGGCCGACCAGGTCCGCGCCGATGCCGAGCGCGAGTTGCAGGAGTCGCGCGCGACCACCCAGCGCCTGCTCCAGGAGGCCGCCGCCCGCTCCGCCCGGCTCGAAGCCGAGTGGCAGGCCGAGGTCATGGAGCGCCGCCGGCGCCTGGACGAGGAACTGGCCCAGGCACGCCAGGCCACCGAGGCCCGGGTCAACGAGAACGTCGCGTGGGCCGAGCAGTTGCGCGCCCAGGCCGAGGAGCGCGCCCGCCAACTCCTGGACAACGCCCGCGCCGAGGCCGAGCGGGTGGCCGCCGCCGCCCGCGAGCAGGCGGCGGGCACCAACGAGAGCACGCGCGCCGAGGTCGAGTCGCTGCTCTCGCGTGCGCAGAGCGACGCGGATCGGGTGGTCGCCGAGGCCAAGGCCCGGGCGAGCGCGGCCGTGGACCAGTCCGAGCAGTTGCGCACCGAGACCCGCACCCGCGCGGAGAGCCTGGTCGGCGACGCCCGGGTGGAGGCCGCCCGAATCATCGGCGAGGCCCGGGCCGAGGCCGAGCGGGTCACCGGCGAGGCCGGCGCCCGCGCCCAGGGCGCGTCCGAGAACACCGCGAAACTGCTCGAATCTGCCCAGTTCGAGATCGAACGGCTGCGGGCCGAGGCGGCCGGCGAGGCGGACCGCCGCCAGGCGGAGGCCCAACGACTGCTCCAGGGCGCCGAGGCCGAGGCGGGCGAGAAGCTCGGCAAGGCCGCGACCGACGCCGAGGCACATCTGGCCAAGGCCCGCGCCGAGGCGGACAAGCTCACCGCCGAGGCCCGCGGCGCCGCCGAGCGGCTGCGCGCCGAGGCGATCGCCGAGGCGGACCGGCTGCGCGACGAGGCCCGTGCCGAGGCCGAGGCACTGCGTACCGACACCCGCGCCGAGTTGGACACCGCCCGCGAGGAAACCCTGGCCCGGGTCGACGAGTTGGAGGCCGGGGCGCGCGCGGAGATCGAGCGCCGCCGGCAGGAGGTGGACCGACTGCGGGCCGAGGCACAGCAGTTGCTCACCAACGCCGAGGCCGGCGCGGCCGAGCGCCTGGAGACCGCCGCGCGGGCCGCCGACGACCTGATGGCCAAGTCCCGATCCGAGGCCGAGCGGGTACAGAGCGAGGCCCGCACCGAGGCCGACGAGTTGCGCGCCCGGGCCCAAACCGACGCCGAGGCGGTCGAGACGCGCACCCGCGTGTCCAGTGACCGGTTGGCGCACGAGGCGCGCGAATACGCCGAGCAGGTGCGTGCCCAGGCGGCCGAGAGTGCGGAGGAACTGCTCGAGGCGGCCCGCGCCGACTCCGGCAAGCTGCGCGAGAAGGCGATCGCGGACACACATCGCCTGCGCGAGATGACCAAGCTCCAACAGGCCGAGGCCGCCGAGGAGTTGGAGCGCGCCCGGATCGAGGCGCAGACCCTGCGCAGCGAGGCCGCGGCCGCCGCCGAGCAGCTGCGCGAGGAGTCCGCGGCGCAGGCGGCGGAGCGGGTCGAGGCGGCTCGCGCCGAGGCCGAGCGGGTGCGTACCGAGGCCGCCGAGAACGCCGGTCGTTCGCACGCCGAGGCCGAGGAACTGGTGGCCAAGGCCCGGGCGGAGGCGCAGAAGGCGGGCGCCGACGCGAACCGCGCCGCCGAGGAGCTGATCCGCTCCGCCGAGCTGGCCGCGGCCGAGCTGCGCGATCAGGCCCAGGCCCGGGCCGAGGCGATGCGCGCCGAAGCGGAGCGGCAGGCCGCCGAGTTGCACACCCGGACCGAGGAACTGCGGGCCCGGGCCGAGCAGTCGGCCGCCGATGCCGAGGCCGCGCTGGATCGGGCCCGGGCCGACGCCGAGGCCACGATGGAGCGCGCTCGCGCCGAGGCGGGCGCCCGTACCCAGTCGGCCGCGGTCAAGGCCGACGAACTGATCGGCAAGGCCCGGGAAGAGGCCGAGAAGGTCCGCACCGACTCGCGCCGCGAGGCCGACAAGGCGCTCACCGACGCGCGTACCGAGGCGGAGAAGACCCTCGCCGACTCGCGCGAGGAGGCCGACCAGATGCGTTCGGCCGCGCGCCGCGACGCGTCCTCGATGCGCGAGGAGGCGGAGGCCGAGACCCGCGCGCTGCGCGAGCGGACCGAGGCCGAGACCCATGCGCTGCGCGAGCGGACGGAAGCCGAGACCCGCGCGTTGCGCGAGGAGACCGAGCAGACCGCGCGAGCGCTGCGCGAGAGTTCGGAGAGCGCGGCGGCGGCCCTGCGCGAGGAGAGCACCGAGCAGGCCCGTGCCCGGTTGGCCGCGGCCGACACCGACGCGACCCGGATGCGCACCGAGGCGGAGGCCGCCGCTCAGGCGCTGCGCGAGAAGACCACCGAGACCGCGCGTTCGGTCCTGGAGCAGGCCGACGAGGAGGCCGAGCGCATGCGCACGGAGGCCGAGACGGCCGCCCGCACGCTGCGCGAGGAGACCACCGAGACCGCGCGTTCGGTGCTTGAGCAGGCCGACGCCGAGGCCGAGCGCATGCGCACCGAGGCGGAGGCCGCCGCGCACACGCTGCGCACCGAGACCGCCGCGACCGTGCGCGCCGCGCTGGACAAGGCCGAGAAGGACGCCGCGCGGATGCGGGCCGAGGGCGAGGAGACCGCGCTCGGCATCCTGGAGCAGGCCGACGGCGAGGCGCGCGCGCTGCGCCAGGAGGCCACCGCCGCGCTGGCCGCGGCCAAGGCCGACGCGGACACGATGCGCACCCAGGGCGAGACCGACGCGGACCGGGCCCGGTCCGAGGCGCAGACCGCCGCCCGCGCGCTGTTGGAGCGTGCAGAGCGCGATGCCGAACAGGTGCGCGCCGACGCCGAGCAGGCGGCCGGGACGCTGCGCCGGGAGGCCGCCGAGGCGCTGGAGGCGGCGCGCAGCGAGGCGCAGCGCCTGCACACCGAGGCGACCGCGACGCTGGCCTCGGCGAACGCCGAGGCGACCACGCTGCGCGAGGAGGCCGCCGCCGCGCTGGAGGCGGCGACCGCGGACGCGGAGCGGATGCGCGACGAGGCCGAGACGGCCGCGCTGAGCCGGCTGGAGCAGGCCGACACCGAGGCCACGCGGTTGCGCGAGGAGGCCGAGGCCGAGGCGCTCCGGCTGCGTACCCAGGGCGCCCAGGCGCTGGAGGAGGCGCGCGACGAGGCGGCCGAATTGCGCGATCGCACCAAGGCGCGGGCCCGCGAGTTGCTGGAGAAGGCCGAGGCGCGGGGCACCGACCTGCTGGAGAGCGCCACCACCCAGGCCCGGTTGGCCAAGGAGGACGCGGCCCGCGCGGTCGCCGAGGCGCAGGCCGAGGCCGAGGCGGTACGCGCCGCGGTGGTGGGCATCGAGGACGCCGCCCGGGAGGAGTCGGACCGGCTCACCGCGCTCGCCGAACGCGACCTGGCCAAGGCCCGCGACGACGCGGAGACCACGCTGGTCCGGGCCCGCGCGGAGGCCGACGCCACGGTCACCGCCGCGCGCAAGCACGCCGACCGGATGAAGTCCGACTCCGACCGCGAGGCGGAGAAGACCCGTACGGCCGGCCGCGAGGCGGCGAACAAGGAGCTGCGCGAGGCCGAGGAGGCCGCGGCGCAACTGCGCGAGCAGGCCCGCGCCGAGCTGGAGCGGGCCACGAACGACGCCGAGGAGCTGCTGGTTCGGGCCAAGGGCCGGGCCACCGAGATCGTCGGCACCGCCGAGCGCAAGGCCGAGAAGCGCGTCGCCGAGGCGACCGAGGCGGCGAACCTGCTGATCGCCGAGGCCGAGGCGGAGGACGAACGCCTGCGCGCCGAGGCGACCGCGGTGATAGAGAAGGCGCGCCAGGACTCCGACGCGATGATCGGCGAGACCCGGCGCGACACCACCGCCACGCGCGAGCGTTCCGACCGCGAGGCCGAGCAGGTCGTCGAACGTGCCCGCCGGCAGGCCGCGGAGGGTCTGAAGCAGGCGGGCAAGCGGGTCGACGACCTGGTGGCCGCCGCGGAGGAACAGGTGAGCGAGGCCCGCGTGGACGCCGAGAAGATGAAGGTGGCCGCGGCCGAGGAAGCCGAGCGGATTCGCGACAAGGCCGGTTCCGAGGCGGATAGGGTACGTATTGCCGCGGTGAAGAAGGCCGAGGCGCTGCTCTCGGAAGCGGAACAGCGGCTCGCCGACGCCCAGAAGGGCGCGGACGACCTGCGGGCGAAGGTGGCCGAACAGGTGGCCGCCGCCCAGCGGGAGGCGCAGGCGGTCCGTCGCAAGACCGCCGCGGACGCCGAGAAGGTTCTCGACGAGGCGCGGAAGGAGGCGGAGCGACTGCGCACCGAGGCGCGTAAGGAAGCCGACCGTCACCGCGCCGACGGACAGCGCAAACTCGACGAGTTGAACCGCAGACGCAAGGACATCACCGCCGAGATGTCGCGCGTGCAGGGCGTATTGGACGCGCTCGCCGCGCCCGCGGGCCTCGGGGCCGGCAAGGGCAACTCCTCGTCGGGCAAGGGCCCCGCGGCGAAGGGCTCCGGTTCGTCGTCATCCGATTGAGCGATGCCGGCCGGTTCTTATCTCCCGGTCAGGTCGATGCTCCGCCCGATTCGTGCCAGGATTCCACCCGTCACCTCATTCACCGCACCCGTCATACGACAGGAACCCCATGAGCGACACTAACTCTCCGCACGGCTTCGACATCGTCCGTCGTGGGTACGAGCGTTCGCAGGTCGACGACCGCATCACGAAGCTCGTGTCGGACCGTGACAGCGCGCTCGCGAGGATCTCGGCGCTGGAGAAGCGGATCGAGGAACTGCACCTCGAAAGCCAGAACGCGCAGGCCCAACTCGCCGACGCCGAACCGTCCTACGCGGGCCTCGGCGCACGGGTGGAGAAGATCCTCCGCCTCGCCGAGGAAGAGGCCAAGGACCTGCGCGAGGAGGCCCGCCGCGCCGCCGATCAGCACCGCGAGTTGGCCGAGGCCGCCGCGCAGCAGGTCCGTTCCGACGCCGAGCAGTACGGCAAGGAGCGCAAGGCCAAGGCCGAGGACGAGGGTTCGCGGATCCTCGACAAGGCCAAGAGCGACGCCGCGCAGCTGCGTGGCGAGGCGGCCAAGGACGCGTCGGCCAAGCGCGAGGAGGCCGAGGCCCTCTTCGAGGAGACCCGGGCCAAGGCCGCCCAGGCCGCCGCCGACTTCGAGACGAACCTGGCCAAGCGCCGCGAGCAGTCCGAGCGCGACCTGGCGGCCCGTCAGGCCAAGGCCGAGAAGCGGCTGTCCGAGGTCGAGCACCGGGCCGAACAGCTGCGCCTGGAGGCCGAGAAGCTGCGTACCGACGCCGAGCGCCGCTCGCGTCAGACGATCGAGACCGCGCAGCGCCAGGCCGACGACATCGTGGCCGACGCGCGGGCCAAGGCCGACCGGATCCGCTCGGAGTCCGAGCGCGAGCTGGCCGCGCTGACCCACCGCCGCGACAGCATCAACGCGCAGCTGACCAACGTGCGGGAGATGCTGGCCACGCTCACCGGCGCGGCCGTCGCCGCCGCGGGTGTCAGCATCGATGACGACGACGACAAGATGCCGGGTGTGCCGGCTCAGCAGAGCCGCTGACGCGCCTCGGCGGGGCATCGGCAACTGGTATTTCGGCCGGCTTCGGCGGCCGGGCGGCGGACGGGTTCCATGGGGACCCGTCCGCCGCCCGGCCGCATTTTTCATGACGTGATCCCGGACGCGTCGGCAGGGCACATCCGGATCCGGGCCGCCGACGGCCCGGGCAGGGGACGAGGAGTACGGGGCCATGGGTCGACTGGGCAACATCCGACCGCGCCGCAGACCGGGGAAGCCGACACCGGCCGGGGACGGAACATCCACGGGATCGCCGGCGACCGCGCCGAGCGCGGACGGGGGCACGACAGCCGCCGCACCGACCCCGGGCGGCACGCCAACGGGGAGCACGGCGGACGAGGCAACCCCGGGCGGTAGCGACAGCGGCGGCACCATCGACGGGACGACCGCACCGCGCCCGAGCGGTACCGCAGGCACGGCGGCCGACGTAGCGACCCCGGGTGGGGGCGGTACCGGCGGCACGGTCGACACGACGACAGACGCGGGGCGTACAACCGGCACCGCCGACCCGGCGGGGGCGCCGGCCTCCGGCGACGCGTCGGTCGGCGACCAACCGGCCGGCAAGAGCACCGACGCCGCCCCCGCCCGGGTGCCCGCCCAGATCGCGACGGCCGAACCCGGCCCGGCGGCCGAACCCGGCGCGCCGACCGCCCCCGGCGTACCCTCCCCCGTCCCCGACGACGCCAAGGCCCCCACCCGGGTCCAGCCGTGGACCGGCGTCGGCTCGCGGTTCGGCGAGCCGGGTCGCCCGCTGCACCGTTCCTCGCCGTTCTACATCGGCTTCATCGGCGGACTCGGCCTGATCACCGCGTGGTTCCTGGCCCGGGCCGTGATGGGCATTCAGCACGTCCTGATCATCATCCTGATCTCGTTCTTCCTGGCCGCGGGGCTGAACCCGTTCGTCGAACGCCTCGAAAAGCGCGGCATGCCCCGACGCTGGGCGGTGTGCACCGTCGCGTTCGGGTTCGTCGTCTTCGCCGCGGCCTTCGTCACCGCGATCGCCCAGCCGCTGGTCGAGCAGACGTCGAGCCTGATCAACTCGATTCCCGACAGCCTCACCGAGCTGCGCAACAACGAGAGATTCCGGCAGCTGGACGAGAAGTACGACCTGGTGAACCGGGCCAAGGACTGGGCCGCCAACGCCAACACGGCGGAGAACGTGGCGGGCGGTTTGTGGGGCTTCGGGAAGATGGTGCTGACGTCGGTGTTCGACACGCTCACCGTGATCGTCCTGACGCTGTACTTCCTGGGCGCGCTGCCCAGCATCAAGGAGCACCTGTACAACCTGTTCCCGAGGTCGCGCCGGGCCCGGGTGCGGCTGCTCGGCGACGAGATCCTGTCCGGGATCGGCGGCTACGTGAACGGCGCGCTGATCGTGGCCACCTGCGCGGGCCTGTCCTCGTTCATCTTCCTGATGATCCTGGGCAACGACTACGCGCTGCCGCTGGCCCTGGTGATCGCGATCACCGACCTGATCCCGATGATCGGCGCCACGGTGGGCGCGGCGGTGGTGTCGGTGGTGGTCTTCTTCGACTCCCCCGGCAAGGCGCTCACCTGCGTGATCTTCTTCCTGGCCTACCAGCAGTTCGAGAACTATCTGATCTATCCGCGCGTGATGAACCGCGCGGTGAACGTGCCGCCGGCGATCACCGTGATCGCGGCTCTGGTGGGCGGCGCGCTGCTCGGGGTGACCGGGGCGCTGCTCGCGATTCCGATCGCGGCGGCCGTTCTGCTCATTCTGCGCGAAGTGGTCACGCCTCGCCAGAACCAGGCCTGAGCTTGTCAATCGTCCTCTGGGATGACTTGCGGGACTTCCCTCGAACCCATGTCCCAGCGCGGGCCCGTCGTACGGCGGCCGTCGGCAGCGGGGGTTCGGGCCTAAGCTCGAAGCCCGGTCGGCACCAGAGTCGGTCCGGCACCATCCCCCCGAAGTCTTCCTGGGAGTGCGGCAACAGATGATCGAAGCAAGAGGGCTCACCAAACGCTACGGAAACAAGCTGGCGGTGGATCAGCTTTCCTTCCAAGTGCGTCCGGGCTCGGTGACCGGCTTCCTCGGCCCCAACGGGGCCGGCAAATCGACCACCATGCGGATGATCCTCGGCCTTGACACGCCGACCGGGGGCAACGTCACGGTCAACGGCCGCCCGTACGACCACGTCCAGGCCCCGCTGCGGGAAATGGGCGCACTCCTGGACGCCAAGGCGATGCACGGTGGCCGGACCGCGTACAACCACCTGCTGTGTCTCGCGCAGAGCAACGGCATCCCGAACCGTCGCGTCGACGAGGTGCTCGGGATGGTCGGCCTGACCCAGGTCGCCAAGAAGCGCGCGGGGGGCTTCTCGCTCGGCATGGGCCAGCGGCTCGGCATCGCCTCGGCGCTGCTCGGCGATCCCGGGATCCTGATGTTCGACGAGCCGGTCAACGGGCTCGACCCCGAGGGCATCCTGTGGATCCGCAACCTGATGAAGCAGTTGGCCTCGGAGGGTCGCACCGTCTTCGTCTCCAGTCACCTGATGAGCGAGATGGAGGTGACGGCGGACCACCTGATCGTGATCGGTCAGGGCCGGATGATTGCCGACACCTCGATGCGCGACTTCATCGAGACGAACTCGCAGTCGTTCACCGTGGTGCGCTCGCCGCAGGCGGAGAAGCTCAACGCGCTGCTCCAGGGCAAGGGCGCCACGGTCACGCCCGACCAGGCGGTGGCCGGCTCGTTCCGGGTGCACGAGCTGTCGCCCGTGGTGATCGGTGACCTCGCCGCCGAACACGGCATCGCGCTGCACGAGTTGTCGCCGCGCTTCGACTCGCTCGAAGAGGTCTACATGCGGATGACCCAGCACAGCGTGGAGTACCGCGCGGGCCTGCCGGGCGGTCCGCCGCCGGGGTGGGGTCCGCCCGGAGCGGCGCCGCCGCCCGGATACCCGCAGCAGGGCGGCCCGCAGTTCGCCGGTCCGCCGCCCGGGTATGCGCAGCAGGGCGCGCCCGGCGCCCCGTGGGGCGCGCCCGCCGGCGCCCCGTCCCCGTCCATGCCGCGATCCAACGGAAGCGAGGGCTGAGCGATGGCACAGAACACTCCGCCCCCGATGCCCCAGGGCCCGCCGCACCTGCTCCCGCAGGGCCAACCGGCCCCGATGCACCAGCACATGCAGGCACAGCAGGCGCCGGGGCAGCAACTGCCCGCTCAGCAAATGCAGCCGCAGCAGCCGCACGCGCAGCAGATGCCCGGTCAGCAGTTCCCGCCCGGGCAGCAGGCCGGTCACCCCGCGCACGTCGGCGGCAACATCGGCGGTGGCAACGCGGGCTTCGGCCGGGTGTTGCTGTCCGAGTGGACCAAGATCCGCACGGTGCGCTCCACGGTGTGGACCCTGATCGTGATGGTCGCGCTGATCCTGGGCCTGGGCATGCTGATCGCCGGGCTGGCCAACCCGAAGCCCGACGACGACTACGTCAGCATCTCGCTGATCGGCGTGATCATCGCCCAGCTCGCCGCCGCGACGCTGGGCGTGCTGACCATCTCCGCCGAGTACACGACGGGGATGATCCGCACCACGCTGACCGCGTACCCGCGCCGCATCCAGGTGCTGGTCGCCAAGGGCGTGGTGTTCGCGGGCCTGATGTTCGTGGTCGGTCTGGTCACGATCGGGATCACCGCGGTGCTCGGCAAGGCGATGTTCACCTCCAGGATCGGCGACTCCACCGCCGAGGTGGACCTGCTCCGCAGCGTCGTCGGCAGTTCGCTCTACCTGGCCGTGATCGGTCTGTTCGGGCTCGGGCTCGGGGTGCTGCTGCGGCACTCGGCGGGCGCGATCACCGCGCTGATGGGCGCCATCCTGCTGCCGATGATCATCGGGCCGTTCCTGCCGCACTCGGTGGGCTCGAAGGTCATGGAGTATTCGCCGATGTTCGCGCTGGGCAAGCTGATCGGCGGCAGCGACGGGGAAGGCGGCCCGGGGCCGTGGCCCTCGCTGTTGCTGATCGCGGCCTACGCGGCGATCGTGCTGATCGCCGGCGGGATCCGGCTGCGCTCGCGCGACGTGTGATCGGGTCGGTTGGGGCATTTGCCTGACCGATCGTCAAAAAAGTTGCTCCGTATACCGAAAAGGTCTCACCCGACATGTGCCGGGCGGGGCCTTTTCGGCCGTTTTCGGGCCGACTCGCGTAGCTTCGGAAACCACATCAAAAGAGGGTCCGACGATATGCTCACGTCTCATGTATGGGCAGGGGGATCCAGGAACACCCGACGCGGCGGACGCGGCACCCGTACGCGTTCCGGAACCCGTTCACCGGAGCCGGCGCACGGCCGGCGGACCGGCCGCCGGGTTCGGTTCCGCGGCGGCCGTCTTCGCGTTGGCGGGGATCGCGACCGCCGTCGTCCTGCTGGGCGACACCGACACGTTGTGGGAGTCGGCCCTCGCGGGCACGCTGCTGACCACCGCCGTCGCGCTGTCCTCGATCGCCGCGTGGTTGCGGCATCGGGTCGCCGAGCAGCGCATCGCCCGACTTCGTGAGTTGACCGTACGTCAGGCCGCGGAGAGCGCCCGCCTGGAGGCCGAACGCGCCCGGCTCGAGGCGGAGCACACCGAGCTGTTGCGCGGGCGGGCGGCGCTCGCCGACGAGGAAACACTGATGCGCGGCCGGGTGCACGACGTGTTCGTCAACCTGTCGATGCGCACGCTGACCCTGGTCGAGCGCCAACTGGACCTGATCGAGAAGCTGGAACACGGCGAGGACGAACCGCAGCGCCTGCAGGACCTGTTCCGGCTCGACCACCTGGCCACCCGGATGCGCCGCAACAGCGAGAACCTGCTGGTCCTCGCGGACGCGGACGAACGGCGCGGCCGGCGACCGGCGATCCCACTCCTGGACGTGGTCCGCGCCGGTGTCTCGGAGATCGAGCGCTACGAGCGGATCGACGTCGGCCACGTGCCGCGCGTCGAGGTGCTCGGGCGCGCCGCCGACGACGTGGGCCACCTGCTGGCCGAACTGCTGGAGAACGCCGCCGCCTACTCGGCGCCGGAGTCCCGGGTGGAGATCGGCGGCTGGACGCTGGAGAACGGCGAGGTCGTGTTGTCGGTGGACGACAACGGGATCGGCGTACCGGCGGACCGGCTCACCGAGTTGAACTCGCAGATCGAGCGGGACAGCACCGAGGAGGAGGCGGCCGGCGGCGCCGGCGGCCTGGGCGTGTTCGTGGTGGGCCGGCTGGCCCGACGGCACGGGATCAGGGTGCAGTTGCGGCCCCGCCCGCAGGGTGGCCTGAGCGCCGTCGTGGTGATCCCCGCCTCGACCTTCCACGGCCTGGGGCCCTCGCCCGCCGAGTTCTCCGCCGAGCGCGACCGCGAGCAGGAGCGCGAGCGGGACCGGATGGCCATCCCCGGCGTGACGCCCGGCGCCCGGGCCATCCCGCCCGGCGCGGCCCGGCTCGCGTTGCCCGCGACGGAGGCGCCCGCGCCGGCCGGCACCGCGCCGGCCG